>JAQWLS010000042.1 GCA_029247135.1 Dehalococcoidia bacterium | reverse complement strand
CTGTGGGTAAAAGGATGGCCTTCAGGCTATATTGAGGGGGCATTACCTCTTAAGCCTGGCCAATCTATGGCCGGGAGGGCGGTCACCCTACGATTTGTTCCACATCGACCCGACCTAGCTGAAGATAAACCCAAGCGAGAGCAGTCAGCAGAATACGTGGCAATTGAACTCTGTGGCCCAAGTGAGGTGTTAGTTATAGACGCTATGGGATGGAAGTACAGCTCCATCGGCGGAGACATTAAATTCATGCGATTGATGCAGCGGAAAGTAGGCGGGTTGGTTACTGACGGCGGTGTGCGGGATAGCGTAATGCTTAAGGATTATGGGTTTCCGGTATATTCAGCTAGTACTACCGCCAAACAAGGACCAGCTGATTTCTGGCCGTGGCAAGTGAATGATGCGATTCAGTGTGGCGGTGTCTTGGTAAGACCTGGAGATGCCATTGTCGGGGATGATGATGGAGTGGTCGTAGTTCCTAGCTCTGAAGTTGATGAAGTCATACGAATCGCTCACGAGCGTGAGGAAGTTGAAGAAGTAATAAAGGCGCAGTTGGAAATAGAAAACTGTTCTCCAGGCAAATATTATCCTTTTAATGATGCCACTTGGAAGCTATACGAGGAAAAGACTGGCAAGAAAAGAGTTCAGTAAGGCTTTTATCAAGCTAAGAACTGCTATTAATTAAGGTAATTGAATTTCCGCTAGAGTGATTTTCTCCATAAAAATCGCCGTGTAGCTGCCAAAGTGACTGCAGACAGAGTTACGATTAATCCGATTGCGGTCATGGATTCACCTGCTGACCAAAAACCTCGAAGAACGAATATCACGCCGGCTGATAACGGTAATAGTCCTGCGCTTGCAAAAACATTTACGCTCATCACTCGCGCCATGACGTCGTTAGGCGTGCTTTCCTGGAGAAGAGTTCGCTGCGTAGTCATGAGTATTCCGCCACAAAGACCCCAAAGTGGTAGGAAAATAAATGTCAGCCACAAAGAAGTTGACAGTCCTATAAACATTAGACCGGGCCCAAAGCAATTCAGTGCAAATAATAAGTAGCGGCCTTTTGCCGTCAAGTTCTTGCGTGACGCAATAATGAGAGTTGAAATAATCATTCCACCGGACATTAGTCCAAACATTAGGGAGGTCATACCCGCGTCCAGCCCAAGTTGGAATCGGCCGATTTCTGGGACTAGGGTTTGGTAGGCACCGCCCCCAAAACCCATAACGCAGCCAGCTAGAGTCAGACTCCGCAGTGGCTCATTAGAGAACACAAACCGAATACCAGCCAAGATGTCTGGAATAAGTGAACTAAGAGATTTGTTAGATTGTGTTTGATCATTTGTGGCATAGCTCATTACAAAAAATAACAAAGTACTAAGCACCATAAGCGCGGCCCAGAAAAGGAACGATAAATCCATTCCTAAGAATTGGATTAGACCACCGCCAAGTACGGCGCCAATTACCATGCTTGCCATCATGCCTAGGTTTTGCAGCGCAACCCCGGAGGCAAGTAGTTGACTTCCAACCAGCCTTGGAACCATAGCCTGATATACAGGCATTCCGGCAGCCCCAGTGGCTCCTAGTAAGAACGACATTAAAACTGCAAGATATAGATTCAATAAATCTGTGAGGAGTAGAGCTCCTGTTAGAAGAAGGAGTACTGCGGTTGCTGCGCTGAGTACGATGCAATAGACACGATGATTCATGCGATCCGCAATAGCGCCCGCTGGTAGTGACACTATGAACGCGGGCAGTGCGGTAGAGATAGCCATTAATGGCACTGTCCAAACAACGTCACCGAGATTGGGCGCATGCCAAATAAAAGCAAATCTCAAAGCGCCTGCTATAAGTTGAGCTATAAATTGAGCTACCCAAAAAGATCTGTAATCTTTTAATTTCAGAACCGTAATTAGTGGGTTGCCGTCGTTCGCGATTGATTGAGTTTGAGCGGACAAGTGATTTTCCTCTCGCCGATAGGTACGACGCACTAATAAATTAGGGTTCGAAGCCTGAGTACGTAGGCGCTTATGACGTCTCCGAATAATACTCGCTTGCAGTAGAAAATATCAACAGTCGTCTACCAAATTAATTTGATTACCCTAACCAGATTTCATAGCAATCGCTCGCTTTATATTAATTTTACTTTCTAGCAATCTAAATCTAAGGACCTTCATCTGAGTAATTTCTAATGTTTCGCATAGGGAACTGCTGATAGGGAAATTCTGCGAGGGCACGCTCATCGAGTTCGGTACCAAGCCCTGAATTTTCCGGTAATTGGATATATCCGTCTACTACTGGGAACTGAGTGGTGGCAATATCTTGACCAAGTTCTTCGAAATTTATGAAATATTCGGTGATCAGAAAATTAGGTATGGCGGCAGACACCTGAAGCGTTGCGGCTAAACCAATTGTGGTGCTGTTGTAGTTGTGTGGCGAAACAGCAACGAAATATGGTTCGGCCATTGCAGCGATTTCTTTTAGCTCTAGGATTCCACCTACATTACAGACATCTGGATTAATAATATCTGCTGCGTCTTTCTCGAACATTTCTCTGAACTCAAATTTCGTGTAGAGTTCTTCCCCGGTAACGACAGGGATGTTTATTTCTCGTTTAGCCGTGGCTAGTGCATTGATATTTTCTGCAAGTACCGGCTCTTCATACCAAAATGGTTTAAATTGCTCCATTTCTTTTGCTATCCGAATTGCATGCATTGGAGCTAAGCGCCGGTGCATTTCGATTAGGATGTCGATATCTGGGCCGACGGCTTCTCGCACGGCCTGCACATTTTTTACAGTTTGGCGTTCTACTGTTTTGTCGATGAAGGTTCTCCATGGTCCTGGTACTGGGTCGAATTTAAGTGCAGTAAACCCTAATGCTACGATTTTTTTTGCCTGTTCTGCCACTTCATTTTCGTCCCAACTACCGCCACCCCAACCGTTCGCATAGACTCTGATTTTGTCTCGGCAAGGGCCACCCAGAAGCATGTATACCGGCAGGTCGCATGATTTCCCCAGAATATCCCACATTGCTTGCTCAAGACCGCTTACGGCACTGTAAAGATCCATTGCGCCCCGTCGAGCTCCAAAGTCATCAAAGGACATTTGCAGGAAATGCTTAATGTGTCTCGGATCGCGGCCGATTAAATATCTTTTTAATTGATCTATGTGAGCCGTGACCTGAGTATCACGGTCTGCTTGTGTGTAACATTCGCCCCAACCCTTTATGCCTTCATCAGTTTCTATTTTCACAAAGCATAAATTTTTTCCTTTTGCATAGTTGTGATAGCTGGTTTCAGCTGCTTTGGTGGGATGAATGATGTAATGCTGAATGTCTGCTATTTTCATATTTTCTCCAATTTAATTCCATTTACTTCATTGGTTTTCGTCACCTAAACCGTGTCAGAGACCTTCAGGTGGATTCAAAATTTCAGAGTCAAAAAAATCCATTCGTCACTTATTGTCTTCGATTGGGCCTTCTTTTAGTCTTTGTGAGATTTTATCTATGTACTCGTTTGCTTCATCTTCGTTCATCAGCCGTGCACCAAATTGAGCTAGCCGATCGTCTTTAGTCTCACCTTTTTTTTCAATCAAATTATTTGTGGATTTGTCAGTTTGTTCAATAACTTGTCTAAAATAATTATCGGCTAATTGATCAATTCCTTCGGTTGTTTCAATATTTTTCTCTAGTCTTTCCGCAACTCGATTGATATATTCGTTAGCCTCGTCTTCAGTCATCACGCGTGCTCCGAAGGCTGCCAGTCGATTGACAGATTTTTTTTCATCGTTTTCTGAAGGTCCACTTACCGACATCTCAAATTCCTAACTTAGCGCTTTGTGATAATCATTCGTACACTAATCTTACTCTTTATTTGTGTTGACCTAACCGCAAGGTTTCTAAGGCAGTATTTTGCGGAGACATGCCATGGACAAAAGAACACAAGAGCTTCTGAGTGATCCAATACTACCGCTGTTATTGAGGAAGTCAGCCCCAAATACTGTGTCATTTTTGATACAGTCGATTGTCACAATGGCCGAGGTTTGGTTTATCGCCAAGCTGGGGATTAATCCTTTGGCGGCAGTAGCACTAGCGTTTCCCTTGTTGATGCTCACTCAGACGATGTCCGGTGGTGCTCTTGGTGGTGCAATAAATTCAGCAATAGCGAGAAGCCTCGGAAGTGGAGACGTTGCAAGAGCTCAAAAACTTCTCTGGCATGCGATCCTTATCTCGGTAAGCGGTGCAGTTCTTTTTCTTGTCATGTTTCTTCTGGCGGGAAGGCCATTTTTGGCGTGGCTTGGTGGCGAAGGACAAGTGTTGGAAGAGTCGCTGTTATATGCGCGAGTTGTCTTCATAGGGGGTATTGCTTTCTGGCTTGCGGGATCCCTTCAGTCCGTATTTCGCGGAATGGGTAATATGCGTTTTCCCGCAGCGCTAACTATAGCTAGCTCATGCATTCAGATTATTCTTTCCGGAGGATTGATTCTGGGGTGGTTCGGTCTACCTAAACTGGGATTAATTGGGGCAGCACTGTCGCCAGTTATCGCCGCATCTTTCATGAGCTTGGTTATGTTGACGAAATTGGTAGGTTCATCGGTTTCCGTTCAATTGAGATTTGATCGGTGCAAGTTCGAGAAATCACTGTTTCAAGATATTTTTGTAGTTTTTTTGCCTGCATCATTATCACCAGTGACGACCGTTGCGACCGTTCTTGTCTTAACTGGACTTGTGGCTCAATTTGGGACAACGGCATTAGCAGGCTATGGAATAGGATCAAGGGTCGAGTTTTTGATGATTCCCCTGGTCTTTGGAATTGGAACATCGATGACGGCTATGGTGGGGGCTAATAAAGGTGCAAAAAATATTGTTCGAGCTGAAAAAATCGGCTGGACCGGAGGCTTCTTGGCGTTGTGCCTCTCTGGGATTGTAGGGATTCTACTGGCTATTTTTCCTGACGTTTGGATTAAATATTTAACCGATGATCAGGCAATTCTTGTAGAGGCAAAGCAGTATATTCAGATTGTTGGATTTTTCTATGGGTTTCAAGGATTGGGCCTGTCTCTTTATTTTGCGTCGCAGGGCGCGAGCGCGATGAAATGGCCGGTCGTGGCTACGATGACGAGATTCTTAGTAGTATGTGTCGGTGGCTTATTCGTGACTTATTCAATCTTTGACACTATTCAAGCAGTATATATTTTCGCAGCTTTGGCGATGGCGAGTTTCGGAACTATCAATGCTATCGCCTTAAAAATGGGGGCTTGGCGACGTTAGGGCTGTGTTCACTAGGCTGCTGGGACGAACACCAGATCAACTTTGATGCCGGTTCTTGCTAAAGATTATTTTTAGATGAGCCTTTGGTCACGAGCCGCTTGTTCAATTATTTCCCAACCTTGAGGATTACCTCGAACAATGCTTGAGCATGCTTCTTCCCGCAATATGACCCTACCTGTCGGATCAGCAGCACTTATTTCCTCAAATCCCTTCTGGAGGCTCTCAAGTAACTCAAGATCAATATCTGGTTGAGCTGTAAAACAACAATGACTGTATCCGTCACTTGTCCAGATAATACGTATATCATCGCTTCGGATTGTTTCATCAGAAATGAGCCTATTTAGCGTGGGACCGCTTATTGCGCCCGCGTCGTAACTCCCGGACAGGACTTGTTCTAGGACTTCAAGTTCGCCGGAGACGGCTGTTGGAGGTCTCTCTTCCAAAAATGTGAGTGAGTGTAGGTCGTTATCGGGATCTAGTTCAGATTGTTTTAGGAAATAATAGGCGAGTAGGCCAGTTTCTACGGATCCTCGACTGCCGAACGCAAATGTTCTCTCGGCAAGATCTTTGACGGTATATATGCTTGAACTAGCAGAGACGAAAAAATGGGTAACCACGTTGAAATCTACATCGCGCATTGCTACCACTTGGCAAGGTGTTTCTATTGAATTTTTAATTCGAACGTAATTTAGTGGTCCGTTCCATGCGAGATCTATGTCACCTTCAACAAAGGCTTCTACGACAGCCATGTCATCCGAGTACAGGACCCACTCGATATCAATACCTAGTTTACTGAAGTGTGTCTCAATCGCTTGAAATGCAGTCAGATGCGAGGGAGTTGCTGTGCCGCCGAGCTTCAACATAAATTTTCCTCTGCGCTTCAAGACTTATTAAAACATACATTCTGAGGACCTATATTTCGAATCCCTGACCAGAGGCCCGATCAAGTAGTTTCCTTCGCTGTTAGAGTGTGCCTATGGATACTTTTGATTGGTTTGACCCTGAAGATGAAACTCCTTCGGTCATTCGGCCGGAGTTACAAGATAAAGAGGGTGACCAGTTACCCCCGAATTTATTAGTTGTGTTCGCGAAGGACGTATTAGACGGTTTGCGTACAGATTTAAACTTAACTCGTTTAGATCGAGATCTCTATTTTTTTGGTGGGTCAACTCCGCTTTACCTGAATGAGTCGAAAAGCGTCGTGCTCATTGAGGGCACGATTAGCGCTCCAATTGGAATTAGTGCGATTCAGACAGCGATTTCCAGGGGAGTCACACGAGTTTTTGTGGTAGGTCTGTGTGGTGCTGTTAATGATTCCTTGGAGGTTGGAGATTTGATCGTTCCCTTGGAATGCGTGCGCGAAGAGGGGACATCTTTTCACTATCTAGCGAGAGATAAATTGGCTGTTCCGAATATTGGCCTGCGACAAGATCTCGAAACACATCTCGTGAAACTAACTAGACCTTATCGTGCTGGCAGGACTGTGAGTACAGACGCACCCTATAGGCAAACCACACAGACCGAATTGAATTGGCGTCACAATGGAGTTCTCGGGGTTGATATGGAAATGTCAGCTGTTTTTGCTCTTTGTGAACATCAAAAAACTCAGTCTGTGGGACTATTTATCGTGTCCGACGCCCATGATTTGACTGAAGCGGTTGACTGGGAGTGGAACAGAGATCTGTTTCGGCGAACTCTTATAGATGCCATACGAATGATGCTTGATTTTGCAGAGGGATATTGAAGGTCATTGGTTTACGAAGTATATATTTGTTGACACGCGAATCATTGAAAATGATTTAGAAGTAATTCGCTTACCTCATCAGGCCTGTCTAGCAGTACCCAATGTGATGCTGTTTCAAGCGTAACAAGTTTCCCGTGCTGACAATATTCCAAGCTAAGTGCTGCCATCGCGTAGCTAAGATATCGGTCGTTTTTCCCCCATATTATCAGTGTTGGGCTGGTCACTTTATTTGGTGAACTGGTGCGTGTTCGTGCCAATCTGAAGGCTGCTCGATACCAGTTAATCATGCCTGTGATAGCACCAAATTGTGACCAGGCCTCTCTATATCGATTTTTGGTGCTGCTAGGCAAGTATTTTGGAAAAGCTGATATAAGCAATCGCCAATTACCTATACGGGCTAACATTTCAGCGATCTTTGGGATTTGAAATACGAAAATATACCAACTTTTGAACATTTGACTGGGATGGCGTTTGAGGTAGTTTGTCATAACCGTCGGATGAGGAACATTTAATATAGCAAGATTTTTGACCCGTTTTGGATACCGTGTAGCAATGTTCCAGCACACTGCAGCACCCCAATCATGACCAGCCAAATTTATAGTGTCGTAATTGAAATGATCAGCTAGTGAGACGATATCACTTGTTAACTTTTCTAATTCATAGTGCTCTATTCCGGTCGGTTTTTCGCTGAGGTTATACCCTCGTTGATCTGGCGCAATGACTCTGAATCCATTTCGCGCGAGAAATTTTATTTGATACTCCCAACCAAACCAGGCATCTGGGAAACCATGCAGGAGAAACACAGGAATCCCATCCCGCGGACCCGAAGCGGCAATATGTAATTGAACGTTATTGACTCTCACCTCAGAATGTTCGATTGCGAACGTGGCGTCAGAGGTATCTTTTTTATTCATGAGTCTAGCTGGCTGGTAATTAATTTTTACGTGATTCGGTATGGGTATTCTAGTTGAGCAGTTGGTGCTTAGCTACCTGAATAATTCGGGCTGGAGATTAGGACGAATAGCATCGTGCAAGGTGCGTCTGTAAGGTTTCTCCACGCATGAGGTGTGGCGCGTTGCACGACAATGTCTCCAACATTCAAGTCGACACTGCCTTCGTCGAGTTCAAGTGTTATTTGCCCGGATAAAACGATCCCGTAGTCGATCGTGGCTGTTGTGTGCATTCCTGGGTTATTGGGATCCATTGAATCTCCCGTATTGAACTTGCTTGCTGCAGTCGCTAAGACGGTCGGATCATGTGTTTGGAGTGCATTGGGTATGAAAGTGAAGACTCTGACACATGATCCGCCTAGTGGTGGCGATAAGTTAAATTGCGCTGCTGATGCGGGGTCGTCTTCCTGGCTCGATTCAGGTTGGTTTGGATCGTCTATCCAGATTTCCTCATTAATGGCACGACCTAAGTCAAGATATCCTGGAGTTTCGCCATCATGTTTGATATATGACTTACCGTTTTGATCTAAAGCCGTCACAATTCGTCTCGTAGTCATGTTCAATTCCCCTATCAATTTGTATTCGTTCGTAATAGGACAATATTAACTTCAGGGCGCAGTTTTAACTGTCCGATTTTGTCCACAAAGCAACTAAGCGAATATTGCTGCAAGATGGAATGGGTTAGTCAATTAGGATTTGTTTAGTCGGGAGTCTTTCGATGAGTATTTCGGTTGAAGGGATTGCATCTTTTAGTGGGCGCAGACCTTGGTTGATTGTCTTCTCTTGGATTCTTGTTCTCGTAGCGGCGGGATTCTCGCTGACTAATCTTCTTCCTACTGCGTTGCAAGGCGGTCAAGGCCCGACACGTACACTTGAATACCAGAAGGCACAGAATCTTATTGATGAACGATTTGGCTCACTTGATGGTGCAGCTCAGAGCGCTGAATCGGAAGGCACAATATCAGAGCTCGTTCTGTTTGTGGGCAAAGGGATTGGACCCGGTGATGCCGTATTTGACAACAAAGTTTCTGACTTCACCAAAGGTCTTACTGATGCAGAATCTGCAGCTGGCGTACAGATTCTTTCAACGGTTTGGTCTAATTATCCAGCGCAGCCATCTCCGGACGGGACATCACTACTAGTATTTGCTTCAATTCTTGAAGAAGCTGAAACAAGCATTGGGTCGTTGTTACATGTAGCAGAAGAAGCAAGATCCGATGATTTCGATGTGTACTTCATTGGCAATGCAAGTATTAATTACACTTTTGCTGAACTGGCCGAGAGTGATTTGCAGACTGGGGAATCGATAGGAATTGCAGTTGCTCTCATAATTTTGGCCCTAGTATTTGGGTCTGTAGTTGCTGCATTTATCCCAATTATTTTGGCGATCGTAGCTATCTTTGCGGCGCTTGGCGTGACCGGAGTCGTTGGACAGTTCTATGATTTGAATGAATTTGTCCCCAATATTATGACAATGATGGGACTTGCTGTAGGTATCGACTACTCGCTTTTCATACTTTCGCGTTACAGGGAAGAACGTAATCGCGGTCTAGCTAAGCAACAGGCAATAGAGGCTTCAAGCGGTTCGGCGGGACGAGCCGTGGTGTTCAGTGGACTTACTGTCGTTTTGGCTCTTCTTGGAATGCTGATTATCCCTGAGCGCACCTTCCAAGCTTTTGGACTGGGCGCTATTATGGTCGTGTTCGTTGCTGTCATTGTTGGAATGACCTTACTTCCCGCGTTGATTGGAATCCTTGGTGATAGAGTTTGGGCGGTCCGAGCACCAGTGCGATTGACTTTGGGACTATTTATTATTGGATCCGTTGTGGCTGCTCTGACAGTCGGAATTGGTCCACAATTACTAGCTGTTTCGGCGCTGGTGATGATAATTTTGAGTGTGCTCACAGCTCTTCGAAAATTTACAGGATCGACTCGTTCCTTCGGATTGGGTGAGAAAACTTCTACGGATTCCTCTGATGAAGGTGGCTTCTGGGACGCCATTACGATTCGCGTCATGAACCACCCTTGGGTGAGTATGGCGATCGCAACAGCCTTTTTGGTTGTATTAGGTTCATTCTACTTTCAACTAGAGAAAGGTACGGGTGGAATTTCTGCCTTACCCGACGGTGAACCAGCTAAGCAAGGCTTTCAATTATTAGATGCTAAGTACGGTTTCGGATCGAATGCACCAGCTCTCGTTGCAATTGACGGGGATATCGGCTCAACTGAGTTCGCGTCGGCTATCAGCAAACTTGAGCAGGCCATCGGCAATGATTCCGGACTCCTGATGTTGTACCCAGATGGCGATAATCCGAACAGGCAACCTCCGATTCGACTAGAACCAAGTGTCAACCTTGCCTCTCTCAGTGCTGTGCTGCCAGGTGATCCGTCCGATCAGACAGCGTTGAATACAGTGCGAAGATTACGAAATGAAATCATTCCAAATGCGTTTTCAGACATTCCCACGGATTCTTATTCAATTTATGTGGGCGGCAGCTCTGCTGAGGTTGTTGATTCCGTGAAAATTACTGATCAATATCTTCCTATCGTGTTCGCGGCAGTCCTCAGTCTGAGCTTTGTTTTACTGTTATTTGCTTTCCGTTCCGTCACAATTAGCTTTGCTTCAATAATTATGAATTTG
This sequence comes from Dehalococcoidia bacterium, assembly GCA_029247135.1. Classification (GTDB taxonomy): domain Bacteria; phylum Chloroflexota; class Dehalococcoidia; order UBA2979; family UBA2979; genus UBA2979. The sequence continues at coordinate 3,270 of JAQWLS010000042.1, read as the reverse complement.
TTGTCGGTAGGTGCCGCGTATGGACTCGTGGTGCTTGTGTTTCAGAAGGGCTTTTTAATTGATTTATTTGGCTTCGAACAGGTTGATCAGGTTGAATTTTGGCTTCCTTTATTCATGTTCAGTATTCTCTTTGGATTATCAATGGATTACCACGTGTTTATGTTGAGTCGAATCAAGGAACATTATGACGTCACCGGTTTGCCTTCTGAGTCGGTGGCGTTTGGGTTGCGGACAACCGCGAGCATTATTACTGGGGCTGCCCTGATTATGGTGGCTGTATTTGGTGGATTTGCACTAGGCGAGATCACATTCTTCCAATCTATGGGATTTGGTCTTGGTGCAGCGGTTCTTCTGGATGCAACCGTAGTCCGATCAGTACTAGTACCTAGTGTTATGCGGATATTGGGCAGACATGCGTGGTATCTGCCTGCGTGGCTCGAATGGATTCCAAATATTTCTATTGAGGGCAAACAGGATACGACTGTTACCAATTCTGACTGATTTTTAGTTTGCTGATAGCCTGACAATACATATGTTGTCGTGACTTTCACGGGTTACTTAAGAAGATATGTTTCTATCGTGAATTCGTATTCGTTTTCAAAGTCGGATTGGTGGACCGATGAGTCAGTAATTTTCCATTTACTCATATCAAGTTTTGGATAAAATACATCACCCGGGATGTCACAATTAACTCTGGTAATCACTAATTTATTGGCGATGTTGAGAGTTTGATTGAATATCTCGCCACCGCCTATTATTACAATTTCATTTTCCAAATTAATCTGAATATTCCATAATTCCGCAAAGTCTAGAGCGTCTTGAAGGCTGGAAGCTACATGAACTTCGTCAGATGATTTCATCGTTGAAGACATCACAATATTCTTTCTGTTGGGTAACGCGTGACCAATCGCGACGAAGGTATTCTTACCCATAACGACCGTTTTTTTTTGTGTGTAGGCACTGAAATGTTTGAGGTCCGCTTTGAGAGTCCACGGGAGATGGTTATCTACACCAATGACAGAATTGTTTGAGACCGCAACCAGATGTGAGATTGTAGGATTTGTTTCAATTTGTTTCACTGTGGGCTCTTTCTTGCTGCGTTGATACTTAATCATCGATCAGGTTTTGTGAGAGAGATGATTTCATAGAGAAATCGTACATTTTCAAATGAACCTGCAAACACCTGAGATACAAAGTCGATATTATTTTTTTTATCTAAATCAATTGGAATCGCTCGCTGAATTTTTATTTGGGTGGGGTTTCTGACTGAAAGCCAAAAATTTGAATCGTAGGTGGCGATTTGCGCTCCACTCACCCATGACAATTCGGATTGAATGTCTTCTTTGAAAAAACCAAGTCCATTATTTAGATAGACTCGTACTCCCGGACACATTCCTACCTTGGGGTAGCTGCCGGTTTGATCCACAAGGTCTACATACCCGTCATTATTCATGTCTCTCACATACAGCACGCCTTCGCCGTGTTGTTCGCAATCGCTCTCAATTGCTGGGTCCTGATGATTCGCGCTGTGTTTTTGGGACCCTAGTCGTTTAAGTGACTCATCAGTGAAGTTACCTTGTCCATCGTTCATGAGTAACTGGATGTGCCGCCCTACGTAATAGGGTTCTGCTCTAGTTGCAGCCAGAGCAATGTCTAAATCACCATCAAGATCAATATCAGATGCAACCGCGTAATTAAATTTAGTACGTCCCGCACCAAAAAAACCTTCTGGTAGTGTTTGCACCTTCCATTCGGCTATCTGATCCGTTCCGTTGCTAAGTAAGATTTCAGCGTCTGAAGGATCCTGTGACGGTTCGTTATCAGCCCAAAATGCGATTACGTCGTCGAAGCCGTCATTATTGAAATCATCTACGAGTGATGACATGAGGTACGGATATTTTTGGGAATATTGTTGCCATTCAACTGGAAGGTATTTCGAAATGTCGGTAAATGCCTTACCACTCTGATTGAGAAAAAGTTGTCGGCCGGCGAAGATGTCTATATAGCCGTCCTGATTAATATCTCCCGCTGATGCGTCATGGGCAAAATTTTCGAATCGATTTTCGATCAGGTCGGAAGCATCAGTCATACTACCGCTGGGGTTAGAGAGCAGGAGTACGTGTGGTTCATGTTCTTTGATATAACCACCATCCGGGATTCGCTCCATCAATATCATTGAGCCAGAGAAAATATCATCAATTCCGTCATTATTAAAGTCGGCAACGACAAGTCGATAAGACATATGCCTGCTGGGCGGTGAGCCGTTTTCATAAATAGTGTTGTCTTTGAATAATCGGCCGGTACCATCGTTCAAGTAAATCTGGACGGTGCTGTGAGTCTTTTCACTCACTAATGTATGAGGAAAAACTGCCCAACTCACTACAAGATCCTCCCAACCATCTCCATTAAAATCGCCAGTCTGTGAGTTGTGCATATCGGACGTGAACGTGCCGTCATTTTCTGAGCAGTCAGTAGGTTTTGGGTAACAGAGCGTTTTAGTGTATGTTTCGTTCGTTTGAATAGAATCGAATCCAAAGTTGAATACTGCGTAGTCTTTTGTGCGATGTTTATCGATATTTCGAGGACTAAGTTCGCGATACGCATCTAAGTCATGATCATAGGTTGTGACTTTTAAACTACTTTCCTTAGTGACCGATTTACCATTAGCGTTGGTTACTGTGATGGTAAATCGTATTTGTTTATCCCGATTTACTATCGGTGACATCAGCTGGATAGAATTTTCACTTCTCGCAATAGTGCGTATACCGCCACCGCTTATTTTTATGTCGGACAGACGTTGATTAGAATTGATTTGAAGAACAAATATTGAGTGATCAAGAATTTCCTCTAGATGTCGAAAGGAAAAGTCAAAGGCAACTTCTTTTTTGATATCTGTTTTCATTGTCATAGAAGTTGGAGTGTTTGATTCTTTGGATCGTTCATCAACGATTGGTGCCACTGTGTCGTCTGAACAGGCCGCAACGAATACGAATAGTGAAACTATTATGAAATACTTTTTTAGTGTCTGCGTAATGAATTGTGTATCGATGTTAGACCGTGCCTAAAATTGAGAAGTGTCAGTAGTATTTTAAAGTTTTAACACTCTGGTGTCTCCGCTAATTTCAATCGTCTTGACTGTGGTCTTATACAGAAGGCGATCGAGTGTTATCTTCACCCGATGAAAAAAATACTAAGCTTGCTGATCTCTGTCGTATTGGTTATTTCTTGTGGTGGAGGCGCCAGCGAATCTGAAGACTTAGTCTCCGTAGC
>JAQWLS010000073.1 GCA_029247135.1 Dehalococcoidia bacterium | reverse complement strand
CTAGCTCAATTCCAAAACCATGGCGATCTCGTCGCAACTAGGAAATTTCGGACATCGGTAGCACTCGTTCCAAACTTTCCTTGGAAGATTCATTACATCAGCCTTCACCCAGCCAAGTCTTTCAAAAAAATCTGGTTGATAGGTCAAAGCAAACACTCTGGCAAGGCCAAGGCGCCGTGCCTCATCTACGCAAGAGTTCACTAATGATGCACCCAAACCTCTGCCCTGCATCTTCTCATCCACCGCAACTGACTTAACCTCCGCTAAATCAGACCATACGAGATGTAAGGCCGCACACCCAACAATTTCATTGTCATATCGCACGACGTAAAAATCTCGGAGATGTTCGTAAGTTTCACCTAGAGTTCTCGGCAACATTTGACCTTGAGCTGCCCAATAGTTTACAAGTTGAGCAATTCCGGCTCCATCAATCATCTGAGCTGGAATTATTTCCCCAGTAGGAATTTCCTCGGCAACTGTTTTTTTGTTCATACTCATCAATAGATCTTAGCCTAGTTAGAGTCATTCAGATTATCATATGACGACACATAATCAGATCGCAGCCAACCCAACCTCTTCGCGACTTTTGAATAAAAATCATGTCCTCCGTTAGTCGTAACAAATTTCGCTACCTGATCGGAGCTTTTGACCACGATAGAGTCTCCATCATTCAAATGATGCTGTCGAATCCCATCAAAACTAAGCAGAGCCCCACTTTCGTTACCTCGAACCAAAGTTAATTGAATTTCAGACTGTGGCGGTACTATAAGACTGTTAGATCTCGTTAAATGTGGGGCAACAGGCGTCATTAAAATCGAGCGCTCTGACGGATGTAAGACCGGCCCGCCCGCTGATAGCGAATACCCCGTTGATCCGGTTGCCGTGGCTATAATCACCGCATCCGCTCTGTATTCGGCGACCAGAGTTCCGTCAATTTCCGCCAATATCGAAATTGTACTCCCTATCGCATCTCGGCCAATGACAATGTCATTAAGTGCTGAAAAAGAAGTGCCATAGCTCTCTAGAAAACCATCAATCAAATTTCTTTCAAATAATAATGAGCGGTCTTCCATGACTTCTCTAAGAGTTTGTTGGATCTCAGACTCAACCACTTCTGCTAAAAAACCAAGGCGCCCTAGCCTAATGCCAAGCACAGGTATCTTAAGCGATGAAACAAGTTCAAATGCCTTCAATACCGTGCCATCGCCTCCAATACAGATCAAAAGATCAGTTCCATCAATCGAGCCTGAAAGTCCTTCGCGAAAAGTGTCAGAAAGTGTCGTAGGAAGTGGTAATGTCCACGTATCGACCGCATATTGTTCTAGCCATCTACCTACCCCTACACAAATCTCATCGGCTTCAGATAAATGATCAGGAAAACACAGGCCAATCTTCGAAGGCGCCGGGAATGCCGTTGCAGCAGTAAGTGAATGTTTCAAAGTCATTAAACGATCCTATATTAGTTTCTCATACCACTATATCGACTCATTTTTCGGGCTTTAGTAATTTAAGGAAAAATTCAATATTACCCGCTGGACCCTTGAGAGGAGAGCGAACCACACCTTCAACTCGAAGCCCTAATTCGATAGCACAAATACCAATCTCCGAAACCACGCGGGCGTGAACTTTTGAATCTCGGACTACTCCACCTTTTAATATCTCCGACCGTTTTGCCTCGAATTGGGGTTTGACCAATATCAGCATTTCCGCTCCAGGTCTAGTAGCCTGAAAAACCGCGGGAAGTACCTTTTTGACCGAAATAAACGATACATCCATTACGGCAACATCTATAATTTTATCAAAATTTGGTAAATCTCGAGCATTAGTGCGTTCAAAAATCGTCACACGTTTATCAACGCGTAAGCTTGTGTGTAACTCACCATAAGCGACATCGACCGCCAAAACGTGCGCAGCACCGTTTTGTAGAAGGCAATCAGTAAACCCACCTGTGGACGCACCTACATCAAGACAGTTTCTGTCCTTAACTTTTAACTTAGTCTGCGACAACACATGAGCCAACTTGTCTCCACCACGGGATACGTACCGAGGTTTCTCAGTTAATGCTAAGTTTGAATCAGATCGAACTAGTGCACTTGGTTGAGCAATTGTCTCTCCATTGACCGTAACTTCGCGCGCAATTACAAATGCACGGGCACGATCTCTTCCAGATACTAACCCCTGCTCTACCAGTAACTGATCAAGTCGAGTTCGTGTTTTTGATTTGACCGCTTTCAAAAAAACATCACAGACTCTACGCAGATTTAGATTCTTCAAATTCGTTGACATCAGCTGAGGTCATTAATAGCGGTCGTTGACTATCTAAGACTGTCTCGCTGGTTATCACGCAGGTTTTAATATCTTTCCGACTTGGAATTTCAAACATAGTCTCCATCAGGATTTGCTCAAGAACCGTTCTCAAGCCACGAGCTCCTGTACGTTGTCCTAATGCCTTTTCAGCAACTGCAGTTAGTCCGTCGTCAGTGATTTGAAGCTCAACCCCATCGATTTTAAACATATGTTGAAATTGTTTCAGTACTGCATTCTTGGGTTGGGTAAGAATATTAGTCATCATCTCCAAATCAAGAGGCATAAGAGTTGAAATTACCGGAAGCCGACCGACAAATTCAGGAATAAGTCCATACTGTAAAAGGTCATCATGAGTTACGTGTCTCAAAATTTCAGCTTTTTCGATCTCCTTACTCACATCAGAAGAATTAATGGTGTCAAATCCAAGAGGTCGGTTCGCGATACCACGTCGACGTCCAATCACATCTTCCAGTCCTTCGAACGCACCACCACAGATAAATAACACGTTCGACGTATCGAACTGTAAAAACTCCTGATGTGGGTGTTTTCGGCCGCCTTGTGGCGGAACAGATGCAACGACTCCTTCGATAATCTTTAGTAGTGCTTGCTGAACCCCCTCGCCCGAAACATCCCTTGTGATCGATGGATTATCAGTTTTGCGAGAAACTTTATCTATTTCATCGATATAGATAATTCCTCTTTCTGCTCGTTGCATATCAAAGTCAGCAGCTTCAAGCAAACGTAAAAGGATATTTTCTACATCTTCTCCTACATAACCTGCTTCAGTCAGGGCAGTGGCGTCAGCTATGGAAAAAGGCACTTCCAAAATCCTAGCCAATGTGCGAGCAAATTCAGTTTTGCCCGTACCGGTGCCACCGATCAATAGAATATTTGACTTGTCCAGCTCAATATCAGAATCCCACTTTGCGTCGACTCGTTTGTAGTGGTTGTATACCGCAACAGCCAGCATCTTCTTAGTTTGTTCTTGTCCGACTATAAAATCGTCCAGTACATTCACCATTTGTTCTGGTGTCCAAGAAAAATCTGCATCTATCTTGGTTTCCTCAAGAGTCTCAACTGCCGGATTTTCCTCTTCATTAATGATGTCTTGGCAGAGCCTTACACACTCATTACATATATATACTGACCCTGGACCCGCAATAAGTCGACTGACCTGATCCTGATTTTTACCACAAAATGAGCAGTGATACTGTGTCCTACCGCGTTTGTTATTGGCGCCTGAAGTCATTAAGTCTCATCACTTCCTTCGCAGAGTTTGTTCTCCACTCTGAAGTTAACGCATATCAGTCAATCTTGTTACCTGTGTGGATTAGAAAATTATTCGGAAACTTTCTGCAATAATTCATCGACCAAACCATATTCCTTGGCTTCATCAGCTGTTAGGTAGATATCTCTGTCCGTGTCTTGCTTTATTTGGTCCATCGATTGCCCAGTAGCATCCGCAAGAATTTGACGAATTTTCTCGTTATTTCGAATAAGTTCTCGCGCCTGAATTTCGACATCAGATGCCTGTCCAGATCCACCACCCAGAGCCTGATGCATATGAATGGTCGAATTAGGTAAAGCAAAACGCTTGCCTTTTTCACCCGCCGACAAGAGCACAGTCCCCATAGAAGCCGTGACACCAACCGCAATTGTGCTTACGTCTGCACGAATTAAGTTCATAGTGTCGAAGATTGCCAAACCGGCATAAATCATTCCTCCCGGCGAGTTAATATATACGGATATATCTCGATCTGGCTCCTCCCGTTCCAAAAATAAGAGCTGAGCCACAATAGTATTAGCTACTTGGTCATCGATCGCCGTTCCCAAGAAAATTATTCGCTCTTTAAGCAAAAGCGAATAGATATCATAGGCGCGTTCACCACGAGCTGTTTGCTCAACCACCATAGGAACAATATTCTGTGGGGTCAGAAAACTTTCAGAGAAATCCTCAAGTCGCGGTCGTTGATAAGTCATATTATTTCCTTTTCGTTATATTAAATGGCCCTGCAATAACTTTAGCTCGCTTCGTTATTCTCGGATACAGCATCATTCTCGGAGGCAGTATCCTCAGTCGCAGCCGCTTTACTTCTGCGAGAGCCTCTACGGGAAGCTTTTGGTTTTGCATCTGATGACTCGCTCTCGTCAACCAACTCTTCGGAGTCGGTGGTACAGATCTCTTCCAGTCTCGCAAGTGCATTATCAATGACTTGCTGACTCGCCAATGTTCGTCGGTAATCCGGAGTATCAATTAACTGTCGTGCTTGAGCCTCCAGCCCTTCTTGACCACTAGTAATAGATTCAATAGCCGCATCAATTTGCTCGTCTACCGCCTCGGCATCGACTTCAATTTTCTCAACCGTCGACAATTCGCTAAGAACAAGTTCGCGCCTAAGGCTTATAGTTGCATTATCCTGAAGAGCCGCGCGCACTTCATCTTCAGTCTGGCCAACTGATTCCAGCCACTGGTCCAATCCTTCTTGCGTATGCGATGCATGATTCGACTCACGATCAATCATCTGATCGATTGCTCTTTCCACAAGAACGTTTGGATACTCGATAGACGCGGTCGCAAGTAATAGATCGAGAATTTCTTCTCGGTAATCATTCTGTATTTTTGCGTCAATACTTTCCTGCAATTGCTTTGAAAGACTCGCTTCCAACTCAGAAACAGTAGCAATTCCTTCCTCGTCAAGAGAGATAACAAATTCATCGTCAAGAGTAGGTAGCGTCTCTTCCTTAACTTCCTTAATCGAAATTGTAAATTTTGCAATTCTTCCTGCTAAAGCCTCGGGTAAATCTTCTCCACTAAGTTCATACTCAATTACTTGTTCATCTTCGCTCACGCCAAGGCCAATTAACTTTTCAGAAAGACCCGGCAATAGTGCCACTTCGTTCTCTCGAACAGGGAATTCTGTGTCTTCCTCTGATTGATCAACGGCTTCGTCAGTTGAGCCAGATTCGTTCTCACGCTCAGGGATTTCTACTCGAAAATCACCTCTAATATAATCATTCCATTCTACTGAGCGATCAATCGGTTCAAGCACTGCAAAACGTCTCTGAACATTTAAAATAGCCTCTGCTATTTGCTCTTCGCTGACACTTAGTTCCTGTTTCGGAACACGTAAGGCTTCATACTCACCTAGATCCACGGTTGGTGTAATCGGCATCTTCGCAACGATGACTAGCGGATCACGAGACTTTAAGTCCACATCTTCGGCCGGGCCAACAATATCAATGCCTTCTTCTTTTACTGCTTCCTCAACAACGAGAGGTAATAATTCATCTATTGCAGTGGCAAACACTTGTTCCTCACCGACGAAAGCTTCGACCGCTCGTCTAGGAGCTTTTCCTGGTCTGAATCCCTTAATTTTCACCTGCTGTGAAATTTTTCGCACAGCTTTCTCCATTGATTTCTCAACTCGTTCAGGTTCGACCTCGATTTCTAATGAGACTAAAGAGTCCGGCAGTCGTTCAGAAGTTATTGCTGTCATTACTATTCCTCGAGTCTTTCATCAGTCAAAATAAATCCGTCTCAATAGAGACGGTTATTGATCCTATCACAGCATTCAGTCAACGAATCAATCGCCTCTATAAGCATCATTTATTGCATCTCCTAATAGAACAAAGCAAAAAAGCAAGAGTGTCACAATAGTTCCTGGAACCAAGAGCAGATGCGGATATGCCCTGACCGTACGTGCCCCACTTCCTTCAAATAATAATGAGCCGAACGAGGGCATCGGTGGCTGAACACCTACTCCCACCCACGTCAAAACGAGTTCGCTTCCTGCAATTCCAGCGAGCGCAGACGAAACACCGAGAATAATCAAAAACGCCACATTTGGAAAAATATGGCGGCTCAGAATTCTAGCAGGAGTAGCACCTAATGCCTCAGCTGCCGTTACGTAATCCAACTCTCTAATGCTCAATACCTGAGCTCTGACAATTCGCATCGATCCTACCCAGAAAAATAGCGAAAGAGTACCAAATACTAGGAAATAAGAGTACGCCCCTGTAGATATCAAACCGTCAATCCCAGACCAATCTTCAAACTTTCTAATTTGAATTCTGAGACGCTCATCGAGAGTCGCGTTAATAAGAATCATCATAAGCAATGCCGGCAGACTGGACAAAATTTCTCCTATTCGTGATATCAACACATCCGTCCATCTACCAAAAAAACCGGCCAGTAGTCCGAGAACCGGCCCCAACAAAAGTCCACCTGTAAGCACCGTGATAGCTGTGATGATTACGGTTGTCCGGATCGAGTAAATTGTACGCGTAAGCAAGTCACGGCCTAACCGATCAGTGCCTAAAAGATGTCCCTCTGAACCTGGAGAAAGTAACGCCGATGTAAGATCTGTTTGTCGATAATCATAGGGTGCCAAAAACGGCGCTAAAATTCCTATCGTGAACAAACTAACAACGATAATCAAAGAAAGGACACCCAACCGTTTCCTACGAAATCTTGCCCAAACAGCCGCAGTCAAACTCATCGATTTCTTATTTAAATCAATAGATGATGCGGAATTAATCTCAGAATCTGTCATATTCATGAGGTTTCACCGACTTGAATTCTCGGATCGACAAGGCTATATGCTAAATCAGCCACAAGATTCATTACTATAAAGGTGGCGGAATAAATAACCGTTAGTGCCTGTATAGCGTTGTAGTCACGGCTACCGATAGCCTGAAAAAGAAAAGAACCTATCCCTGGAATTCCGAGTAAAGTCTCGGCAATAATTGAGCCTTCAATAATTCCGGCAAGTGAAAATGCCACCACCGTCACCAATGGTAAAAGAGAATTTCTCAGTACGTGACGGCGCTGAACGGTAGTTTCGCTGAGCCCTTTTGCTCTGGCTGTCCTGACATAATCAGTCCGGTTTACTTCAAGAACAGTCGCACGCACCAAACGAGCGACTCCAACAAAACCACCTAGCGTATAGGCAGTAAGTGGGATGTAAATATGTGGATCTGGAATAGGAACTGCTACTATCCCAGCTATCCAATAGATATCAATCCAGCCACCCCAACCACCAACCGGTAACAGAGACAACTGAACAGCAAATAGCCATTGCAACACAGCAACTACCAAAATACCAGGCAGTGCGGCAGCAAATAACAGAGAAAGTGTGATTGTTGGGTCAGCCCAGCTACCCCGAAAACGTGCACCCAGTCCGCCTGCAAAAATTCCGATCGGAAAGATAACGACCAGTGCTGCCAGTCCGAGTTGTCCTGTAACCCAAAGCCGTGGCGAAATTACTTCCCAGGTAGTAAAACCTCGCCGTATATAGCTTTCACCAAAATCACCCCGACTTGCATCACCTAACCACCGAACATATTGAATATATATGGGATCGTTCAATCCCTCTGCTTCTCGAATTTGGGCCAGGACTTCAGGGTCTCTAACCTGTCCAGCTATTACAGAAATAGGATCGCCTGGACCCCATCGAGTTAAATAAAAAGTAGAAAACGTTATAACTAGAAGAAGTAGTGGGAGAACTGAGATTCGGCGAATCGTATACTGCAGCATTCGAGCACCCTAGATGAAATCTACTTCAGTCTTTTAATTTAATATGCTGAAGCCTCGGTAATGTCATAGGTGGTTCAAACCATTCTTCGATGCCTTCACTGACTACCACGTGATTACTTCCGAACCAAAGAGGTATCCATGGAGCTGCCTTAATTAGTAGTGACTCAGCCTCTTGATACTGAGTA
>JAQWLS010000030.1 GCA_029247135.1 Dehalococcoidia bacterium | reverse complement strand
TGGCGGTAACTGCCGAGGGCGCCATGATATCAATGCCGACTCGGGCTCAGGTTCTCGAGCAAATGGCTAAATAAGGATTGTCCCGATACCAGCATGACTGATGTTATTCAGTTCTGTAACATACAACTATGGACGTTCACACAAAAACGCAACGTAGTTACAACATGAGTCAGATTCGAAGTGTGGATACCAAGCCGGAGATTCAGATCAGGCGACTTTGCCATCAGTAGGAGTGCAACTGGCATCTTGCTGCATCCGTCGTTTGGAGTTGATGTAGATGAGGCATTTGAAATTCAGGGCCATGTTATTCGATTTCTTACGATCGATCTCAGCGAAGGCGGAGAACCGTTAGACGTTCAGTTAACGCGTGTGGTCGAAGAATCCTATGATTTCTCTTAACTAAAGTTGGTGAATTCTTCTTTGGACCGGTGAATAACCCATGCCAAATACCATGACAGTTTGTGACTACATTTCCTGTTATTGTTTGTATTGTTGGGGAAGAGATTTAGCGTGGTGGGGGCTCTGGGATTCGAACCCAGGCTCGCCGGTTTATGAGACCGGAGCTTTAGGCCACTAAGCTAAGCCCCCAATCACGCTGTATAAGATGATAGACGCTTAAGTAGGGCAGGATAAAGTGCTTCCCTCAATTGATTTCTTAGAAGAGAGAGTTCGTGCATATGCTGCCCGCGAGATACCTCTTGGCGGAATGAGAGAAAGTGCTGTTTTAATACTCATTTGTGAATCTAAGTCTGAGTTGTATGTGGCTCTGCAGGTTCGTACGAACACCGTGGCCCATCACAAAGGTGAGATATCTTTTCCGGGTGGTAGGCGTGATCCGGAAGACTTAGATTTATCCATGACTGCACTCAGAGAGACTAATGAAGAGATGGGTGTCGAGTCCGACGAGATTGCACTGATCGGCCGTTTAGATGACACCAGCACAATTGTATCGAATTATCGAATAAGTCCTTATATCGGATTACTTCGCGGGGTTAATCTGGACGGACTTTTCTCGAAAGCAGATGCTGAGGTCCGTGATGTTCTGGTGGTAAAATTGGCTACCTTGATGTCCGCTGAATCACGTGTTTGGCATATGGTTGAACAGAGTGGATCGCCAACCGCAACACGTGCCTATTCATTCCGACTGGATGGAACTGAGCATCTTGTTTGGGGTGCGACTGCTCGGATATTAACTAATTTGTTTCATATATTGGACGTAGCGACCGATAATGACGTGGATGAAGAGGGCGTACAGCAAATGAATGATTTTTTTGAATTATTTGAGGAGAATTAATCATGACGGTTATTTTGGTGAGACATGGTGAGTCGGAAGGGAATGCGGCCGGTATTATTCAGGGCTGGCTTGATACCGAACTCACAGTTAAAGGACAAGAACAGGCTAGGGCAGCCGGAGATCAGCTCGCTGAGATGCCAATACAAGCTGTCTATGCCAGCCCACTCATACGTGCGTATAACACTGGCCTGGCTATAGCTCAGAAGCACGACCTTGAAATTATTGCTGAGCCAGATCTACGTGAGCAGCGATGGGGGCTGGCCGAAGGGAAAACATGGGAGGAATCTGCTGAGAAGTGGAATCTCAAGCCTGGAACGGACTGGGCAAGCTTGATTCCGGAAATGGAACCCAATGCAGTACTGCGTAAGCGCTCATACGAATGTTTCAAAAGGATTGCCGATCGTCATGAGGATGAGTTAGTGGTTTGCGCTACCCACGGTGGAGTTATTATTCAGTTGCTTGCCGAGATTCTTGAACTCGACGAGACTGAGTGGCCGCGAGTGAGAGTCTTAAATGGCGGATTAACTACGGTGACTGGGAATTCTAAGGCTTTTAAACTTGAAGGCCTGAATGTAGCTGCGATTTAGACTGGCAATCGATAAGTGTTTCAGCTCAGTTTTTGAAACTCACTACGGTAACACCGTCTCCACCTTGACCCGCCGGTGCGGAACTGAAATCAGTTATTGACGGATGAGTAACCAAGAACTCTCGAACCGCTGTTTTTAGTGCGCCAGTCCCTTTTCCATGGATAATTCGTGCGGTTTGGATGTTTCCCTCAGTTGCCTGGTCAAGATATCTCTCAAGCAGCGGTACGGCTTCATCAATTCTATTTCCACGGATATCTAATTCAGAGTCCACGTCAACTCGCCTTTGCGAGGGTACCCTGCCTTTCGTCTGGGGTGCTGGCTCATGGACCTCTAGGATGGCCGACAATTGAATTCTAGAACTGAGGTTTCCGAAAATAACTACAAGCGATCCATCATCGTCTGGCCAGCTTTGGATTTCACCACGTATATCAAATCCCTGCACAGTTACTTGCATGCCTGGTGCTAGCTGGTTGGGATCGACTTCCTCAAAATAATCATCGAGATCCCGCCGTTTAGACTGCTCGATACCGGCTTCCACGGTTGCAGCAACTTGATCTGTAACTTCTTGGACTTCGCTTTCTAGTTGCCGAATTTTGACTGCTTCCACCTCACGTTTAGCTCTGGTGAGTAACTGCATAAGACGGGCACTTTCCCGTCTTAATAGATCAAGTTCATGACGGGTGTCGGTCTGAACTGTCTCAAGAGTTTCTCGCAATTCACGTTCCGTTTTGTTACGAAATGAAGTCATTTCCGCTTTTTCGTTCTCAGTTTCACGAACATTTTCTTCCGCAGCTTGCAGGGCATTCTTTAACTCGGTAAGCATTGAAGATAAATCTCTTTCTTTGACTCCGAGCTCAAGTCGGGCCGCATCAATGACCGAAGAGGGGAGACCAAGCCTTGATGCAATTGCTATCGCGTTTGATTCTCCCGGAATTCCCATGAGTAGCCGATACGTCGGCTGAAGAGTGTCGGTATTGAATTCAGTAGATGCGTTAGTGATTTTTTGATTGGTATGCGCGTATATTTTTAGCTCAGCATGATGTGTTGTACAAACCACCGCCACCTGCTTTCGAAGGAGTTCTTGAATGAGTGCGATTCCAAGGGCCGCACCTTCTCGAGGATCGGTACCGGCACCGATTTCGTCAATCAGAATTAAAGATCCAGGCGTTGCGACCGAAAGAATGCTGTTGATTGTCGCTACATGGGCGGAAAATGTAGAAAGTGAATGCTGTATTGATTGCTCATCTCCAATATCTGCCAGGACGTTTTGAAAAACCGGCATTTGCGTCCCGACGGATGCCGGCACAGGTAATCCAGCTTGGCTCATCAGAGCTAATAGGCCGCAGGTTTTGAGTGAGACTGTCTTTCCACCGGTATTTGGTCCTGTAATAAGTAAAACCATGGGATCTGAATCATCCTGCTCATCCGCAGTGACACGCAGGGAAATTGGAATCACGTCACCTTCAATTAGGGGATGCCGGGCGTCTACTAGTGAGAGTGCTCTGTCTGAAGTCACAATCCAATTACTCGGCGAAGATTCTTGATAAAGTTCCAGAGCGTCTAAATCGGTCGCTAAAAGTCCTTTTGCCTGTATGAGGTCAACTTCTGCGAGCTGAGCGACTAAATACTCGAGTTCAGCGAATTTTTGCCCGACTGCATTCGATAAATGTTTTAGTATTTTCTCTAACTCACGTTCTTCCTGGGCCTGAGCTTCTTTATATATGTTGCCTAGGCCTATAGCTGAGCTAGGCTGGATAAAGACTGTTGATCCCGAGGCTGAAGAATCATGGACGATACCAGGTACGTTAGATTGGAAACCGGCCTTAACAGGCAGGACGTATCGTCCCTCCCGCATCACAACAATGGGTTCTTGGAGCGCGTTGCTTAGTCCTGCCGACTTGGCCATCCCATCCATTTTTTTCAGTAATTGGTCATGCGCAGATTTTCGGCGCATTCTGATTTCAGCAAGCTCCGGCGAGGCATTATCTTTAATGGCTCCGCTGTCATCTACAGCCGGATGTATCATCGATGCGATTGAGCTCAAATTTTCAGCACCACTGATTTTGGACCACGTGAACGGGACGATTTCACTATATTTACCCAGATTTGTTCGGCACTGGTTGCCAACACGACAGGTGAGACCGACTTCAAGTAATTCAAAAGTTGTCAGCAGCCCACCTCGCTGAGCTTCGTATATCTTTGGACGTATGTCTGGAAAAGTGTCGGACAGCATTTGAATGTCCCGCGACAACAGACTGACTGCTTCAAATGTCTCCTGCTGTTTACGAAGCACCTCGTGGTGAGTTGAACTTGGCCGAAGCGATTTTGTGAGGTTGTATCCGGCGTCAGATCGCGTAAAACTCAGGAGACGGTCTAGAATTACAGTATATTCAAGTTTTTCTAGATCATATTGGTGGGTCATAGTTTGTTCAGTTTACTTAGTTCCAGTGGCTCGGACGTGTATAAATTTTTATTATGATAAAAAATATAGCCCTTAGTTTGCTTATATTTCTGATTGGTGCAGGATGTTCCCCATTTTCTGACGATGAAGACTTAGTGCAAATAGTGGGTTTAAGCTCGCAGGCCGATAGCAATGTATCGGGTTTGAAATTTCCTACCGTCACTCCCACGGTCACCCAAATTGCATTAGAGGAAGATGACACAGAGGATCAGGAAGTCATCACGGTATTGGCTAAATTTGATGTGATTGGCTCGGGTTGGAGCTCCCAGAATACCAAGGCGTATTGGGTGGATTTATTGTTTCAGGGTAATTCACGTCTACCCAATGAAAGTTATTTGTTGTTTACGCTTCAGGCTTTTGAACCACGAAAGGGAACCGTGAATATTCCGCTGTTAGAGCAAGTCTCATGTCAGGAAGTAAGCTGTTCGACGACGCTCTATTTTGAGGTAGAGAGAGGGTTTATTCCTATTCGATTAATTCACTCAGATGGCAGAACATGGTCAATTGATGCAGCTGTTCGTCCGGATCTGAAGACTCCTACTCCGAGCGCAGATGATACCCCCTCGACGACTCCTTCCCCAGCCGCTACCGAATCACCCACAGTGACTGCTACACCTGCTGCGACGGAGTCACCTGTTACGCCAACTGCAACTGCCGCATCTGAATAATAATCGGCTATTTCACACTTCTGGAAACTTTTTTAAGTGTATTCACAACTTGCATATCTTGGTCCACTAGAACTGTTCTTGGATCAAGTTGCAGTACACCGTCCTGAATTTTCGAAATAATCGGAAGTTCAGATGCACGTAACTCCTTGCTGACGAGTTCTAATGTTTTTTGAGGCAGACTAATTGCACATAACCTGGTTGGGAGGGTTTGTCCGGGTAGACTGCCACCCCCGACTGTTGACTCCCCGGCAATAACTTGCGCAGTAGTACCCCAAGCTTGAGTAAAGAGCTGTGCTCGTTCCTGAAGAACTGATTCATCCAGAGAGATCATTTGCCAGATTGGTATTTTTTCAACTGCTTCACCTTTTGCATAGTGTTGTAGAGTCGCAGCAATTCCCGCGATCGTTGCTTTGTCTGGTCGAAGCGCACGCGTAAGAGGATGCGTCCGAATTACATTGATGAGTGACGATTTTCCTATTATTAGGCCGGCTTGTGGCCCGCCGATTAACTTGTCACCTGACGCAAGCACTAGATCTGCACCGTCATTAATGCAGTCACTGAGCAACGGTTCGGGTTCTAATCCATATGCCCTCAAGTCAAGTAGCGCCCCGGAACCAATGTCGTCGATTACTGGCAGATTATGTTCATGACCAACTTTCACAATTTCACGTAGGGGTGTTTCTTCAGTGAACCCAGATATGAGAAAGTTCGAGGGATGTACCCGCATTAGAGCTTTGGTTTTATCAGTTATGCCGTTTTCATAGTCAGTGGCTCGAGTTCGATTTGTAGTGCCTACTTCTTTGAGTTGTGCACCAGACTGATTCATCACGTCTGGCACTCTGAAACCGCCTCCTATTTCGACAAGTTGCCCTCTGGATACCACGACTTCACCGTCTTTGCAGATTGCGGCGAGCGTGGTGAGGATGGCACCAGCATTGTTGTTCAGCACGATCGAATCCTCTGCGCCCGTAAGGCGCTGAATAATTGACTGAAGATGACCAAATCGAGAACCTCTGCTTCCGCTTGTCACGTCGTATTCTAAATTTGAGTATCCGTTTGTCACATTCGTCATCGCGGTCTGAGTCTCTTGGGAGAGCGGAGCGCGTCCGAGATTGGTGTGTAAAATCACACCTGTTGCGTTAATAACAGGCCTAAGAGTGTCATCGAGTCGTTTTGCTTTGGCCTCAAGGGTTGTCAGGATGGTATCCAAGCTGATATCGGTGCTTTCGGTAGTTCCTATATCAGCTCTAAGTGTCTGCAAAATGCTACGCACGAGTTCACTGATTGATCCTTGGCCCTGCTTTTCGATCAGCACTTTAGCTCGTTCCGACTCAAGTATTTTTGAGGTTGATGGAATACGACTTAGAGGATTCTTGCTATCTTGATGTTTTGTATGCATACCTATAAGTCTAAGTTGTTAGGACATCCTATAGTGTGACCTGTCGAACACGACTAATCCCCGTCAGATCAGAAATTTTTCGCGCCTCAGATTGGTCCAGCGGACGACTTATCCCAATTACCATCAGGGCGGGATCGTCGTGAACAAGACCTGGCGCAACTGCCATGGACGATATATTCACGCCGAGATCACCCATAACCTGTCCAACGCGTCCGACTTCGCCAGGCTGATCGAGGTTTTCAACCAGCAGGAGTGTTTTTGAGGCAGGTCTGAAGTCTATATTCCATTTTCCGATGCTGACTATTTCAACTCCTGCACTCGTACTGGTCGCGGACACTCTTTCAGACCGTTGGTCAGTTGTTACGGTTACCTGAACGAGATTTTCATAAGGTTCTATCGATGCGGAAAACTTCTCCTGCACAGTTAGTCCAGTTGATTCAGCAATATTCACAGCATTTACTATATTGACTGGAATGCTGGTAGCCGGGCCGAGAATACCGATGATTGCGGAAGAGCGGAGCGGGTGCGTTTCGAGGCCAGTGAAATGTCCGAAATAATTGATATGCGCGCTTTGTATGTTGCCCGAGGTGCTTGTACCTACGGCTAGTTGCGATGCAATACTTCCAGCCAGGCGACTAGGCTCAAGAAAAGGAGCCAGTGTCAGCATGGTGTCAGTGTCCACAGTATCAATATTGACGGGAAATTCGGGGACAAAACCTTGAAGAATTTGATTAACCTGTTCGGCTACGTCAACAGCGGCTCGTGTTTGTGCTTCAGATGTTGAGGCAGCCAGATGCGGGGTGACAGTGATGTTTTGATGCTGGGTAAGAGGATTCCCCACGGCCGGTTCACTGGAAAAAACGTCAAGTCCTGCCTTGTTGATCGAGCCTTGGCTTATCGCTTGGAGGAGTGCTTCTTCGTCAATTAACCCCCCTCGTGCCGCATTAATGAGCCTAAGACCGGGTTTTGCATGGGAAAGAATTTCAGCGTTAATTAGATGTTTTGTGTCCTCATTAAGCGTTGTGTGAAGCGTAACGAAGTCAGATATTTTAAAGAGATTTATCAATTCACAAATTTCAATTCCCAGACTGTCCGCTTTGTCTTTGGAGACAAATGGGTCGTACGCGACGACATTCATTTGAAATGCCTGAGCTCTTTTTGCGACCTCAGTTCCGATTCGTCCTAGGCCTATGATGCCAAGGGTTTTGTGGGCTAGTTCAACGCCAGAATATTCACTTCGTGCCCATTTTCCAGATCTTAGCGACGCGTCAGCTGGTGCTACATTTCGAGCGGTCGCAAGTATCAGTGCAAAGGCATGTTCTGCAGTGGAAATAGTATTCGCTAAGGGCGCATTTACTACGATTACACCACGCTCCGTTGCGGCATTTACGTCAACATTATCCACGCCTACTCCGGCTCGTGCTATGGCTTTTAATTGGGTTCCTGCCTCTATTACGGCTCTGGTAACGCTTGTTTGGCTGCGGACAATTAGTGCTTCATAGTCAACAATAGCCGCAATCAGTTCCTCTTCAGTGAGGCCAGTCAGAATAGTTACCTCGTGATCGTCGCTTAAGAGATCTAATCCCTGCTGGGCGATATCGTCAGCAACTAATACTTTTGCCACATGTGACTCCTTAGCTGCGACGCAGATATCTAAGCTTTAAAATTGAGATCGACAAGAGTATTTCGCAAGGCATCGAGAGCAGAATCTAAATCTGAGTCTGGCATATACCCAAGATGACCGAAGCGGATAATTTGTCCCTTCAAACCGGCTTGGCCTCCGGCGAATACGGTTGAGTATCGCTCCCGAGCAATTTTTAATATTTCAAGGCCATCTAATTCCGTGGGGACCGTAATTGACGTAACCGTATTGGATTCGACGCCTTCCTGAGAAAATAGTTGTAATCCCATAGCTCTCACACCATCTCGAACTCTCTGTCCTGCTCGTGCATGACGGGCCCAAATTGCGTCGAGTCCCTCTTCTATCATCATGTCCAGCGCTTTATCTAATGAAAACCACACGGAGATTGCGGGGGTCCATGGTGTTTGGCCGTCGGCCAAAGCCTTTTTGTGTCGTAACAGATCAAAATAGAATCGTGGTTGTGAATTTTCTTCAAATCGCTTCCAGGCTTTCTCGCTGACCGAGATGAATGATAGCCCCGGCGCAGTCATCCAGCCCTTTTGTGATCCTGAGCATACGACATCAACTTCCCAGTCATCCGTACGAAATTCTACAGAGGATAACGAAGATATTGCGTCTACTATTAGTAATGCGTCATGGTCCTGCACAACTTTTACCAAGTCAGGGATGATTGGATTCGTGACTCCTGTTGAGGTTTCATTGTGAGTGACAAATACAGTCTTGATTTCGGAATTTTTTTCTAATGCGTCCTTAATTTGTCCGAGATCGGCAGCTGAACCAAAGTTAAATTCCAGTACAGTTGCTATGCCACCGTACGCACTAACCAGCTCTTTGAATCGATTCCCGAACACTCCGATTGTGATTACAAGCGCGTGAGAGCCAGGAGGCATGAAATTTACCACCGCAGCTTCCATGGCCCCAGTACCCGACGCAGTGAGGGTCAGGACGTCATTTTTAGTCAGGTAAATTTGCTTAAGTTTCTCAGTTGTTCTTTGAATTAATGAAGCAAATTCGGGACCACGATGATTTATCATCGGGGCTGCCCCTGCTTGAGCGACGGGTTCTGGCACTGGGATAGGCCCAGGTAGTCTCAGATTCACGGTTTGCTCCTTGTCTGGCAGACGATTTTGTTCGTTCTAAATCATAGTCATGCGACTCTGACTTAGAGTCAACGCGTCCTTCAATAATAACTTTCAGAACTATGTTTTAGTGATGATACTAAACACGATAGCGGTGTCCTTTGAAGCGTGACTAGTTCACACGCCCCGTAAGTGGATAAAAAACCAGGCCGGTCCCTAATTTGGGGTAATAGTATGTAGTTTTTTGCGGCAGTACCTCTCCCGTTGCTGCAACAGCTTGTACTTGATCGATTGTCGCGGGATTAGCTAAAAACGCAACTTTGGCACCCTTGTTTTTTATAGCGTTCTCAACGGTATGAATGTTTTCCTCAAAACCGACTTTGGTGCCAGCTGCCAGAGCCGCGCCGTCGATATCAAATATTGGTCTCAGAATGGTCGATGTAAGGACAAGAATATCTACATCTCGAGCTGCAGCCCCTAGTTGACTTGGCATTGCTGAACGTATTTGATTGCTATCTCTCGCTGTTAGTAAGTGAATTGAATAGTTTTTACCTTGTGCGGTTAGGCCTAAAGCGGCAAAGGTCACGGGCCCATTCGCATTTTTCTTAACCGTTTCCCATGCAGCTTCGAGTGAGTGTGATTCAGCGACTTGATACAAACCTGAAAGTCTATCGAGAATATCTTCGGGAGCTGAGTCCTCAATTAGAATCCTGTGTGTTGGAAGAATTAATAGACTTTGGTCTTGATCAGATGCTAATCCCATTAGCGCGAAACGCTCAGCTGCGTAGGAAGGCAACTTTCTGCTGGCAGCCGCATTATCCAGGTAGGATAGTGCGGTCATGGTTCGGTGGTGCCCGTCAGCAATAGTGGCTGGGAGATCATTAATAACTTTGCGAAAATTCGCGATCTGAGTTTCTTCTGATATTTTCCAAAGCTTATGTTCGACCCCAGATAGGTCGGTTGCAACGAATATTTCTGATCCGTAATCCTTATTTAGTAAGTTAAGAAATTCCGAGTTAGTATCTTCGACCGATGCAAGTATCGGACTAATTGCATGTTTGGTGGCGGTATAGAGCTTGAGTCTATCCTCTCTGGGTCCGGCCATCGTGCTTTCATGATGCCGGATTACACCATCTTCAGGTTTTGAAAGGCGCGTCGCCGCGATTAAGACTCGGCGGCGGTATTTAGGATTCTTATCCGTATCGACCCCACGTTCAGGTAATTTAAAGATTTGCTCATACAAGTAAAGAGATGGAACTGATTCTTTGATCAGTATTTCCGCCTCCGTCCATTTTTTAATATTGGTCAAGACGCCTTCGTAGCCGGCTGGCGTTGGGCTGGGGTTTTCAAGTATTGATGCGTTATATTTCCGATCAGAATTGGTTGCCGAATCTGAGTGTCGTAACACGCGCAGATCATCTGATTTGACGATGTCATAGGGAGGCGAAATAACCTCCGAGCCAGTCACGAGGCTTGGATTATATCGAAGACCATAGAAGGCTTGAATCTCGGGCACTTGATTAATTTCCTTCGCTATATTTTTTAAATACTGTTGCCTTATAATTTCATGACTGAACTGTAGCAGCTACCGACAAACCTAAAATAGTTCACTGACGGAGGCTTTATGGCTGGATTTTGTGTCTTTTGCGAGATAATTGCTCACCGCGAACCGGCTGAGATTTTTTATGAGGACGAAAATGCTATTGTGTTTCGCAATAGACTTAAGTGGGCACCAGTAATGTTATTAGCCGCTCCAAAGAAACACTTGACGCAAAGCGAACTTTGGTCTGATATGGACGCGGTTGGTCGCGCTGCCACGCTGGTTGGTGAAGAGCAATGTCCGAATGGATTCCGCCTGATTTCAAATTTCGGATACGATGGAATGCAGAGTCAAAATCATGCACATGTTCATATACTCGGGGGGCATTTTCTTGGGGAATATGCCTAGAGCGGTCGCCGATTACTATTTCGTATCTTCTCTGAGGCGATAAAAGCCTGTTTCACGAATTCTCGACCATATCGATTGCTTCCCATTGGAGTCCAGTGCGCATCGATCATATCAGCGGGTAACACGAAGATCATCGCGTTTTCCTCGACAACGGACGAAATGTTATCTCGAATTTCTTTTGCTGTTAGTTCAGACAAAACAAGACACGTACTGTCTGTTACCACCCAATGGGCTTTGGCTGCGGCAGCTATGGCTCCCAAGAGTGTTGGGTACTCCTGAATAGATCTCTCAAGCTTTGTGAGAACCGCATAGAGCCCCAGTTCGTCATTCATGTCCTAATCACTTACTTCGCCATTCATCAAGCGCTTGCCGCTGAGCTACGAACAGTTGTTGGATACCGGCAGTCGCCAGGCCTACCATACGATCAAGGTCAGCCCGACTGAAAGCTTTGCCTTCGGCAGTTCCTTGCACCTCTACTAGTTGATCTGTCGAGAGCATCACAACATTAAAGTCGACGTCTGCTGAGGAGTCTTCAAGGTAGTCTAAATCAAGTAATAATTCGCCAGACACCATTCCGCAGGAGATCGCCGCAACTTGGGCTGTTATTGGTGAAGAGGGTAGCTTAGCCGTGCTTTGTAGTCTTTCAATCGCCATCGCTAAAGCAGTCCATGCGCCTGTAATTGAAGCTGTTCGGGTTCCTCCATCCGCTTGAATTACATCGCAATCCAGGGTGATTGTTTCTTCCCCTAGTTTATCGAGGTCGATGGATGATCGGAGGGCCCGAGCAATCAGTCGCTGAATTTCAGTTGATCTTCCGTTTTGACCTCTTTTGGATCTGGTATTTGTAGCTCTTGGTAGCATTGCATATTCGGCGGTGAGCCAACCGGAATTATCTCCGCGCTTCCAGCGCGGAACCCCTCGTTCAACTGTAGCTGTGCACAACACCTTTGTATCACCAAAACTTACGAGCGCGGATCCTTCCGCGTGTTTGCTAACATCTGTCTCAATTGCTACCTGCCTCAGCTCGTGGACGCTTCTATTGTTGCTGCGGTGAATTCCCATCTGAATCTGCACTTCCTAGAATAGAACCATTCGTGAAGGTACTATTCTGTTGCGTGTATGAGTTTAAGATCTTGAGATTACCAAAAGAGGTGCGTACATGTCAGCTTACATATTAATTGAGGACGAAGAGGGTGAAACCAGAATCGATTCCTACCCAATAAGAGACCTGCCTTTTGAAATCGGACCGGGTGCATTTAAAGGTTTGGGTGGGACCATTTTAGGGAATGCATCACGGTTTATGATGTTACGACTAGAACAGGAAATAAACTTGCCGCTTCACCGAGCTGCTCCCGGCGTTGCAATTAACTTACTAGGGAAAGTGACCATCAGTGGAAGTGAAGGCACAGCGGTGACCCTCAGTCCCGGCGATCTGCTTAAGATAGAAACTAGGGTGAGAGGAGCTTGGACACTCACAAACGATAATGATGAAGAGGCCTATTTAGCTCTCATCCCTATGCCGCCTGAAAATTAATGTTTTTACGAATTCTTTTGCATTGGGACTGAATGAGCGTCTAGGTTTATAATTAAACTCCCCTGAAAAAATAAGTGAGGAAGTATTGCCGTGATTGGCCGTGATTTAGTTGCTATTGCTGATTTGAGTCCGGATTCTGTGCTGGAATTGCTTGACTCTGCAGAACACTTAAAGCGAAGTGGTCCTGACCAATCGTTGTCCGGCAAAGTGATAACAACTATTTTTGAAAAACCTTCACTTCGGACCAAGGCCTCTCTCGAGATAGGGGCTCAACTTCTCGGCGGACATGTTGTGGCATTTGGTGCGCACGAGTTTCAGATTGGGGATCGCGAACCGATTGAAGATGTAACAAGGGTTATATCAAGAATGGCTGACGGGATAGCTCTTCGCGTTTTCTCTCATCAGACTATTTTGTCAGCATGTAACGTCAGTGATATTCCAATTCTCAACGCTTTGTCTGACTTAGAGCACCCGTGTCAGGCACTTGCCGATATTTTTACTTTGAAGGAGAAATTCGGATCTTTGGGCGGACTTAACATCGCGTTCGTAGGTGACGGCTATAACGTCGCTCGTTCACTTGCGTATGCTTCGGTTATGAGTGGGATGCATATTAAGATTGCGTCACCCGTGGGATATCAACTGGATCCGAGCGTTGTGGAGTCAGCTAATTCACTACCCGGAGGTGGGACGGTTCTTCAATTAAGTGAACCCTCTGAGGCTGTACGTGATGCTGCCGCCGTTTATACGGATGTATGGGCATCTATGGGTCAAGAAAGTGAGACGGCATTGAGGGCAGAGGCCTTTTCTAGTTACCAGATCAACTCGGAACTCATGTCTTTGGCCCCATCGGATGCACTGGTGATGCACGACTTGCCGGCACATCAGGGCGAGGAGATAACCCGTGAAGTTTTTGAGGGGCCGAATTCAATCATTTTTGATCAGGCTGAAAATAGATTATTCACCACGCAAGCGGCGTTAAAGTACATGTTCAACGCAAACTAATTGATTCTTTTGATCGTAGACTACGTGACTGATGTCTTTGGTCTAGGATTACGGAGTAGTAATGGCAAATAGGAGTATCTCACGTGTTTGATTTCTCAGGTGAGTTCATTGACTTAGTAGCGAGCTTCCAGATCTCGTCAGTAGTCGACATCTTGATTGTCGGAGGTGCGCTTTACTGGCTGCTGCTTTTGCTTCGTGGTACGGCAGCAATGTCGGTGCTTCGAGGTGCTGCAGTTCTTTTAGTAGTTGCATTTTTGCTCGCACGAATTTTTGATTTAGTAGTTTTGAATTGGTTGCTACGGAACGCTTTGACTGGACTGGTTTTGGCCGTTGTGATTATTTTTCAGAGTGATATCCGTAGAGCTTTGGAAAAACTTGGCCGAACGGGCGTATGGGGATTAGCAAGTAACAGGAGAATTGAACCACATGTCTTAGAGCTGATTATTAGTTCTGTTTTGAAACTGGCTCGAGATAACGTGGGCGCGTTAGTTGTACTTGAGCGTGATACAGGCTTGGCGGATGTGATTGAGGTAGGAATAAGCGTGAATGCTCGCGTTGGTGGAGAATTGTTGGAAACATTATTTTTCCCGGGCACACCGATGCATGATGGGGCAGTAGTCATCCAGCGTGGTCGAATACTTGCTGCTGGTTGTACCTTGCCACTGTCTAGTAGAGTGATGGCTAGTCGGTTTGGTACCCGCCATCGCGCCGGACTTGGGCTCACCGAAACGACTGATGCCGTTGTTTTAATCACATCAGAGGAACGGGGAGAAATTTCCTTGGCAGCGAATGGCCGGTTGGTCAGTCCTGTAAATGAGCGACAACTGCGAGTTCAATTGGAAACGTTATTCGAAGTAGACTTACAAGAGACCGATCCCCCAGAGCCACGCTCTATTAATTCAGATTTGAGTGAGGCTCTCTAATGCGAGACAGATTTGACCTTGACGAAGAAATAACTCGTGAAGAGGCCTTGGAACTTGTGAAGCGGCTATGGAACAGGGTCTTTAGTGCCGCCAAGTCTTCTCCGAGCCTATTGATTATTTCTTTTCTCTTGAGTCTCTCGTTGTGGATATTCGTTACCGATTCGGAGAATTCAAGACGTGTTGATGGTGTACCTGGCCTGGTGTCAGTTATCCCAGTTAATGTCGCCCCGGATTTAGCGGTTGTCAATGTACCCTCTGGTTTAAAGATTTATGCGGCCGCTACGTCCGATAGATGGGACTCATTAACAGCTGCAGATTTTCAAGCGAGCCTCGATCTCAGTGACTATGGAGAAGGTGAACACCTTATAGACATCATTCCCCACATCAGTTTTGGGAATAAAACTTCAGTTCGGTTGGTTGAGGTAGAGCCATCTCAAATTTTAATAAACTTGGAATCAAGAATAACAAAATTAGTTATTCCAGGAAGCCGACTAACCGGATCTTTGGCGAGTGGATTGGAGCTTGGGGCTATCAAATTTTCGACTCCAGAAGTCAGCGTATCAGGCCCAAAGTCGCGTATCGAACTGATCGATTCTGTTGCAGTTTGGTTGGATGTGAGTGATATGCAGTCGACTTCCTCACGATTCTTATCCTTTCATGCATTTGATATGAATGGCTCTGAAATTGGCGGTATTTCGATTTCACCTCCATCCGGAGAGGTGCAGGTAGAAATTGCTAGAAATCGTAGTATCCGTCAAGTTCCTGTGAGTCTTTTGATTTCTGGGATTCCTAAGAGTGGATACCGGATTTCAGATGTTCGTGCCTACCCCGCTGTCGTTGAACTCTCAGGGCCTCAAGAATTTATTAACGAGGTGAATAAGATTTATACGGAGGATGTTGATATTGGTGGTGAGTCTGAGTATGTAAGTAAGCGAGTGGCACTTACCTTACCATCTGGAATTGGGATTTTAGGAGGAGCTTCAGATCAGAAAAGTTTTGTTACGGTCACAATAGATATTGTTCCAATCCTAGTGGAAACTTCTCTTCAACTGGAAGTAACTCCGAATAATTTAGGAGAAGGATTGGCGTTGACAGAGCCAGCTCGTGTTGTAATTGACATAATGGGTCCAATCGAATTGATTTCGGACTTATCGCCTCAGGCGATTACAGCTACAGTCGACTTATTTGAATTATCTGCCGGAAGTCATAACGTTAAAGTAGTTGTGACGTTGCCCGAGGGCCTGACAGTGGAAAATATCGGTTCACTCACAGTCGATCTGGTGGTGGTGGAATGAACGAAAAGAAACAATCTGAACTTGACGAGTCGAGTAATCTAGTTCACTCAGTAGTTGCCATCGTTGGACGACCTAATGTGGGTAAATCAGCTTTGTTTAATCGTTTAACTAGATCAAATACTGCATTAGTGGAGGATCTAGCGGGAACGACCCGAGATCGGATTTATCGAGCTTTTGAGTGGAGAGGGCAAGTATTACGCTTAGTTGACACTGGTGGTTTAGTTGAAGGCTATAGTGATGACCCTTTTGCCGAACTAATACACGGTGGAGTTGACTTGGTGTTAGACGAAGCTAGCGTAATACTGTTCGTGGTTGACGGACGATCCGGACTAAATCCTGCTGATGCAATTATTGCGGAACGACTCCGGGCAAGAGACAAATCCATAATTCTTGTCATGAATAAGGCGGAAGCCTCGGATCAACAAGTGCTAGCGGCAGAGTTTTATTCTCTTGGCCTTGGTGATCCCGTTGGGATATCGGCACTCCACGGCAGAGGAATAGGCACATTATTGGATCTGATAGTCAATGCGGTTAGTAGTACCAGTAGAGATGAAACGATGGACAGCGACTTTTCGGATAAACCCGAACTTATTCGAACGTCGATCGTGGGTCGCCCTAACGTAGGAAAATCGTCTCTAACAAACGCGATACTCGGTGAAAATCGAGTTATCGTATCGGATATACCGGGTACTACTCGTGATGCGATCGATACTAGATTTGACTTTGAAGGGAGTTCTGTCCTCCTGGTTGATACAGCAGGAATTCGTAAGCGAGGGCGAGTAGATCGAGGTGTTGAGCGACATTCAGTGCAGCGAGCTGAGTCAGCTATGGCACGGGCTGACGTGGTGATTCTGCTCTTAGATTATAAGGAATTACTAACCTCTCAGGACACTCACATTGCCGGTTATGTCAATGAGAATTTCAAGGGCTTAGTCATTGGGGTTAATAAGTGGGATCTGGCGGACGATAGATCAAGTAGATCAGAGCTTGTAAAATCGATTGACTATAAGTATCGTTTCTTACCCTGGGCCCCGGTGATGTTTGTGTCTGCTAAGACAGGTGAGGGGATTCAAGAACTTTTAGAGCTCATGGTCACGGCTTATCAGGTGCGACGCCGGCGTATAACCACGGGCGAACTTAATAGAGTTGTGCGACAGGCTATGACTACACATTCGCCCCCTATGGTGGGGACTAAGCGCTTGAAGGTCATGTATGCTACACAAGCTGAAATAGAACCTCCCACCTTTGTATTTTTTGTTAATGATCCAGAACTGGTACATTTTTCATATAAGCGATACTTGGAAAATCAAATCCGCGAAAATTTTGACTATACCGGAACTGCGATACGCCTCATATTTCGTAAACGGTCTGAAGATAGATTTGAGACTGATCAGCAGTAGAGCCATGTGATTGGATTGATGATGGAAATAATCATAGGAACAATTTTCGGCTATTTATTTGGATCAATTCCTGTAGGGCTAATTATCGGAAAGATAGCTGGCCTGCGAGATGTACGTGAGTATGGATCTGGAGCAACTGGTGCAACAAATGTGCTTAGAACATTAGGAGCGCGGTGGGCGATACTTGTTCTTATCATTGACGTGGCAAAAGGCGCCTTCCCAATCTTGATTTTAACCCAGGTAACCGATTCAGCAGCAGTAATAGCACTCGGAGGCACAGCAACAGTTATTGGGCATGTATGGCCAGTGACGACAGGATTTAGAGGCGGTAAGGGTGTCGCGACGGCGTTCGGTATTTTTCTGGCTTTGTCGCCAGTCGCGGCGTTAATAGTTTTGTTAGCTGCTCTATTAATATTAGTTTTGACTCGGTATGTTTCCTTGATGTCGATGGTGGGGGTTTTAGCAGGATGTTCATATATCGCGATCATGTCGCTTTCTGGAAGTTTTATAAGTGATCCCTATTTCAAAGAATTGGAGTCCTCGTTCTGGATATTGTCGTTAGTATTATTTGGTGTAATAGAGTTCAAACATCTAGCTAATTTTCGCCGTCTCCTTTCAGGTGATGAGCCTAAATTTGGAAAAGGTGGCGAGAAAAGATCTGAGTGAGGCCCTGTGGTGAGTGAATCGATTGAACGAGCTGCAGTTTTAGGTACTACGTCGTGGGGCAGTACTTTAGCAATTCTATTAGCGCGTAATGGGGTCAACGTTAGTTTAATAGGACGATCTGAGGACGAGGTTGCTGAATTAGAAAAGAACAGAAGTCATTTAAGTTTGCCTGGGATTGCTTTTCCGGATGGCTTGAACGTGATGACCGCGTCAGCTCACGCATTAGAGGTACCTCTTTTGTGTGTGGCAGTTCCCTCGGCAACGATGATGGAGAATCTGACTTCTATCCGCTCATTTGTTTCGCCAGGTACATTGATCCTGTCAGCTACTAAGGGTTTTTCAGCAGGACAACCCAAGCGCATGTCGGAGCTTATCGGCGAGATTTTGCCAGAGAATGAAGTTGCTGTCTTGACCGGTCCTAATTTATCTAGAGAGCTCACAGAAGGATTACCGGGTGCTACTGTGATCGCAACAGAATCGACTCGAAAAGATCTCTTGCTTAGCGCCTTTCATTCTGAAAAATTTCGCGTCTATCTTGAGGATGATTTGGTGGGGGCAGAATTTGGGGGCGCGATGAAAAACGTAATAGCAATTGCTGCTGGTATTGCGGACAGTTTAAATGTGGGGAATAACGCGAAGGCTGCCTTGTTAGTTAGAGGATTGGCCGAAATGACACGACTTGGAGAAGCATATGGTGCTAGACCGCTGACATTTCAAGGCTTAGCTGGCGCAGGAGATTTAATCGCCACGGCGTACAGTCCTTTTTCCAGAAATCGTTTATTCGGAGAGAAGATAGGAAATGGCTTGGATACTGAGGTTGCATTGAATGAAATAGGACAAACGGTTGAGGGACTTCACTCTCTAGCAGCAATCCTTATCTTAGGAAAAGAGGCTGGGGTAGAGTTGCCAATTTCCCAGGAGCTTGATGCGATAATTTCCAAACGAAAAAGTGCCAGAGAGGCACTAATAAGTTTGATTAGTAGAGGCGCGAATGTCATCACTAATAGTTAACAGAACTATTTATTAACCCAGTGAGGAAAACCCCTAAATGATAGATCCAGAAATCGTACCAGAAGACATTGACGGAGTTTTCGGACTCGAGTCAGTGATTGATGAACTCGAACAAGCTTATTCTGTGGCTGATGTCTTAAATAGCATTGATTCACATGGGGCTGTATCTAGCCCAGCACTTGAGAGCTTATCACGGCCGACAATGGAAACACTGCAGGCTTTAGTAATACTCTGGTCAAATATTACAGTCGATCGGACTCGTGAGATTATTGAAAAAATGGTGCAGATGAATTCAATTGATCGAACGTTGGATTATCAAGCTATTTTTCTTTCGACGATCCGGGTTGATGATATTCCCACCCGTGTTTTTTCAATAAGAGGATTAAAAGACGAGGATCGACCAGAGATTATGCATCTTTTCTTAGCTCGTCTTAAAGAGGAGATCTCCCCTGTGGTTCGAAGTGAGTTGACGATTGCTTTGGCACCTTGGGTTGTTGCTGCTGAATTGGGGGTCTTGTCTACTGCGGATGGCGAAGTCCTTATCACTACTCTTCGAGCACTAGTGGAAGATATTGAGGAAGAAACCGACGTGCGGGCAGGGGCACTTGAGTCACTCGGCGCATTGAGCGGCGATTTGATTTCAGAGTTAATTACCGATCAATATGAGACGGGTGGAAGCCAGATGCAGTTAGCGGCCTTGAGAGCGATGGGTAGAAGTGCTTCCCCGACTTGGCTCGATCTTTTAATTTATCATTTTGATGATGAGGATTCTGACGTCAGGGAAGCTGTTGCAGAAGCCGCAGGTGGTTTGGTTACGGATGGTGCACTTGAGCCACTGACTATGTTGCTTGAGGAGGACCCAGAGATAAATGTACGCCGTGCAGCCATAAAGGCATTAGCTGAGATAGGATCGCTCGACGCAGAGCGCATTCTTGAGAGAATTGCATTAGACGGACGTGAACCCGAACTTGCTCACGATTTGCAGGCTGCACTTGACTCACTGCAAATTAACTCAGGAGGGCTTCTTGAGTCGATGAAACCGGATGATGAGTAGTTTAGGCAGTAGTAAAATGGATGCAAATATAATTGAAATTGCTGCTGGAGGAGTAGTGATAGAAGAGTTTTCTGGGCAAATGAAAGTTGTGTTGTGCCACCGTTATCGAAGTCAGGGATCTCGGAGTTTATTTGCTCTTCCCAAAGGTAGATTAGAAGTTGGAGAATCTATATCTAGTGCAGCTGTTCGTGAGGTACGTGAGGAGACGGGTCTCATAGTTGAGATAGATCGACCTCTTATGGATATTAAGTATTCGGTGAAACGAATATCCGATCCCTTAAAGCATAAGACGGTTCATTTTTTTTTAATGCGACATATAGGAGGAGATTTTTCTAGTCATGATGCTGAATTTGACGAGGTTAATTGGTTTCAGGTCGATCAAGCGTTAAAGCTATTAACATACCAAAATCAGAGAGAAGTCTTGGATATGGCACTCACTACATTCGATCTCAAGCGGCAACTGAGAGCAGATTGAATTGATGAGTAATCCAGACTCTAGATTTGGATCGATTGACGGTCTAGCTATCGTCGCAGACGGACAACTGGTGCAACTGCGCGGTAAGCATATTGATGACGCGTCGAACGACTATGACTGGAAACGTGACAAAGAACTTGCTGCATTCGACGGTGCGGTTCCTTACACTGGGACATTTCAGGCGTTCAGAGGTAATATCCAGCGTGATTTGCGTGAGACTACGATTTATAGGAAGACATATGCTGTATTGTCCAAGGAGACAGCCGAGCACATAGGAAACGTTATGTACTACGGATACGACCCGTTGCGTCAAGAAGCTGAGCTTGGAATCACCATCGGGAACAAGGAGTTTTGGGGTAAGGGGTATGGGCGCGAGATTGTTGATCTAATGGTCGGGGTGATGGCCAGCGACCTTTCCTTGTTAAAAATATATCTGCATACACTCACGTGGAACGAGAGAGCACAGAGATCATTTGCTGCTAGTGGCTTTACGAGAGTTGGGGAAGTAGTTCGTGCAGGCAGATCTTATTATCGTATGGAACGGTTACTGACTTCTAAATAGAACGACCGCGTGCTTGAATACACGCGGTCATTCCAAAAAAAGCAACTAAGCTTTCTATTACTATCCTACTAATCTCCCAGGAATACTTAGATCCGCAGGTGGTGGAGCAGGGTTCCGTAGTCCCGACATTAGGTTTGATGGAACAAGAGCTTGCAGCTCATCAAGTTCCCACATGCCTGCCTTGTTGATTGACCGGTAAGGTACTTCGTCTGAAGAAAGTGAGACTTGTCCCCCAGAGACGTTGAAGCATTTTCCGTTGACATTCCATGCTTGATCGGTCAAAAGATAGCCCACCATGGGGGCTACATAAGACCCAGCGCGAAGTTGATTAACGATGCTTTCTGTTCGTTCCTGTCCTTGAATTCCTTGGCTGGACCTAAGATCTCTTGCCGCATCTGGAACTGTAGCTGTCATCCGAGTAGCTGCACCTGGGCAAATCGCATTGGAGGTGACTCCGTAGCGCCCCAAGTCACGTGCGGCACACCTGATGCCACCAGTTATTCCTGCTTTAGCAGCACCGTAGTTAGCTTGTCCCGTGTTGCCGTTCATTCCCGACCCTGAAGAGAAGCCAATGATACGTCCAAATCGCTGTTGTCGAAATAAAATTGAGGCTGGCTTGACTACGTTGAATAGACCGGTGAGGTGAACGGCTACGACATCATCCCATTCTTCTTCGGTCATATTGAAGATCATGCGGTCCCGTAATATTCCAGCTACGTGAACAATTCCATCGATGCGTCCGAATTCGTCGACGCATTGTGTAATCATATTTTCGCCGCCATCTGCAGTCGCGACAGTGTCAAAATTGGCGACCGCATTCCCACCACCAGCTCTAATTTCTTGAGCCACTTCTTCGGCGGGTGCGTTGTCCGTACCGCTACCGTCGACGTTTACTCCTGGGTCGTTAACTATGACATTTCCACCCTGTAGGCCAATTAGTTTCGCAATTTCTGCACCGATACCTCGTCCTGATCCGGTAACTACGATGCTTCTTCCTTCTAGTGATGATCCCATTTTGGATATCCTTTCGTTGTAAATTTTGCTTTAGCTGAGAACTCGTGCCGCAATATCCCGACCTGGAACTTCAATATCGTCACGAGGTGGAGCTGGGTTATCAATATCTTTCATTAAGACGTTTTGTACCGCGTCATCTAATTCTGGAAGTGTCCAGTGTCCTGGCTTGAATATACTTCTTTCAGCAACCGGATATCTGGATACTGAAATCGATCCGCCTGACACATTGAAGACCCAGCCATTGATATCCCAAGCATCATCTGAACATAGGTATGTAACCATGGGTGCGACAAATTCTGGATCCCGGAGACCCGCGTATGCGCTTTCTTGTACTGGTGCATTTGACGCTGCACCTTGTATTCCAGACCCTGCCCGAAGTTCTCGCGCACTGTCAGGGACAGTTGCGGTCATACGAGTACCAGCTCCAGGGGCAATAATATTGCACGTGACCCCGTAGCGTCCCAAGTCCTTCGCTACTACGCGGCCAAGACCAGCTATACCTGATTTAGCAGCACCATAGTTAAATTGTCCAGTATTACCAATGGTTCCACTACTCGAAGAGAAGTTGATGATTCGCCCGTACCGCTGCTGCCGCATAAGGATTGAGGCTGGTTTTATGGTCGAAAAATGCCCTTTTAAGTGAACAGCTATTACGTCATCCCACTCTTCCTGGCTCATGTTGAAGACCATTCGATCTCTTAATATACCAGCGGTATTGACGAGAATATCAATCTTGCCAAAAGCATCGACTGCTTGTTTTACCATATTTTCACCACCGGCCATTTCAGCTACTGAGTCATAATTGGCAGCAGCTTGACCTCCCAGTGCCTTAATTTCATCTACAACTTGATCAGCAGGTCCGGCATCGTGACCGCTACCGTCCACGTTTACACCTGGATCGTTGATAATCACCGAGGCGCCTTGAGCGGCAAACTTCATTGCTATGCCTCGACCAATACCTCGGCCTGATCCTGTCACTACGGCAACTTTTCCGTCTAGTACTCCCATAACTCACCTTTCCTTACGTTCACGGTCTGTCCAGACCAATTTATTATTGAAATTAGATATACACTGACCTATCTTGTGGGTAGCGCAACTCTTGCTGTTCCTGGGGTGGTTTTTCGTCCGCTTGGATTCTCTGTCCAGACTTCAACATCTACTAGATGGCGGTCGCCTTCAACATATTTTGCCGTCACAGTTCCACTTACAGACATGTCTTCTGCAGGGTAGTCCATTCCTCTGTACGAACATCCAAATTGTTCGATTCGACCGTCTGGTGCCGCCCAGTCGTGCAGTAACCTTCCGAGAAATGCCTGTTTTAAGGCACCATGGACAATGATGTTATCCAACCCAGTGTTCTGCGCAAACGGGATATCGTAGTGAATCTGATAAAAGTCACCGGAGGCTCCCGCCCATACAACTAGTTGCTGCGTACTACAATCCGGACTGATAATCGGAAGAGAGTCACCCTCGTTGATATCGTCCCAAAATACCTGTTCACTCATTTTATTGGCTCCTAACGCGTGTGAAGTGTTTTTCTTATTTTCCTAATAATTGATCATATTCGAGGACCCTTTTGCTACAACTTTCCCGTCTGATTTTCTTCGGAAAGTTGTTTCACGCCATGTGATTAGCATCGGTCCGACCGAGCCTTCGCGCTCTTGGAATTCAGTAATATGGCTACTGGAGGTGAGTACATCTCCAGCAACGATTGACTCAAAATATTCATAAGTGGTTCCCCCATTTAGTATTCGCTTGTAGGGGATATTTAGTCCACCGGGAGGGGCGCTTGCGCGTTCCGCATCTGCTGGCTTGTAAACGGTTGTTCCTAGAAAACCGGGAGGTGCCACAATCGATTTATATCCACGAGCTTTGGCCACTTCTTCATCATAGAATATTAGGTCAGTGTGTCCGACCGCTCGTGCGAACAACCTGCATCCTGTGGTTGTTACTTCTGCTTCACTCTCCGGACCATCAACACCAATTAAGGATTTCAGTTCGTCCGTAATTATTGATTCAGCCATTTGCACCCCCTGTAACTACTTAGTCAACGAATCGTAAGTTAAAGAGTGCATCGCGGTCAAGGACGTTAGAAGGACCGGTTATCAGGGTGAAATAGCTACCCCTTTTTAAGTGACTTGATTATCTCAACGCTTTTCGTCGCAGCGTGAATCCGCGTCAGTTCTTGTTCTTCCAGTGATTTTTCAGAATATTGCTGACGACTGTCGAGGTCTGCAAAAATTTGCTTCAAGTCACTCGGAACATCCCAATAACGAGTATCTGGTGTAATGTCACCTTTCGTCATATCGATCGGCCAATAGAGTCCATTTCGAAGAGCTTCAATCAAGTCTTCTTCGTTTTGTATATCCCGATCAAAATAAGTAACACATTTCCCGATATCATCAGTCATGTGTGAGTCTGTTCCAGCAGTCCCAGGCATTCCCATGTGATCTGCGAGAATTTTGGAGAATTGATTTTCATTAAGTTTGCCGCGCCCGTTCAGCACCTCTAGTCCACGCACGAAATTCAGTGCATTATTGGCTTCAGATCTTTCAAGAGAATGGATCCATTCTTTTTCACTCTCCCAATTCCATGGGTGTTGCCTTCGATACGGGTGAGCTTGAATCATCAGGCCATTTACGTTGTCAACGTGTCCTGCTAGTTCGTGCACGCGATGCATACCAAAGACATATTTGTGCATACCATAAACAAGCATGTGACCTTCTTCAGTATTAATTTCCATTCCTGGTATTACAAGGAAGTCATGTCGTTTTGAAAGTTCCTTGACTGCGTCTGGACTCCATGCCGCGTCATGCTCAGATAGAACAATGCCATCCAGTCCAGCCTGTTTGCTTCTCTCGATCAATTCATCAGGTGGGAGAAAAGAATCATATGAAAGTGGTTGCGTGTGCGTATGTAAATCAATAAGCATCACAAGAGGTTAGCACTCATGGTGTTACGAGCTTTGACTGATGCGGGTGAGTAATGAGAGAGTGATCTGAGTTTAATAATTCATCACGCACAAAGAGCGTGATTCGCGTCCCAACGGTTGTATGAAGGATCATCATCACGCGCAAGTGAATCTCTCGCAGTTTTCCACATCTGAAACCAAGCAACGGGGTCATGCAGCTCTTTGGACGAATCTAGTGCACTTCGGGCGATGAACCCTGGGAAAGTCTCGCGACCTGTGGGCTGTCCAATAGGCTGATATCGAAGATCAAATGACCAGCGAATTCGGTTGCTCCGATTAGGAAGAGCGCTATGGATTGTTTTTCGGTGTAGAAGTAGGACACTGCCTCGTTTCATGGGAATTGCTCTCGCTTTGTCTGGATCTAATAGAGACTCGGGGATTTGAATTCCTTGGGCACCGGGGCAATGGGTGAGTACCTTGTCACGATGTGATCCGGGAATCACTTGTAAGCAACCGTTTTCAACGTCAGTGTCCATTAATGGGAACCAGACAGTGAGCAAGTCTGTGCCATCAGCCTCTTCTGTGACTACGCCTAGATCTTGATGCCATGGGGTTGCACCATAGATCACATTGCCTCCAGAATCGCGCGGAGCTTTGTTTTCTGGCACTTTAACTCGAACGTGCTGGACGGGATTTGAATAGATCTCTGGTCCGATCACAGATTCAACAATATCGAGCAGATTCGGATTCGTTAATGCGTCAAAGACTGCTGGTCCAGCCCAGAACGGAGTGTCTTTGGTTATTCCTTTCTGGGGAAGTGAAAAATCGAAATATTGGTTATGGATTGAGTTGCTCTCGTGATAAATTTTAGTGACACGATCACCGAAGGAAAGCATGCTGTGTAAAGAGTCAATTTTTCCATCAGATTTTAGTTTTGTTGCCAATGAATCTAGTACGCTCTCATACTCTGTCATTATCGGATCGAGGATATTTTCAGGTTCAATAGCATTTTCGACGACAAGATAGCCATATTCTTCGAGATGCTGCAGTTGCTTTAAGTCCAATTGGTGCATAGAAAATCCAGGTTTGCACTAGTCAATATCATTGGGGTAATGATAACAAAAAAGAAGGGGGTGTTGGTTTAACCAACACCCCCTTACTTATAAACTTGGTTTACCGACTATTGATCAGCCACTAAAACCAGGGTACCTGTAGTACTTAACGAACCACCTGTACCATTGACGATCGCCGTTTGTGCGCTCGTCTGCTTACCAGCAATTCCATGAACGCCATCTTCGGCAGTTCCTGAAAGCTGACGATAAGCTTCTACCAGTAGCATCATGCCGTACATGCCAGAGTGGCTGAACGAAAGTCCTCCACCGTTAGTATTGATTGGCATTCCTGATCCACCAGGACCAGACTTGCCACCTTCAAACAGTTCCATGAACCCTCCTCGGGGAGCAAGTCCTAGCGCCTCAACAGTGATTCCTACGGTGACTGTGAAGGAATCATAGATCATTCCTAGTTCCATTTCACCCGGACCCATACCAGCCATTTGATAGGCTGTCTTTCCACTGTTTACTGCGGAGGTAAGAGTTAGGTCATCCATCTCAAGCATGTCCCAATGACCCATACTTTCTCCCGCACCAGCTATCCAAACTGGCTGTGTCTTGAACGAGTGTGCTTTCTCCGCTGAGACGATTAAGACAGCGCCTCCATGGTCAGTAACCAGGCAGACATCTAACAGGTTCAACGGCCACGATATGAGACGCGAGTCCAACACATCTTGAATAGTGATTGGACCACCATTTGGATCTGTTTCCTTTGAATGCATAACCGCACGTGGATTGAGAGTTGCCCAGTCTCGTGCCGAGACTGCAATTTGGGCGAAGTCTTCCTTAGTAGAACCCCACTGATGTAAGTGTCGTGTCATAGCATGAGCATAGTTGAAGGGTGCTCCCCAGCCACCATATGGGCCGCCACTGAAGGCAGCGCCTGGTGCCCAAGGATCTGCGCCTCCGCGTCCGCCTGTGCCTCGGCCTTGATTCTTCCTAGCAGATCGGCCAGATTCGCCGTGTGAAACGAGAGCCACATCAATAACGCCCGCAGCGATAGCGGCCAACGCGTGGTGAACGTGAAGCTCAAAAGATGAACCGCCTACTGCGGTGCCATCGATGTATTTAGGACGAATATGCAGATATTCTGCAATTTGTGGAGTAAAACCAGCAGAGAAGACTCCTTCGATTTCTCGTGGAGAAATTCCGACTTGTTTACACACATTGTTAATCGCTTCGATGTGAAGCTGTGTATTTGTGGTGCCTTTTTCAGAGAGTGCAAAGCCGATCTCGTCAGACTCTGCAGCTCCTACTATCGCGGCAGCCATTGATGGATTTGTCATCTAGACTTCCTTTCTGAAAATCATGATTCAGTATGTTCGAAGCTTTTAGCTTGCTAATTTCCAATACGGCACATGCACATCATCGTTCGCCTTAACAAACTCAATTGAGACTTTCGAGCCGATTTTTGCAAAAATATCTTCGGGTTTTGAGACATCAACATCCAGAAGCACACCGAACATGCGGTCACCTTCATTCAAGTCAATGAAGCAGGTTACATACGGGCCCTCTTCCGCCCATCCTGGAGCGAATGCCCTTTGTTGTACAGCAAAACTGTAAAGTGTTCCTTCGCCTGATGCCTCGAACCATGAAATACTCCGTGAGTAACAGAAGGGGCATAGGATTCGTGGATACCAGTGCACACGGTTGCAATCTTCGCAACGTGGCAACATTAATTTCCCTTCCTTCGCACCCTCCCAGAATGGACCAGAGGTATACGGGTCGGGATCAGGAATTGGCTTGTTATAGTCGGTCAATTTCCGCTCCTTAAAATAATTCGACGTTAGACGTCACATTTTGTTTAGTCAGCAAAAAAAGTTTTTTTTAGTGACCACGGGCAATGTATTGCCAATCATAGGTGCAGGTCAACCACCTAGGGTGAGAGGTTTTTAATTTCTATCATCTGCGGTTATGATTCTCCTTCTAGCGAAGTAACGAAAAGAGAGGCCGCGATGACTGAAAATGTAAATAACAATCCGAGTGCAGATGACCTGCCACCAGCAGTTCCTGAGTTTACCGGAGAGGTAACGTCTCCTCCCAGAGATGCGCGATTTGTGACACGTTCCAAAGAATCGGTTGAGCCGACAATAACTCGCAATCTTGCGATTAAGCGTATGTTTCAGGCGAGCGAAGGAATTTTTGAGAGCTCATTTCAGTTTTCTTTATTCAACAAGCTTCCTGTAGGCGAAACAAATGTTAGGCACGTTCATGATGACGTTGAGAAGATTTATTATTTCATCACAGGAAATGCTGAAATCGACTGCGGACCTTGGCGCAAAAACGTGCAGGCTGGCGATTTTTTATTTTTTCCTGCGGCGATTCCTCATCAAATCCGAAATACTGGCTCGCTAGATTTAGAATTTATTGTGGTGGCAGCTAAAACTCTGGATACGGCTAAAGGAATGGAGAACGGGGGACTCATTGAGCTGTCTGATGATTCTTAAATTCTAAAATAAATTAATTTGCAGTTGCTTGCATCTATCAGGCAGGATAACCTCGCCGTTAAGGCTGGATAGGGTACATACGGAGGCGCACGTGATCCCCGAAGTATTTGGTCGAGTGGGAATCTTGTTCACTTTGGCAATCGCATTCCCGATGTTGCCAATAATGGTGTCCTTCCTGCTTTACCGGTTAAAGATTCGACCCGAAAACCATAATCCGATTAAACTCGCGACTTACGAATGTGGCGTTGAAGCAGAGGGTTCGTCGTGGGGCCAATTCAACGCGCGATATTATCTTTTTGCGCTTGGGTTTGTTATTTTTGATGTTGAAGTAATTTTTCTCTATCCGTGGGCTGTGGAGCATCAAGAACTAGCTCTGACGGTACTTTGGAAGGCTGTTTTATTCATTGGAATTTTGGTACTTGGGCTCGTATATGCTTGGCGTAAACGTGCGCTGGAATGGCGTTAGGAAGCACTTATGCGCTCATCCAGACAATTATCAGGAATTACTGTGGGTGATGCGGTGAGCAGCTCATTGCCGGACATTGTGACAGCTGTCACCGATGAGTGGATAGAAGTTGCTCCGGACAGGATTATTGAAATCTTGCAGTGGCTGCTAGATTCAGATGAATTTGATGCGGCTCAATTATCTAATTTGACCGCGGTTGATAGGCATACCCACATTGAAATTGTCTACCATTTGCAAAGTCTCGATTTGAATCACCAGCTGGTGGTGAAGACGAGAACTCATGGTATGGATCCAGCGGTTGTTCAGAGCGCATATCAGGTTTATAAAGGCGCTTTATTACAGGAAAGAGAGGTCTATGACCTCATGGGTGTGCGGTTCGAAGGGCACCCTGATCTACGAAGGTTGTTCTTGTGGGATGGATTTCCAGGTCATCCTCTTCGCAAAGACTTTTTGGGGATGCCGGGGAGAATAAATTCCGGCCTAGAAGGCTTTCCATTTGAGGATAAAGACAAGCCGATTCGGCCGATAAATCAGGAGAACGTCGAGGCGGGCGTAGCGTATGTGGTTACCGGTGAAACAGATGAGATCAGCACTGAGGCTGATTCCAGTGAAGATAGAGGTTAATTAACAAGATATGACCACCTCGACCGAACCATACGTCTTAAATATTGGACCACAGCACCCCTCGACCCATGGCGTATTTCGTTTACGGGTTGTTATGGATGGGGAAAAGATAAAAGATTTAGACATGATTGTTGGATATCTGCATCGATCGATGGAGAAATTGGCTGAAGAACGGACGTTCACACAGAATATTCCTTTCACTGATAGAGCAGACTATTTAGCAGCTATGACTGGGAACTTGGGTTTGGCAATCGCGGTCGAGCGTCTAGC
>JAQWLS010000091.1 GCA_029247135.1 Dehalococcoidia bacterium | reverse complement strand
GACCTTTCGGCAACAATAACTCCAAGACCAAAGCCACCTGCACGCTTTGATGAATCCTGAACGTAATTAAGTCGAAATTTTACTCAAACCCTTGGGCACATCCGCACGTCTAGCATTTTCCATCTTTAAATGCGTTATTTGATCACGAATCAAAGCTGCCCGCTCGAATTCTAGTTCCGAGGCCGCCTTTTTCATTTGTGATTCAAGATCTCTAACAATATGTTCCAATTCGCCTGATGGAATATCTTCGTATGCAAAGGGGCCTTCCTCAGTTTTGATTTCTTCACGAATTCTATCGCTAATGTCTTTGATATTCTTCGCAATACCTTCCGGAGTGATTCCGTTTGCATTGTTGTGCGCCATTTGAATTTCTCGGCGATTCACAGTTTCGTTGATTGCAGCCTCCATTGAGCGAGTGATTTTATCCGCATACATGATTACGAACCCATCGGGATGTCTTGCTGCTCTACCCATTGTTTGAACAAGCGCACCCGTTGATCGTAAATATCCTTCTTTATCAGCGTCTAAGATACAAATTAAAGAAACCTCTGGGAGGTCCAATCCTTCTCGCAAAAGATTAATTCCTACAATTACGTCATAGACCCCAAGTCTTAAATCGCGAAGAATTTCTACCCGCTGCAGAGTGTCTACCTCCGAGTGGAGATACGTTGATCGAACGCCAGCATCTTTCAGATATTCGTTCAAATCCTCGGACATTCTCTTCGTGAGTGTAGTAACCAGAGTTCGTTCGGAACGACTGACCCGCACTTGGATCTCCGCCAACAGGTCGTCAATTTGTCCGGTAGTCTGTCGAACTTCAATCCGTGGATCCAGTATCCCAGTAGGGCGAATAACCTGATCAACTGTCTCGACACAATTCTCGAGTTCAAATGGCCCCGGCGTAGCTGAAACAAAAATTGCTTGGTGTATGTGGGAAAAGAATTCATCAAAGTTAAGGGGGCGATTATCAATAGCCGACGGTAGTCTAAATCCATGTTCGACTAATGTCTTCTTTCGAGATGTATCCCCTAAAAACATGCCTCTCACCTGAGGTAACGACATGTGGGACTCATCAACAAAAAGTAGCCAGTCTTCAGGAAAATAATCCAGTAGTGTCCATGGCCGAGAACCTTCCGAACGACCAGCTAAGTGCCTTGAATAGTTTTCAATCCCAGGGCAATATCCTACTTCTCGCATGGTTTCAAGGTCATATTGTGTCCGCTCCGACAAGCGTTGAGCTTCAAGTAACTTTCCTTGCGATCTAAACACCTTCAATTGAACTTCTAGCTCCTTCTCAATTTCTAGCATTGCATCTTGTAGTTTTTCTTGGGATGTCACAAAATGCTTGGCAGGATAAATGGCCTCTGATTCTAAGCGTTCGATAATTTCACCTGTTAGCGGATCTAGTGATGTGATTTCCTCGATCACATCACCCCAGAAATCAATACGCAACGCCAATTCGCCATAAGCTGGAAATACGGTCAATGTGTCACCACGAACCCTAAATGTGCCGCGCAATAGAGTCATATCATTTCTGTGATACTGCATAGCCACCAGCTGGCGAATTAGGTTGTGAATGGACGATTTTTTTCCCTTGAGAAGGCGCACAACAAAGGATTGGTACTCCGAAGGCGGTGCTAAACCATATATACATGAAACTGATGCCACGACGATCGTATCGGTCCGTTCCAACAGCGAGTATGTAGCTGCATGACGCATCTTGTCGATTTCTTCGTTAACGTCCGCATCTTTCGCGATGTAAGTATCTGTACGTGGGATATACGCTTCGGGTTGGTAATAGTCATAGTACGAAACAAAATATTCGACAGAATTTTCTGGAAAAAAATCTCTGAATTCTTGTGCCAACTGTGCCGCTAATGTTCGATTTGGTGCCAGCACCAGCGCTGGGCGTTGCACTTCGTTTATGACATTCGCCATGGTAAATGTTTTACCTGTACCAGTAGCGCCCCGAAGAGTTTGTAAATAAGTACCAGCGCGTAATTGTTGGACGATTTTGTCCACAGCCTCAGGCTGATCACCAGTCATACCAAACGGTGCATCAAGGGCGAAAGGCACTCGATAATTATCAAATGGTTCTCGTAGTTCGTCGTGCGAGTCCGAATTCATCATTTACAGTGTACGCTAGAAATATAGGCAAGACATTCTCATCAAATCTAATAATCCAGCACGATGTCCGTTCTTCTGGCGCATCTAACGAGTGTTAGGATCAGGAGTACTATGACGTCGAAATTTGACAATGCTGTGGGTGTTGATGTTGGGGGGACATTCACCGATTTTTTATTCTTAATTGATGAAGAATATATTGTTCAGAAAATTCCGACCACTCCGGATGATCCGTCGATTGGAATACTTCAGGGATTAGCCAACATTCAAACAGATCTATCGCGTGTGGCCCATGGATCCACTATTGCAACAAATGCCCTGCTAGAGAAGGCTGGAGCTCGTACAGCACTTGTAGTGACTGAAGGATTCAAAGATATATTAGAAATCGGTCGGCAGGCAAGAAATAATATCTATGAGCTTGAGCCTACCCCTGCTAATCTTTTAATCCCTCCCGAGTTGATAATTGAGTTTTCAGGAAAACTGACGCCTGATGGCGAAATTAAGACCAACGTAAGTCCTGATTTATATCGGACTATCATTGAAAATGCAGTAAGCAATAACGTCGAAGCACTAGCAATCTGTTTGCTTTTTTCACACAAAAACACTTTTTTTGAAGATAAGTTTCGAGAGGTCTACGAAAATATCAAGCATGACTTCAAGGGCCGCAAACTCCCCTACCTCTCGATTTCTAGCGAGGTGTCACCGGAGTATCGAGAGGTAGAGCGCGCTTCCACCACTGCACTAAATGCATATGTCGGACCAATAATGTCCACATATCTCTCGAATTTAGAGAAATCCTTACAACAGGTGAATTCATTTGTTGTGGCTCCATCACTTCATATCATTCAAAGTGATGGAGGTGCTGCGACTACATCACAGGTCGAAAAATTACCAGTATCCACATTATTGTCAGGGCCGTCAGCTGGCGTAAACGGAGCGCTGTCACTTGCCCGAGCCGTGGATGAGCACAAGATAATTACTCTCGATATCGGTGGTACATCTACAGATATTGCACTTTGTGACAAAGAATTACCATATCGAACAAATTTAGTAATTCAAGGTATACCTGCTCGAACCCCTGTGGTAGATATTCATACAGTAGGAGCTGGCGGGGGTTCTGTTGCGTATCTCGATACTGGTGGAGCGTTACGCGTCGGCCCACGCTCCGTGGGCTCCCTTCCCGGCCCGGCTTGCTACGGAAAATCACGCGAGTTATCCTCGCCTGCGTTCAGTGTGACCGATGCACACGCCTTACTCGGTCGGCTTAACCGAGATTACTTTCTTGCTGATTCACTACAAATCGATGTAACCGAAGCAGAAAGAGCTGCGGAACCATTTCTAAATATCTTCAGCAATAAGTTTGAGTTTGCTCAGGCTGTCATTGATGTCACGAACGCAAATATTGAACGAGCAGTCCGTGTTGTGTCAGTTCAAAAAGGATTTAATCCAAACGAATTTACGTTAATACCATTTGGTGGTGCCGGCCCTTTACATGCTTGTGATGTTGCCGAGATGCTTAACATAGATAAAATTCTCATCCCTCCTTCGCCTGGAGTTTTGGCTGCATTAGGAGCTCTTCAAGCGGGCCATACATTGACCGTTGGCCAGTCGGTTCTCCAGACAATGAATGAAGATAGTGTCGAGTCAGT
This sequence comes from Dehalococcoidia bacterium, assembly GCA_029247135.1. Taxonomy (GTDB): domain Bacteria; phylum Chloroflexota; class Dehalococcoidia; order UBA2979; family UBA2979; genus UBA2979. Next base: position 4,071 of record JAQWLS010000091.1, on the reverse strand, counting down.
TCTCACTAATCTACAACAAGCTATAAAAATAATTAGTGAAAAATTGAGTGGTGACGATATTCAGTATCGGGCAGTATTAGATTTACGGTTTGTGGGACAATCGCATGAAATTGGAGTGAATATCGATAACGCTAACGAAGCAAATCTTGAAGTTCTACTGGATGCAAAGGAAGAATTCGTGGAAAGACACGGTCATCTCTACGGACACTCGGGATACGACGTTGAAATTGCAAACATCCGTGTGACCGGATTCGTCGATCCGAAATTCACCCCCCCAAAGCCCGTATTACCTAATCGAAGAAATAATCAGACAGGCCCGTTAATTAATCAGTACTGTGAGGCCATCTTTAGGGGGGGATCTCAACGAACACCAATTTATCTTCGTACTGAACTCAGTGCAGACGATCACATAATCGGACCGGCACTAGTTACTCAATTAGATACAACCACGTTAATTACACCTGCCTGGCTAGGCCGGGTAGATATAGAGGGAAATTTGATTCTGTCAAAAAAATGAGTTGAAAGGTTAGATGCATGAAACCACTGAACCTCTCCCCGGCGGACCTAGCTATCGCCGAAGCCGCGTTTGCGTCGGTCGCAGAAGAGATGGGTGAAAGCCTCACAAGATCAGCGTTCTCGCCAAACATCAAGGAAAGGCGTGACCACTCATGCGGAGTGTTCAGTTCCGACGGTTCTCTCATTGCACAGGCCGCTCACATTCCCGTTCATTTAGGGGCAATGCCTATGACTGTGAGGACCATTCTCGACATGGGGCCCTTTGAACAAGGCGACATTATTGCACTGAATGATCCCTACAAAGGTGGCAACCATCTCCCTGACATCACCACCGTCGCACCGATTTTCTATACTGAAAGACTTTTAGGCTTCACCGCTACCAGAGCGCATCATGCAGATATCGGAGGTATGGCACCCGGTTCAATGCCGGTCGCGACTGAGCTCTATCAAGAGGGATTGATTATTCCGCCAATTAGGCTAGTCGAAGCAGGAAAAATCTCTCAAGCCGCATGGTCAATCATTCTTCGGAATTCAAGGTCCCCAGGTGAGCGTGAGGGTGATCTACGAGCTCAGTTAGCTGCTACCGCGCTGGGCATCGAACGAGTCCAGTCGCTAATCGATCGATTTAGTCCTGAGGGCGTCGAAACCCGTTTTAATGCAATGTTATTACACGGTGAAAGAGTCATTCGTGAAGTTATCTCCGAAATCCCTGATGGACTATACGAAGCTGAGGATTATCTAGAAATTAGCGAGGGTGGAAAAATATATCTTTCACTAGAAGTTAAAAATGACAGCTTATACTTCGATTTCGAAGGAACCGATTCAGAGTCACAAAGTACCTCGTTAAATGCCGTCGCACAGGTCACCGAATCCGCCTGCTACTACGCTGTTAGAGCATTAGCCCCGCTCGACGCACCAACCAACGAAGGCTGCTACCGTCCTGTCCATATCAGGCTGCCAAAAAAATCACTCGTTAATGCATCAGATCCACGAGCTGTTTCTGCGGGGAACGTCGAAGTGAGTCAAAGAATCACTGACGTTGCGCTGAAAGCACTGGCTCAGGCGCTGCCTGAAAGAATCCCTGCAGCATCATCGGGTACGATGAACAATATAACTATTGGTGGGTACGATTCGCGCCGAAAACGATCATACGCATATTACGAAACACTTGCTGGTGGTGCTGGAGGAGGACCACGTCAGGCTGGGCGATCCGGAGTTCACACCCACATGACAAATACATTAAACACTCCGGTAGAGGCGATTCCACTAGCATACCCTTTCTCAATTGAACGATACGAGCTGCGAACTGGGAGTGGTGGTGCAGGCAAGCATCCCGGTGGTGAAGGCCTGGTTAGAGAATATTTGTTTTATGAGCCGGCAACAGTCACAATTATTTCTGAGCGACGAAAATTACAGCCCTGGGGCCTGGCGGGTGGACGTGACGGCGCCAGTGGCGTTAACAGGTTAATCCGAGCGAATCAAAAAGAATATGAATTAGCGGCAAGAGATACGGTTCAGGTACATGCGGGCGACCGCATAATTATAGAAACTCCAGGTGGAGGAGGCTTCGGTGGATTGGAGATTGATTAGAATGACTGTTTTTCATGGCCTACCGCAATATAATGGTTCTGGAACAAATCAAATCATTTTTTTCAGAGGGCTATAGTGAAATTTACCTACTTTGGACTTATCACAATTCTTCTCTTCGCTTCAATAGTTGCCTGTAGTGCAGATTCATCCCCAATTACCCCACCTTCTGCTGCTACTTCCGAATCCCGGGAGCCACGGACCCTTTCGATTTCTGGTAATGGTTCGGTCGAAGTATTCCCAGACTTGATAATAATTTCGGCCCAGGTCACAGCAGTTGATAAGTCGGTATTAACTGCAAGAGAGCAGGCCGCAGAGACAATGGCTTCACTCTTAAAATCGTTAGAGGAAAATAAAATAGCAGACAAGGACGTATCAACTACCTCATTCCGCATATCGGAAAAGACTATTTGGCGAGATGGCCAATCAGTTAGGGTTGGCTTCGAAGTGACGAATAGCCTCCAAATAAGTGTTACAAACCTTGATTTGGCTCCCAAAATTCTTGATGACCTGATCGCTGCCGCCAAGGATAAAATCCGCATAGATAGTTTTGATCTGACCATAGCTAACAAAGAACAATATCTTGAAACTGCGAGAAATAAGGCCGTCCAGAATGCCAAGGACCAAGCGGCAACGCTCAGCGCTGCGACCGGAGTAAAACTTGGCAATATTCTAAGCATCAACACTCAAGCGCATATACCCACACAATATCCGCGATTTGGGGTAGCCTCTATGGAGGCCGCGCCAATGGGCGACACGAGTACCCCAATCGCATTTGGGACACAAAATATTTCGACAACGGTCATGATTGTGTGGGAAATTGAATAACGGGCTTCTTAGCGATAGAGATATTCGTAGCGAACTGGAATCAGGTCGTTTGGTGTGCGCCCCCCTCGCGGAAAGTGCGATACAGCCTGCGTCGATTGATGTTCGACTTGGTAACCAATTTCGTGTATTTGTAAATCATCGCCATGCATACATAGATGTCAGAGAGCCTCAAGCGGACTTAACCGAACTCGAAGTAATTCAAAGTGATGAGCCATTTGTACTTCACCCGAGCGAATTTGTCCTTGCCAGTACCGTAGAGCTAGTCAAAATTCCTAATTATTTGGTCGCGCGCGTCGAAGGAAAGTCATCTTTGGGTCGGTTGGGCCTTCTTGTTCATGCCACCGCTGGTTTTGTAGATCCAGGCTTTGAGGGCCGACTCACTTTAGAGCTATCAAATGTCTCGTCGCTACCGATTCGCCTGTACGCCAACATGAAAATTGGCCAACTCTCGTTCCAACATCTAACCTCCCCCGCAGAGCATCCGTATGGACACCCAGCTCTTGGCTCGAGATATCAGGGTCAAGATCTTCCGACAGCCAGTCGAATGTATCGCGATTTTTCTCAACCCTAGGATTGCTATTAAGCATGCGCCAGAATGACTAAAACTACTTCTCGCAATGAAAAACTAGCGTCTAAATGGATGCAAGCCGCAATCGACCTATCCACTCGTGCCCTACCCAAGGCATCGCCACGACCAACGGTGGGAGCAGTTGTGATCCTAGACGGCAAAATGGTCGGCCGAGGAGTTACTCAAGCAAATGGAGGACTCCACGCCGAGGTGGTAGCTCTCCAAGACGCTGGACCAGCGGCACTAAATAGTCACATGTACGTCACACTGGAGCCACATGGTTACCAAAGCACTCAACCCCCCTGCACTGATGCAATCATCCGAGCTGGTGTCTCAACTGTAACGTTTGCCGTTAATGACCCTAACCCCGAGGTGGCAGGCGCAGGTGCTAAGCAACTACTACAAAATGGAATTGAAGTTCAAGTCGGTGATGGCAGACATCAAGCTAGCGAGCTGCATGAAGCGTTTTTCCATTTTATTCAATCAAGCAAGCCTTTTGTTTCAGTCAAATTTGCGGCAACATTAGACGGCAAGATTTCATCCTCAAGTGGAGAATCACAATGGATATCTGG
>JAQWLS010000079.1 GCA_029247135.1 Dehalococcoidia bacterium | reverse complement strand
AACTAGTCAATTTTCGATTAGGTAAATAAATAAAGGGAAAAACCGCTGTTAACAGCGGTTTTTCCCTTTATTTATTTACCTAATCGAAAATTGACTAGTTAAATCAGAAAGCACTCTTTATCTTTACTGATTTCCTAAAATTAAGGTGCTCGTAGCGCTAAACATTCCACCTGGTGCATGTACCAGCGATGTTTCAACGCCGTCAACCTGTGCTTCAGCTTCCCCGCGAAGCTGCCTAACCGATTCCTGAATGGCAAACATTCCATACATTCCGGTATGCGTATATGACAAACCTCCACCATTGGTGTTAATAGGGAACTTCCCGCCAGGTGCAGAATGCATCTCGGCAAACCATGGACCGCCTTCTCCTGGTTTGACAAATCCCATAGCCTCAAGCGCATATATAGGTAGGTGTGAGAATGCATCATAAAATTCAGCATGGTCAATTGCAGAGTGATCTAATCCAGCCATTTTGAAGGCTTCAGGTCCGGTATGTCGAGCAGCACCGGTCCACTCAGTAAAGTCCAGCATCTGGCTAATGTTAGTGTGAGCGATAGACTCACCTCGGCCAAGTACATACACGGGCTTCTTTGGAAAGTCCTTTGCGCGTTCTTCAGAAACCAAAACAAGGGCACCGCCACCATCTGTCACGAGACAGCAGTTCAGGAGGTGGAGTGGCCAAGCAATCATTCGGCTTTCAAGCACATCATTGATGGTGATTGGATCTCGCATCATCGCGCGGGTATTTTTTTCCGCCCATTGTCGAGTGGCAACCGATACAGCAGCTAGTTGTTCTTCAGTCGTACCATATTTTTTCATGTGTTGCGCAACTGGAACGGAGAACATTGTTGGAGGTCCGGCTACACCAAATGGTGCTTCAAATTGTCCGGTAGGGGTTGCGCGCCCTGCACTTCCTCCACCCACTCCGACACGTGATCGACCGGATTCACCATGGGTTACCAGAACCACATCCGCATACCCAGCGGCGATAGCCGCGACAGCGTGGCTCACGTGGATTAGGAATGAGCATCCTCCCACCGCGGTTCCATCAACATATCTTGGAATGATTCCAAGATATTCAGCCAACGCGGCAGGTGATACTCCGGCGGTGGCAAGTCCGTCTACATCATCCATTGTTAGGCCACAGTCGGCCAGAGCGTTGAACGCTGATTCGGCATGTAATTGTAGGGTTGAATGCGTAGGTAATTTCCCCACAGTATCTGTTTCAGCCGCTCCTACTATTGCGACTTTGTGACTGAGATTTCTTGTATCAGGCATAATTAGTCTCCAGTTAATTTTTCAAGTTTGTTAGGCTAGGTGCCATATTGGTAGGGTGATTTCGTCAGAAACATCCTCGTATCCGATTTCCATAGGTGCATCAACCGGCAAGTTCTCGGGTGTCGCTTCTGCGCCGCCGAGATCAAGATTTGTCATCATTTTTCCACCTTCATCAAGCTCTATTACAGCAATGACATAAGGTGTTTCAAAGGCCGGATGACCACGATGTGGTATTACGTACGAAAGCAATGTTCCTTTACCAGATGCAGTGAACCACTCAACATTCTGCGAGTGGCAGCCCTCGGCTGGACAGAACGGTCGAGGGTAGAAATATCCTTTTCCGCAGTCATTACATTTTTGAATTCGTAGCTCATGCCTTTTCATTCCATCCCAGTATTCTTGTGTCTCAGGGCTGGCTTCTGGCAGAGGTCTTTGAGGCGTAGTCATTCTTTAGTCCCCCTATGCTTCAACTATTGTCTCTCTATACGAAACGGATGGTAACACTTGGTTGAGTTCAGGGGTTAGAGTCAATATTTAGAAATTGTTAGTTTAGGAACATAAATGATTTTAGTGCAGAGACATTTTCAAGTTGATAAAGTTCATCGTGGGGCTTTCGAGAGAATGAGTAGTCGCGGTCTTTGGCCGGCTATGCGAGAGATGGGTATGCAAATGGTTGCGTATGGGACCTGGGGTTTTGCTGGGTCAGGTCAGGTAGTCGTCACCCATTCTGTTTATGCGGATTTTGATCATTGGTATGCGACCCGCAGAAGTCTTCCTGGCCATTCGGCAGGCTCAAAGGTTGGGGCGTTTTATGAAGATCCCGAGATTCTTGGTCGGTTCAAGCATTTGATGCACACGTATGCTGAGCGAGAAAGTTTGGTTAATTATTCAGAAGCGACGCCATTTTTAATGGACGAAGGACTATCTCGCCCTAAGGTACATTATCGATTGGCAAATGGGCCTGCCAGCGAACTTCCGCCAACTTTTGGGCGCGGATCGATAGTTGAACAGGCTGATTTTACCTTTGAAAGCAATGCGACGGCGGAAGCCAGTAAAGATCTACTAGCAAATCAGATATGGCCTGATTTGGAGTCTAAGGGAGCTCGCGTAATAGGGCTTGGCACGAATGCGCTTAAGGGTGATGAAACGTTTTCAACTTTTGTCGCCTACCCGTCATTTCGAGAGTTCGTTGAGTATGGGAGAGCGCCTCACCAGGCCGCCTCAGATAATATGGCGGAAGCTTGGTTGCAAAATACAGGACTAACGAAAACAGTAGAGCGGCGATTACTGATTATTGGAACAGGCTATGGTAAAACAAATTAAAGCATCACTTTTGGATTCTGAACTAATCGAGCTGGAGACCCTAGCTGTTGAATTGGCTACTTGGGCAGGAACGGAGGCGTCGCAGGCTCTCAACTTGGAGCCAGAAATCAATTACAAGCCGCGTGGTCCTCACCGTCGACCCCGTGCAGACGATGATCCTGGAGATCCCGTCTCTGTTATAGACACGAATATTGAGACGGAAGTTAGGCGACGAATATCTCAACGCTTTCCTGCACACACGCTTCTTGGCGAAGAGGAGGAAGAACTTCCAGATCCCGATGCAGATTGGGTGTGGGTTATTGACCCCATCGACGGGACATCTAATTTTATTAATCGATTTCCCTTGTTTGCGGTTTCGATTGGTCTTCTTCATCAGGGTATCCCCGTGGTTGGAGCGATTTGGTGCTCGACAACACATCTCACCGGCAGTGGTGTCTATCATGCTCGTGCTGGGAGCGCGCTACGTCTTAACGGGCAAGTTTTGTCAGAACCGCCTTCGCAGGTTAAGCGTAGATTAGGAGCGGCTCCGGGAGGGTCACCAGGAAACACTCCTTATTGGGATAATAGGGTCACTGGTAGTGCTGCGTTTGAATTAGCAATGGTTTCGGCAAAAGTATTTACGTCGGTTCCGCTTTGGTCTTTATCGATTTGGGATGTGGCAGCAGGTGTGTGTTTGGCTTGGTCAGCGAATTTAGAAGTATGGATAAGACGAGATGGTGAGTGGGTGGAGTTCGAGAGATTTGACCCAGCACTTAATGGTGTTGGAAACTCGAGTAGTAAGCACCTGTCTTTACGGCACTGGCGATCACCTTTAATTGTTGGAAATAGCCAGGCATGTAAATATTGGATAACCCGAGCAAGTAAAATACTGGGTGTACGAGGTCGTATTTCCAGACGACTCAGGAGATTTCTCAGTGTCTGAACAGCCTTCAGAGGTGATTTTCGAGGAAATAAAGCAGTTTTTCTATATTCCTTTTATCCCGTCCGCATTTTTGAGATTGGCGGATACGCCCGAGTATCTGTCGCATGTGTGGCCAGCCTTGAAAGTTTCTCTAGACACTGTGGGTTTTTTGAATTCAGCCCGTTATATGGCCGACATGGCAATGGAGGCGACCGAAGAGGTGTACGAGCCTATTTTCTGTCCGACATCTAATGAGGCCAAAGAACTGGCTCACGTTATAGATGTGTTTCATTATGTGCAGCCTCAAATTTTATTAATTTTGGCGGCACTCAGGGAAGCTCTGGACCGTGACTCGGTAGGTGGCGCCGGCAGCGTCGAATTACGATCTCCTACCGAAAGAGAATTAATCCACAGAGATACAGAAATAATGTTAGGAGAAGAATTCGTAGAATCAGATGATATAGCGAGTGTGTTGGGGCTCGACAAGCCACCCGATTTATATCAGTCGTTAGCTTATTTTCCCAAATTTCTTGGTCCTGTGTGGTTGGAGATCAGGGAATTACAGGCCTATCCGGAGTTTCGTCGTCGGGCTCGAGCGTTGTACTACTATTCAAAATCTGGATCACGTTTTTTGGCATCACCGCTAGTAGCTAATGATTTGGTTTTAGGCGAATTGGGAGTTACTGCAGAAGAGATTTCAAAAATTCGTGACTGTTTAGAGGAAGAATTATTACAAACCGCCACCATGATGATGCATGTAGAGGCGATGCGACTTGTAATCGGAATCAACACGCGAGAAGTGGTAACCAAGTAATGTATGAGAATTAAGTCATGGAACATAACAAAGTTAGGACAAGAGAAATGGAAAACGTAGAACAACAATCAATAGGTTTGATTGAAGCACTGCATTCGACGCCCGCACGTAGATATCTTTCGGACAGTCCAATCGATGACGAAATATTATGGGAGATTTTAGATGCAGCTATTCGGGGGCCGTCAGGAGGCAACAGTCAGGGATGGGCTTGGTTAGTGGTTAAGGATCAGGCCGTAAAAAATCAAATATCTGAGTGGTACCGAGAGGGTTGGAATCAGGCATATGGAGTGCGCAGATCGAAAATTCTCGAGGGAGAAGATGCAGCTGATACGCTGGGCCCGAAGAATTATCTAAGCGCCGAACATTTGGCTAATCATATTCAAGAGGCCCCTATCTGGATATTTGCCATTCAGCGTAATACGGCTTCATCTACAAGCCCAAGAGCTGGTTCATCGATATATGGTGCTGTGCAGCATTTGATGTTGGCCGCCAGAGCTCATGGAATTGGAGCTACTTTGACCACTTTGTATGCGGGTCACGAAGGGGACGTTAAGCAATTGCTTGGAATCCCTGAAGACGCCCTGACGATGGCACTCATTCCCCTTGGTTATCCTGATCGTGGTCGTTGGTCGCAACCTAAACGTCAGGCTGTCGATGAGGTCACTCACTGGGATCGCTGGGGCCAGCAAAACCAGAGGTAACCTAATTATTCTGCGGACACCTCGACATCTGTAAGAGTCTCGAGCGCACTGATCAACGCCTGAGTTCCAGCATCAGTGCCATGGAGTCTTTCAGCAACTGAGAACATTCTGTCAACCAGGGTAGTGCCGAAGAGTGGCATATTTACTGAATCGGCGGCGTCGATTGCCAATCCTAAGTCTTTTCTTTGAAGGCCAAGCTTAAATCCAGGAGAAAAGTCACGTTTTAGTATTAACGGACCGAGATTACTTATTTGCCAGGAGCCAGCTGCTCCAGCTGATATTGCCTCGAGCATTACGCCTGGTTTAACATTGTTCAGACTGCAGAATACGAGAGCTTCGGCTAGTGCGTAGTTATTGATGCACACTGCGATTTGGTTACACAGTTTCACTGTTTGTCCAGAGCCTGACGGCCCACAATGAGTGATTTGTGATCCCATTATTTGAAGTAGGGGCATGACCGTATTTAATGCGTCTTCGTCACCCCCACACATGATTGACAGAGTTCCACCTATTGCACCCTTATCACCGCCTGACACTGGCGCATCAATCAGTGGTACTCCTATTTTTTCGAGCTCTGCTGCGAGCTGTCTGCTCACGTCTGGAGCGATTGTTGAATGATCAACGATGATTGTTCCTTTTTTTACACCTTCAATCACTCCTTCTGACTCGTCAGTACCGTGTACAACATCGAGTACGTCCTGGGAATTAGTGACGCAGATGAAAATAAAATCACTTTGTTCGGCGACATCACTTGGTGACAGTCCAAGATGAGCTCCCTCTGCCACGAGGGTATCTGTTTTTGATTTGGTTCGATTCCAAACAATAATTTCGTTCCCAGCATTTAGCAGATTTCGAGCCATTGGCTCACCCATAATACCCAACCCGATAAACCCACACCTTGCCATGATTGTCTCCAGTTCTATTGGTAATTTACTAATTTTGTTTGATGTCATCTGAGCATAGACCAGTTGTGGTATTTAATCCGCCCTGAAAAAAAAATCAAATCATGCTTTAATCACACGTAAGCTATTTTAAATTTGATAGGAAGACGTTTTAGATATGCGACGCACGATTAGCTTTTTTGTAATTTTTTCGGTTGCTGTGGGGGTAGTACTTAAAGCTTTGGGGATGAGAGGGATTCTTCGAGGTGGTGAATGTGGACCGGTTTGCGATTGTTCGATTGGTGTCAGATCCTGTCGGTGCGGTCACCCAACTTGTCTTACTCCAGTCGGTTGAATAATTATAAAGTGCAGATCTTGAGAAAGACTAAGTGTTAAGTGAGTAGTGAAGGATTAAATATGAAAGCTGCAGTATTGAACGCGCCCCAAACTCCATTAAGTATTGAAGAGTTAACTCTTGACAAACCGGGTCCCACAGAAGCAATAATTCGAGTAATAGCAGCGGGAGTATGTCATTCTGATTTACATTTTATTGAGGGTACGTATCCGACACGGCACCCCGCAGTTTTAGGCCATGAGGTTGCAGGTGTTGTCAGTGAAATAGGCTCGGCCGTAACAAATGTTTCACCTGGAGATCGGGTGATAATTGGTTTTGTACAACCATGTGGTCACTGTGCTGATTGTGACAGTGGGCGCCCCAATCTATGTAGTCAGGGTGCCCCTCGGAGAGATAGTCCTGGGTTAGTTAGAGATGGTGAAGCAGTCACACAGATGGCTAATGTCGGAGGATTCGCTGAATATGTAATAACTTATGCGTCGGGTTTGGTTAAGGTAGCAGACGATATTCCTCTTGAGATAGCGGCTTTGGTTGGTTGCTCGGTAATGACCGGGTACGGTGCAGTAGTTAATACAGCTGGAGTTACTCCGGGATCCACGGTTGCGGTAATTGGGGCCGGTGGTGTTGGATTGAATATTATTCAAGCGGCCGCTTTGGCAGGTGCAGAAAAAGTTGTTGCAGTTGACATGGTTGAGCATAAATTGACCACTGCACGTGAATTTGGTGCGACTGACGTAATCGACGCATCTGATGGCGATCCAGTGGCTAAACTTCAGGAATTGACTGGCGGTGGCGCGGACTTTGCTTTTGAAGCTATCGGTCTAAAGGTCACGGCAGAGCAGGCTTATCAGATGGCCAAGCGAGGTGGTACGGCAGTTGTTGTCGGAATGGTTCCACCTATGGATAAGATAGAAGTCAGTGGCATGATATGGCTAGAGGAGAAGACTCTTAAGGGTTCATTTTATGGAGGAGCTCGTTTTCACCGAGATATGCCAAA
>JAQWLS010000044.1 GCA_029247135.1 Dehalococcoidia bacterium | reverse complement strand
CGAATGCTGGAAACCCACAGAAAGTTCAACGCTATTGTGGCGAATGGGCTACCGCACTCGGAGAAATGCAAACTAAAAGTGCAACTGTTCTCCTGCCGGGCCATGGTCCACCAATTATTGGAAAAGATCGTGTTGAGGAAGCATTGGACTCTACTCGACAATATCTGGATTCATTAGAAACTCAAACGCTACAACTAATGAATTCGGGCGCGTCGTTAGATGAAGTCCTTACGAAAGTCAAACCGCCAGAAAAACTGACTAAAAAACCTTTCCTTCAACCTGTTTATGATGAGCCTGAATTCATAGTCAGGAATATTTGGAGACTCTATGGCGGCTGGTATGACGGCCAAGCAAGTAACTTGAAACCACCTCGTGAAGAATCTATCGCTGATGAAATTGTCACCCTTGTAACTGGTGGAACAGAAACCTTAGTTCAAAGAGCTGAGATTCTAGCTGCATCTGGAAGCTGGCGACTTGCCTGTAAGTTGGCAGACTGGGCCCATCATGCAGCCCCGGACGATACTGGCATCAAGTTATTCAGAGGTCAACTTTATCAAGCACGTGCCGAACAAGAAACATCCACCATGACCGTCGGGATATATAATTCTGTTGCACGAGAAATGGGTGTTGAAATGAAAAACCAACCAACTTTTTCAGCTCAAGAAAAAAACAGTGATGGAAACTGAACTCCCGCTAGATCACAAACAGGTGTACAGTCGGCTCACAGATTTAGACAGGAGAGAATTATGGCTGCGTTAACCGGGATTCGTGTCCTCGATATGACTCAATATGAAGCAGGTACTTCGTGTACGCAATATCTGGCTTGGCTCGGTGCCGAAATTATCAAAATTGAGCCTCCAAATGGAGATCCCGGTCGATCTACCGGCGTTAACTTAGCGGGCGACTCTCAATATTTCATGAACTATAACAGCGGAAAAAAATCGGTAGTCATTGATTTGAAGAATAGTGCCGGCCGACAACTACTACTAGATCTTGCAAAAAAGTGCGATATATTCGTTGAAAATTATGGACCCGATGTGATGGAATCTCTAAATATCGGTCCTGATGTTTTAGCTGAGATAAACCAGAAAATGATCTACGGGCGTATCAAGGGTTTTGGGCTTTCAGGACCCTACGCCAAATATAACGCGTACGACTGGGTTGCTCAGGCATCTGCTGGAAGTTTTTCAGTCACTGGCGAACCGCAAGGAGCACCTCAGATAGTTGGTCCAACATATGGTGATAGTGGAACTGGAATACAGATGGCCCTCGGTATACTTGCAGCCTATATCGAAAGTGAACGAACCGGTCTTGGCCAAATGATCGAAATTTCGATGCAAGAAGCGGTTGCAATATTCATGAAAACTTTAGATCTCCTAACTTGGGGCAAGGAACCTGCGCAGCGTTATGGAACCAAGCGCGGCCGAACAGGTGGCGGGCTGTATCGCTCCAAAGGAGAGGGCGTAAATGACTACGTAATGATTTTTCCCGTGACACTAAAACAACAAGATACCGTATTTGCCGTCATAGACAAGCCTGAACTTCTTGCGGATCCACGGTTTAGTACACTCGAAGGCCGTGTCGAAAATGAATCAGTTCTCCGTGCAATCATTCAAGAATGGGCACTGCAACACACAAAACAAGAGGCGATGACTTTGCTAGCAGAAGCTGGCGTCCCAGCCTCATATGTATTCGATTCATTGGATCTTTTTGAAGATCCGCATCTTAAAGAACGTAATTTCATCGTTAATGTCGAACATCCGGTCAATGGCTCGGTTCAACTTATGAGACATCCATTACGAATGCCAGGTGCACTTGAGCCAACTCGTTCGCCGATCCTTGGCGAACACACACAAGAAGTACTCGAACAATACTTAGACTTAGACGCATCACAGCTCTCAGAACTAGTATCCAAAAACGTGATAAGAAACGCCAATTGAGTTATTTTTTGGATCCTGTATCGGCAGCCATCAATGCACGCGCCTCTTCCTCTGAAGCCACGGCATCAATCAGCACATCAATTTCACCATCTAAAACTTTAGGAATTCCGTGAGTCGTTAAACTAATACGATGATCTGTTATTCGGTCTTGCGGAAAATTGTAAGTTCGAATCTTTTCAGAACGATCGCCTGATCCGACTTGCAGTCTACGAGCACTCGCTTGTTCGCTAACTATTTTTTCTTGCTCAACCTCATACAACCTAGCTCGAAGTACAGTTTCAGCTTTTGCTCTATTCTTCAACTGGGATCTTTCATCCTGGCATGTAACTACAATTCCAGTCGGCTCATGGGTGAATCGTACAGCTGAAGATGTCTTATTAACATGTTGCCCGCCAGCGCCACCAGCACGATAAGTATCAATTCTAACTTCGTCCCAGTTAATTTCCATGTCTACTTCATCTACCTGAGCCAGAACTGCAACAGTTGCGGTCGATGTATGAATACGGCCCTGAGTTTCAGTATCGGGTACTCTCTGAACACGGTGCACACCTGACTCATATTTAAGACGGCTATATACCCCATCGCCTGCTAATTCGAACGTAATTTCTCTAAAGCCGCCCGCATCGTTGGCAGAGGTATTGAGAACTGAGAGTGCCCATCGATGACGCTCAGCATAGCGCTGATACATCCTATACAAATCATGAGCAAATAGGCCAGCCTCATCTCCTCCGGCTCCAGCGCGTATTTCCATGATGACATCCTTCGAGTCAGAAGGATCTTGCGGAAGTAAAGATAATTTCAACTGGTATTCAATTTCTGTGTATTCAGGATCAAGTGTCTCGATTTCATTTCTTGCAAACTCTCGGACATCCTCATCCTCGTCCCGAAGCATCAAACGTGCATCATCTAGTGCCGCTTGAACCGCCATAAGTCGATGGTAATTACCTACGATAGCCTCGAGCCCAGAACGCTCCTGAGAAAGTTCGCGTATTTTCTTGTGGTCAGCTAGTACTTCGGGATCAGCTAACTGGCTCCCAAGATACTCATAATGAGTCACTAATTCGTTAATCCGTTGGAGCATTGGTATAGGATACCAAGCATCCGAGTTTCATACATTTCTGTACACAGACTGCTACGGGAAAATACAGTATCGATGATTGCACTGGGACGAAAATCAGCAGAAACTATAGACATCGCACGGAGTCTAACTAATGCTTGATATCAGCTCAATTATTACATCAACCAGAAACCCACGTATCGTTCAAATCCGATCGCTGAGAATGCGCAAGCGTAGAGACCAGCATCAGCTAGCATACGTTGAAGGGCTTAAGGCTACGGTGGAAGCTATTAATTCAGATGCACCAATCCATGAATTAATAGTTTGTCCCGAACTCCTAACCTCACCTGCAATATTAGAGCGTGTTCAAGCCTCAAGTTATTCAGCACTAGTCGTATCTGAGCGCGTGTTCCGATCGTTATCGAAGCGAGATGGGCCTCAAGGATTGGCCGCGGTGGTTGAACAATCATGGACTACGCTCGACAAGCTTGAAATCGGACAACACAACCTTTGGATAGCACTCGATTCAATTGCGGATGCCGGCAATATTGGCACGATTCTCAGAAGCTGTGAGGCCACTGCTGTTGCAGCAATTATTTTTGTTGGGGACACGGCCGATCCCTACGATCCGGTAGCTATTCGAGCCAGCACAGGAACTATATTCTCACAAAGACTCGTTCGAACTGAGTGGTCAGACGTAATAGCATGGGCAGCTTCTTCTGGCATCAAAACATTCGGTACATCTGGCGGGGCAGAGCAGGATTATCGGCAAGCAAAATATGCAGCCCAAAACCTCATTGTCATGGGTGCTGAACGATCTGGTTTAACTGATAAGCAACTAAGTGATTGCAACCAACTCCTATCGATCCCAATGCTGGGACAAATCGATTCACTGAATGTAGCAAGCGCAGCCACTCTAGTTCTCTACGAATTTTCTAATGACCGAAGTGCATGGTTCTCATGACATCTTTGAGTACTCGAGAACTCTTGCGCAGTGCGGCCAATCAATTAATCATAACCAAACAGGCTGTCGATCTGGACGATGGGTTGCTGCAAGTTGAACTACTCTTCGGACTTGCAGCATCATTAGACCGATCTGCTGTGCTAGCGCTTGGCTTAGAGGAGCCCACTGCTGCGGTCCACGAAAGATTTCAAACTCTCCTAAATCGGCGACTCACACATGAACCATTAGCATATATTCTTGGTGAAAAAGAATTCTTCGGACTACCGTTTCGCGTGGGCCCAGGTGCCTTAGTTCCACGTTCCGAGACTGAGGTTTTAGTGGAAATCTCCATTCAGAGAGCACGTATCTTACGACAACGAAAGGCCGTCCCCCGGTTTGCTGATATTGGAACAGGATCAGGCATACTAGCGATATGCATTTCAAGAGCATTCCCTGATGCGTTAGTCCACGGAATTGATATCTCAGACAGCGCGCTCCGCTGGGCGAGGGAGAACGCGACTCGGCTCGTCAACTCAGAAAAATTGACCTTCCATCAGGGAAGTCTATTAGAGCCACTTCAAAAATCGGGAGTTCATGACCTAGATATATTGATCTCCAATCTTCCATACATCCCATCTGAAGAAGTTCTTGATTTACCTGAAGAGATACGTCAACAGGAACCATTAGTGGCAATCGATGGAGGAATCGACGGCCTCGAGTTGTACCGAAAATTAAGTCTACAACTTGAAGGAATACTTTCACCCGAAGGCGCCGTAATACTCCTTGAAGTTGGCGCTGGACAAATTAGCTGGGTCGAAGAAATAATGATGTCCACAGTGCAAAATCTTACTGACCATCCTATTGTCTCGGCAAAGCATCGTGATATTAGAAAAATACGTCGAGTACTTGAAATTCGTTATGGGATTGACTGACCTTGATGCGATGAATTATATGCCGGCTGGTCTGGTCTGCGAAATTTGATAAATCTTGCCTTCGGTTTTAATACTAGGAGCAATAATCATTCGTGTAGAATGAAAATCTTTGATTGTCTGCGCACCACAAGTACCCATAGATGTTTTTAGAGCACCTACTAAGTTTTCTGTTCCGTCAGTCTTCGATGTCGGGCCAAAAAGTAATTTGTCGAGAGTTGTATTCTGATGTACCTGAACTCGCACTCCGCGTGGCAAATCAGCATTCGGTGTAGCCATTCCCCAATGATAACCTCGGCCCGGTGCACCAACGCATGATGCGAATGGAGATCCGATCATGACCGCATCTGCTCCAGCACATATAGCTTTGGACACATCACCACCAGTTCTCAATCCACCATCGGTTATGATGGGCACATAATGCCCGCTGTCTGCAAAATGAATATCCCGCGCGTGCGCTGTCTCCAAAGTTGCTGACACTTGAGGCATCCCCACACCCAACACTTCCCTAGAAGTACAGGCAGCACCAGGCCCCACGCCTACTAATACTCCGTGAATTCCAGTTCGCATTAATTCAAGGGTCGCCTGCTTATCAACTGTATTTCCAACTAAAACAGGTATGTCTGCCATAACCTCTACTAACTTATCGAGCTGAAGTCCTTCTAGTGATCTGGAAATGTGCTTCGCAGTGGTCACAGTCGACGCAACAGTCAGAACATTAACACCTGCATCTCGAGTAAGAGGTGCAAATCGTTTCGCATTTTGAGGTGCAACTGACACCGCTGATATTCCACCGGCCGAATTGATTTCTTCAATTCGTTGACCGATTAAATTTTCTTTAACGGGCTCACCATATGCCTTTTGAATGAGAGAAGTTGAGGTTTGTACGTCTGCTGCAGCTATCTCTTCCAACACTCCATCTGCATCGGTATAGCGAGTCCATAGACCGTCAAGATTCAAAACCGCAAATCCACCTTTTTTAGATATTTGCACGGCGAAGTCAGGACTCGTTACTCCGTCCATTGCAGCCGCAATAATTGGGGTGGAAAAGGTGTATTGCCCCAATGTAAATTCAGGAGTCACCATATCAGGATTGGTTGTCACTGCACCTGGCACAATTGCCACGTCATCAAAGCCATAGGCACGATCTAAGGTTTTTGGCACAGGGTAGTTCGAAGGAGTTGACTGACTCTCACTGAGTGTCGGCTCGCCCGCAACCATTTTCTAACTCCGCCTCTTCTGGTAAGGATAGCAAATTAGATGCTATGGGGGGAAATTATATCTACACGTTCGACCAAAACGTCCGGCTGAGCATTTACTAACCACATACGAAGCACTAACGCTATCCTCAAACTACGACGTGGTTAGTGAAAATACCCGTCAGACTGGATATACCATAAAAATGCCGGATTCCATGAATGATTTTTCAGAAAGAACGATATTAACCACAGCTGCGTGGCCATATGCAAATAATCATCTGCATATGGGGCATATAGCTGGCGCGTACCTGCCTGCCGATATTTTCTCACGCTTCCAACGAATGCGAGGTCACAGAGTACTCATGGTCTCTGGGTCTGATTCGCACGGTACGCCCGTCACGGTTACTGCCGAAAACGAGGGAATTACACCCGAAGATGTCTTTAATCGTTATCACGCATCATTCTTGGATACATTTGAGAGACTTGGAATATCGTTTGACTTATTTACTTCCACAAACACAAAAAATCATGCGGATGTCACACAGGATTTTTTCCTAACATTGATGAATAAAGGATTCCTTTATGAAACCGAACAAACACTTTTGTTTGATCCAGAAGTACATAGATTCCTGCCGGATCGCTATATAGAAGGAACCTGTCCCAAATGTGGGTCGCAAGAAGCACGCGGTGACCAATGCGATGATTGTGGTTCGACTCTTGACGCCTTGGATTTACTTAATCCAAGGTCCAAATTGTCTAATGCCACTCCGGTGGAGAAACCGTCAAAACATTGGTTCTTAAAACTCTCTGCCTTCAGCAAAGATATTAGTGAATGGCTGATCGCCAAAAATAATTGGAAACCTCAAGTAAAGAATTTATCACTGGGAATGATTGGGGAGGAGCTTCCAGACCGTTCTATCACCCGAGACTTAACCTGGGGAGTCCCAATTCCGCTGGAAAATTATGAAACTAAGCGAATATATGTATGGTTTGAAGCCGTAATAGGCTACCTTTCTGCCGCAATAGAATGGTCAGAGTCGGAGAGAAACAAGACTGGAAATCCAGATATCTGGAAAGACTGGTGGATGGAGAATGATAGTGAAAGTTATTACTTTGTTGGTAAAGATAATATCCCCTTTCACGCTATAATTTGGCCGGCCATGTTACTTGGGTACGGCGGACTGAATCTACCCACGAACGTCCCCGCCAACCAATATCTGATGATGAGTGGAACGAAAGCCTCCAAGAGCCGTGGTACAGCTGTTTGGATGCCTGATGTGCTTGACCAGTTTCATCCCGACGCAATCAGATATGTGTTGACAGCCTCAATGCCCGAAACGAGCGATTCGGATTTCACCTGGGCTGAATTTGTTCGTCGAAATAATGATGAATTAGTTGCACGGTGGGGAAATCTTGTAAATCGAGTACTTGCAATGACGCACAAAAATTTTGATGGGAAAGTACCTCCAGCCCCAGTAACAGCTGCCCCGGAGTCAACTACTTTATTGGCAGCCAGCCAGGATGCTTTTTTACGAACTGGGCAGGAATTAGATAAGATTGAGATTCGAAAAGCGCTGAATGAAATTATGGAAGTTGCTGCGGCAGCTAACAAATATCTGGAAGATCGGGCTCCATGGGCGGCACTAAAAAATGAAAATGGTGGTCAGGCACATGCTGGGGAAACCCTGCATATCGCATTGCAGGTGATAAGTAATCTAGCCATTTTATTTAGTCCGATTCTCCCCTTTTCTAGCAAACAAGTCTGGGAAATGATTGGTCATACGTCTGAGGATTCACTCGCTGATTGGCTTCCGCAAGCTATCATTGAAGGAGCTACGCTGCCCACAGCACAGCCTATCTTTGCCAAACTAGATCTTGATTCGGTAGAGGATATCTTTGTAAACGGCGCGACTTAGAAAGCCTAATCTAAATGAAAAACAAGAGTGAAACCCTACTTTTGTCTAATGTGACGGATGCGCACTCTCATATCTGGTCTCATGAATTTGCAAATGACAGATCCCAGGTCCTTGAGCGTGCATCGGATGCCGGACTTGTTTGTATTGTTGACATTAGTTATGACGTTGATCCAGAACTCAGAAAACAAAAAGCTAGAACCCAAGGAATTAACCTAGTATGCGTTGCAGGTATTCACCCTCATGATGCTAAAGATTTCGATCAGCTGGAAAAAGCTCTGTTGAATCAGCTTTCAGCTGGTTCATACGATGCAATCGGGGAAATTGGTTTAGATTACTATCGCAACCTCTCGCCTGTAGACCAGCAAGTCACGGTATTTCAAAAGCAATTAGACCTAGCGATTGAATATGACTTGCCCGTAGTAATTCACTCACGTGATGCCGATGACGACACCTATAAAATCCTCAAGGACTGGTCCCAGCGAGCTCCGAGAAATTACGGTCCCGATCGTGAAATTGGCATGATCCACTGTTTCTCAAGTGACGCTGGCCTTGCTGAAAAATACATTGAACTTGGATTTCTGATTTCAATCTCCGGTATCGCAACATTCGATAATGTTAAGGACACACCCGAAGTGGTATTGCGCATAGATACTAATAAACTCTTAGTCGAAACTGACGCGCCCTACTTAGCTCCAGTGCCACATCGGGGCACCAGGAATGAACCCGCCTTGGTTACGGATACGATAAAATTTATAAGTGCATTAAAAAAGATGCCCTCGCAAAAGATTGCCGACTCAACTACCAAAAATGCATATAGACTTTTTAGATTGAATCACGTCAAGGGAGATCTTCAATGAAACCTGACTCTGATCTGTCTTTATTGTACGGACCTGCTGCCGTAGACCTTCCTCGGGTTACGCAACTAATAGGATCTGTTGCTAAAGAACCTGAACTGGAATTCCTGCAAAAAATGCTGTCAGCCGCATTATCAGGCACTGGCAAATTGCTTCGGCCAGCAATCTCTATACTGTCAGCCCGACTTGGCACTTATAACATTGAACTTGTTGCCCCTCTAGCTGCATCTGTCGAACTGTTGCATACGGCCACTCTGGTCCACGACGACGTAATCGACGAAGCCGATCAGCGGCGGGGACAACCCACCCCCAACTCACTTTTTGGGAATGCGGCGTCTGTAATGTTGGGCGATTATATGTTTGCTAATGCAGCTGATTTCATTGCTCGCACAGATAGACCAATAGTAGTAAGAAAATTTGCCGACGCAATTATGCTTATTGCCCAAGGAGAACTGAAACAAGACAGTACAGCATTTGAATATTCACCCGATATCAACAGATATTTAGATAGAATTAAAGGGAAAACCGCTGTACTCTTCGCCACCGCGGCAGAGGGTGGAGCTCTCGTGTGTGATGCGCCTGAAACAACCACCACGGCAATGCGCGAATATGGTATGAATCTTGGAATGGCTTTTCAAGTGATAGACGACATCCTTGATTTCACAGGTACAGCCGAGGAGATGGGGAAACCAGTCGGATCTGATTTAAAGTCCGGAACATTGACTTTGCCAGCGATCCTATTTTTACAAAAATATCCTACAGAAAATCCTATCAAAAGAGCTTTCGAAGGTATACGTACAAATGCGAATTTAGATAAAGCTATCAAGGATATCCTTAATGATGAGGAGATTATTGCCGAATCCAAAGCTGTGGCGCGCAGTATGTGTGATGCCGCACTCACAAGCTTACAAACTATTCCACAATGTGAAGAAAAACAGATTTTAGAAAATTTAGTTGAATATACTTTCGAGCGAAATAGTTAACTTATAACCCGACCCTCAGGTAATTCCTTCCGCCAGCTAACCTCTTCTAATAGATCGGCGGATTTAATGTCTCGCTCTGCAAAAGCTTTCATAAGGCCATGCATTATCTTGCTCAATTGAGCCTCCAAGTAAGAGTCAATTGTAATCCGTGCCGATTCTTCGTAAGGCCAAGATTGATACGCTCTAAGTACCTTAAGAACCTTTGGCTCAATCAAACTCGTATTCGGAACAAGCGAAACACACTGACCACAAACTATACCGCCACCATCTTGAGACCAGTTTGCCTGAACCGAATTCACGTCACTTAAACAATTGACACATTGATTAAGTGACGGCCTGAACCCTGTAATTTCCAATAACATAAGTTCGAATCCGTGAACAACTGCAGAAAGGTTTTCTCCTATGTCCAAGCGCTTCAATGTTACGAGTAGCGGTTCAAATAAGTCACTGCCAGTTCCGTCGACCGTATACTTATCGACTAATTCTAAAACGTATACTAACGTTGTCAGCCTCATCAGATTCTGTTGGCTCGCCCGAAAACGCGAGATGGTTTGTGCTTCTCGAATGATATCCAAATTTTTTCCGACTGCGAGCTCGAGATCGCAATAAGTGCCAGGTTCTAGATGACCAGCCAGCCTACTCTTAGGTTTTAGTATCCCCTTGGCAACAGAATCTTGTTTGCCTATATCTGGAGTAAGTATCGTGATGATTTTGGCGGCTTCCACGAATTCACGCTGTCCTATGACTATTGCTTGTGTAGAGTAGACTCGCGGGGCGCGTGCATTCATTTATTTACCAGACCTTACCAAAATTTTTACTAAATCTCGTGTCTGAATTCAAGAGCACGCCCGAGCGTATCAATATCGGCATATTCCACGTCGCTACCGGTTGGCAGGCCTCGAGCTAATCGAGTAACCTTCAGATCAAGTGAATGAATCAACTGCGCGAGGTACAAAGCAGTAGCCTCGCCTTCTGTACTAGGATTTGTGGCCACAATGACCTCCTTAAAGGTATTGTCTGAGATACGAAGTCGATTCATTAACTCCTCAATTTTAAGGTCTTCAGGTCCGACACCAGATCGAGGCGCAATTACCCCATGAAGTACATGGTAATTTCCTTTGAAATCGCCAGTGCGCTCAATAGCTACGACGTCAAGAGGTTCTTCAACTACACACAATAGATCTTGCGATCGGCCACTATCATCACAGAGAGAACACGGTGAGCTACTGGCCAAATTTTGGCAGGAAGTACACAAGATAATATTCTCTTTGACGTCCAGAAGCGCATTTGCCAGTTCCTGGGCTTCAGAAGCGGGTGAACGAAGGACGTGATAGGCAAGCCTCTGGGCCGAGCGAGGCCCTATACCCGGAAGCATATGGAATGCACTTACGAGTCTATTAATCGGCGAGGATCCACCATATGGGTTAGAGCTACCAAGTATTGGTTCCTGGTCTCCGAACGTCATCACCTATTCCTGCTCTATCAAGGTACCACCAAGAGACAGTGCCTCAGACAAAAGGTGACCAGCGCTCGTCTCTTCACTCGTGGATGCCTCATTGCTTTCTTCCTGCATACTAGGCCAATGAGTGAAAGAAAGAGTTAGAAAATCTCCGAACACCGCAGTGACTGCAGTAGTCAATGCATCTACCAGAACCACATTAGCAATCGTTTTCTTGGGATCAAGAAAATTTTGTAAATGGGCCTGATGTAAGAATCCAATCTCTAATTTTGCATTCTGCAGTGACCTGGGAAATGCCGCTGCTAACAGTGCCTCCGCCGGTTTACTAATCTCCCGAATATTCTCCTTTACGAGATCCCAGTCACCTCGAATATTGTCTAAATCCAGTACAGATGAGGTCGATTCAACTACGGGTGTGGCTGGAGTTGATACTATTTCTGGCGTAATCTCAGGTTCTACTTGAAGTACCTCAATTTCAGGTTGGTCATCCTCCGCCGTAACGGTCGGACTGCTTACCTCTACACGTTTTGATTGAGT
>JAQWLS010000055.1 GCA_029247135.1 Dehalococcoidia bacterium | reverse complement strand
CACCCATTGCCGAAACAACCACGACAGCGGATAGCCCACCTGCGCAGACTTTTGATATTTGTTCAGCTACACGCTCAATATGACCTGTGGTCGCAAGAGAAGAGCCACCGTATTTTCTCACCCGAACCGGAGGTTTTTGACTCGTCATTATCTGTTCTCCGATTTTGAATCAAAGATATATGCACCTCGTCCTCCAATTTTACTTATACGATCCTGGAATCCAAGCCCATTTTCGGAGGCGCAAGCCCGCAAGGCCGCTAAGACAGACTGACTTTTCGCTGGGGCCGACAACGCTGCCACGGTTGATCCTCCCCCTGATAAGAAAGATCCGTAAGCACCTGCACCAGTAGCGGCCTCGAGCAACGAATACATCGCCGGAAACAGGTTACTTCTAACTGGCTGGTGTAACACATCTCGAAAGGCTTCACCTAACAACTCAT
The DNA here is from genome assembly GCA_029247135.1 of Dehalococcoidia bacterium. Classification (GTDB taxonomy): domain Bacteria; phylum Chloroflexota; class Dehalococcoidia; order UBA2979; family UBA2979; genus UBA2979. The sequence goes on along the minus strand of JAQWLS010000055.1, from coordinate 14,748 downwards.
ATCGCCTTTCATAGAACGCCGTAACAAGAAGCGCCACTCGACTCATATTATGAACCGCATCCGTGATATTCACTAATTCGGGGATGATTTCCCTCGACTCATCGGTCGGCATGGAAAAGTCGGGTATTAGCAATACAACCTCTAGATCGTCAGCATATTGCAACGATAAATGAGTCAATCCATCGCTCTCGGAGTTCGGAATGGCCAGCTGAATACCTCCGTAAAAAGCCGGATATAAGTTATCCGCATGACCTTCCAATTCCAGTGCTATTGCAAATAGCTCATCATCTTCCGCCTGGCGTCCTAGTACTTCTGCAGCTGCGATTACCCCAGCAGAGCGAGCCATTGCTGAAGTGCCTAACCCACTACCAACTGGCATATCACCTTTATAAATAACCGATAGAGGTGTTTGTGGTTCACCCATTACGGATAATCCGTGTCGGGCAGCCTCAGACGCCATTGAGGTTATTACTTGGGTTGAAGACGAGTGGTTATCTCTGTCTTCATCTTCAATATCTGAACCAAACGTAAATTGAAATTCCGCAAACCAATCCAAAGCCATGCCGAGACAGTCAAACCCCGTGCCCATATTCCCCGAGCTTGCCGGCGCTTTAACCACTACCTTAGAGTTAATCATCAGTCTCCGATTAGCCTAATAAAGTTCATCAAAACTCTTTAAAAACGTATCCTTACCACCACATTTGGCGTGTTATTTATGAGGCCGGCAGTCTCTCAAATACGCTAGCTATTCCTTGCCCGCCACCAATACAAAGTGAAACTAAACCATACTTCCCTTCTGTACGTTCCAGTTCATGCATCGCCTTCACAACGAGAATAGTTCCAGTTGCTCCGACTGGATGTCCTAAAGCTATTGCACCACCATTAGGGTTTGTTTTCTCCACTGGAAGGTCCAAAGCAGTCGAGCAAGCAGCCGTCACCGAAGCAAACGCTTCGTTAAGCTCAATTACATCCATATCATCTACCGAGAGCTCTGCCCGCCCGAGCACTTTTCTTATAGCGGGGATTGGTCCAGAACCCATTATTTTCCAGTCCACACCTGATTCAGCCCGAGCAACCATTCTGAGTCTCGGAGTCAATCCAAGTTCAGCAGCCTTCTTAGCCGTTGTAACGACCACGGCCGCGGCACCATCATTTATGCCTGAGGAATTACCAGCTGTAACGGATCCATCAGGCTTAAAAGCTGGTCGCAGCCCACCAAGAGTATCAATAGTGGTCTCCCGAGGATGCTCATCTGTATCAAAGACTGACACTTTTCTGCCCTGCTTTACCTCGATTGGATGAATTTGATCTGTAAATCTTCCATCCGCGATAGCTGCGGCCGCACGCTCTTGTGAGCGCAAAGCATATTCATCCTGTAATGATCGCGAAACCTCAAATTGCTCTGCCAAATTTTCCGCAGTTATACCCATCGGATAGTTTTCAAATGGATCTGTTACTAGGTCCTGCGTGCCGTCCTCAAGCGCACCGTCGCCGTATCGATAACCGTAGCGAGCTTTTCGAACGTAATATGGCATCAGCGACATGTTCTCAGCACCGCCGGCTACCACTATCTCAGCGTCGCCCGTTTCAATCCAACGCGCTGCAGTATTAATTGCTTCCAAGCCAGAACCACAAATTCTGTTAACCGTGTAAGCCGGAGTCTCAATCGGAAGTCCAGCCTTAATTGAAGCATGTCGTGCGATGTAACCATCTTCAGCTACTTGACCCACACAGCCTAATACCACTTGATCGATTTGATCAGGTCTTAGCTTTGCGCGCACCACACTTTCTTTGATTACGTGAGCAGCTAAATCAGACGCAGGAGTTTCACTTAACGCGCCCCCGAACGTCCCTATTGCCGTCCGGCACCCGCTAATTATTACTATGTCGTCCATCATCCCCCCCGATAAACCAATTGAAATTATTACTCACAGATACACTTAGATGCCCAGTATATATCTAAAACTAAACTTTGAAGCGAGCAATGTTATTTAGATTTCAAATACAAAGCCATTCTATCGAGGGCTAAGCGAGTTAATTCACTTGGTGACATGTTAGCATCCAGTACCATCCACCTATTCGAATCTTTGGCTGCCATTTCAAGGTAGCCGGAGCGAACCCGATCATGAAAATCTAATGACTCAAAATCAAGGTAGTTGTTGCCCCCTATGCGCTCAGAATCACCAAATAAGTTCATCTGATCTTCTATTCCATGTCGTCTCAAACCCTCTCGAGGGTCTAAATCCAAAAGAAAAGTGATCGACGGCATCAATCCACTTGTCGTTAAATTAACAGCTTTATCAATTAACTCATAACTTAAACCACGACCATAGTGCTGATACGCAAAAGTGGAGTCGACATATCGGTCACAAATAACTATCTTCCCTGCGTCCAATGACGGACGTATGATTTCTGTAATGAGCTGTGAACGAGCTGCGGAAAAAACAAGTAATTCAGTTCTGGGATCGGGACTGCTAGAAGTATTCTCCCACTTGTACTGACCAGGATTATTGAACAATGCATTTCGCAAACGCTCACCTAAAACAGTTCCACCAGGCTCCCGGCATATTGTCACGTCCGAGCCCAATTCTGTTAACTTTGCGCCAAGCATAGTACTAAGTGAACTCTTGCCAGTTCCTTCCCCACCTTCGAGACTCAGAAACAATCCTCTAGTTTTATCAAAAACATTACTCATGACCATACAACCACACGCTTGTAGGGCTCTCTACCCTTTGAGGCCGACCTTAAACCATGCCGCTCTACCAGTTCGTGCTGCAATCTACGAATATAAGAATTCTGCGGTGATAGCTCTACCTGCCCTCCGCCATACATACGAATAGAAGTAGATGCGTCTTCCGTCTCCTCCAAAGCTTTGTTGGTTAGGTCATCCGTTCTTGGATTAGTCTCTGCTATTAGCAATAACTGACGCTCCATCTGGTGCTGTGTATTGTTTCTCAATACGTATATTGGAATACCCATATTCTCAGCAGCTTTCAACGGACCAGATCGCCGACGATAATATGGTCGCAAGGTCACAATCGCACCGGCCTCAGTTAAAGAATCCACTACAATTGCATTTGACTTTGTGACTTGAATAGCCTTTTCGAGTCTAGCTCGCGAAACTCCAAACGGTAACAATCTCTGTGTTGGTTCATCTATTAAGCTGGGCACATCGCTGTCTGAAGAAATCTCAGCACCTTCAACAGATATCGAGTCAAGATCGGAATCTAACACTAATTCCTCAGCAGATTCTATGACTCCGGCCTGACCTACTCGGCGTAATTCCGCACGTACATCATCCCCGCGCAAGAGTTTGTCAACGGTAAGTGCAATATCTCTGTGAATCGCGTACTCGTAGAACGAATTAATCTCAACCAATGATTCAAACGTTGGTGAATTTCGTCGCTCTAGGACTGTTTTCTGAGTATTACGACGCCGCGCTTCCTCGTCCGACAATGTAACAGACTCAATGCCACCTATGAGATCCGATAAGGTCGGATTCTTCATTAAATTTATGAGCTGAGTGCCATGTGCGGTAGCTATTAAAGTAACTCCGCGCTCTGCGATAGTTCTCGCAGCCTCAGCCTCAGCCGAACTACCTATTTCGTCTATCACTATAACTTCAGGTGTGTGATTTTCTACAGCTTCAATCATCACTTGGTGCTGTGATTGAGGTTTGGGAACCTGCATGCGGCGAGCCGAGCCTATCCCAGAATGAGGGATATCGCCGTCACCACCGATCTCATTAGACGTGTCTACTATTATCACGCGCTTGGATAGTTCGTCGGCATAAGTTCTCGCTATATCACGCAGCATGGTTGTTTTTCCGACACCGGGCGCACCAAGTAGCAAGATACTACTCCCCAACTCAATCAAATCACTAAGTGTCTTTCCAGAGCCGCTTATCGATCTGCCTACCCTACATGTAAGGCCGACAATAACTCCACCACGATTTCTCAGAGCTGAAATTCGATGAAGTGTTCTCGGAATTCCTGCTCGATTATCTGAACCAAACTCCGATAACTGCGCCACTATTCCGGCGATTTCTTGCTCTGTAACCGGATCATGTTCGATTAGTTCATCACCATCGACAAAACGGACTATCGGCAACCTGCCAAGATCAAGAACAATTTCAACCAAGTTAGCTAAATTTTTTGACCGAACAAATGTGGATATTCTTTCTGGGATTATCTTTACAAGTAATTCAATCTCTGCAATTTGTTCTCGTTCGCCTAAGGACAAGTCCGCATTCCTCTACTCTGTCTCATATCAATGCAATTGTTCAAGCCAAGCGTCAACCTTACCGTTTCGCAAATCAAGAAATCCAATAGTACCCAACTGAGTCTGTAAGTTTCTTGGAAAAGTTGGCGAACCTGAGTTCACTATCAATACGTCATCCCACTGAACTACAACTGGGACGTGTGTATCACCTGCCACAACTATATCAACTGGTCCTTCGAAGTGTCTGTCCATCCGTTCCTCAATAGATGATAAATGAGCATAGGGTCTATCAGGAAAATCATGAGTCATTCCTATTCGCTTATCACCGAGCACAATTGACTGGTTGTAAGGTAACCGTGCATCAACTGGAGCAACTTCACGCCCACTTGAACCATCATCACCATTTCCACATACTCCAAGAACCTGAGTAGCAGATCTATTCTCAAAGTAATCTAGAACTGCTATGTCATGCATATCTCCAGCATGCAAAATAAGGTCTACCCCTCTAAGGGCCTCATATGCTTCATCAAAAACATCAAATCGCGCCTCAGGAATATGAGTATCAGAAACCAATCCGATTAACATCCCATTAGGAAATTCCTCAGTAAAATCATGATGATCAAGCCAGGAGCGTTGGGGCTGAATTGAAGTCATAATAAAACTATAAGGACATTTCGCCGCTAAAGGTTACAATTGATTGAAAGCTATAGAGGAGCACGCCATGTCAGCTAATTCGTCTACTGAAAATAATTCTTCTACCGGTACTTGGACGGTCAAGTCTGGTCTCGCACAAATGCTGAAAGGAGGGGTCATAATGGATGTTGTGACCGCTCAGCAAGCTGAAGTTGCTCAGGAATCTGGAGCAGTTGCCGTTATGGCTCTGGAAAGAGTTCCATCCGACATTCGGAAAGACGGTGGTGTTGCGAGAATGAGTCACGTGAAGCTAATTAAAGAGATTCAAGCATCGGTCTCCATTCCTGTTATGGCTAAAGCTCGGATAGGACATTTTGTAGAAGCTCAAATTCTGGAATCACTCGGTGTTGACTATATTGATGAATCGGAAGTCCTTACGGTCGCTGACGAAGACAACCATATTTATAAGTCTGATTTTTCAGTGCCTTTTGTTTGCGGTGCTAGAAACCTCGGTGAAGCCCTGAGAAGAATTTCTGAAGGCGCAGCCATGATTAGAACAAAGGGTGAGGCAGGAACAGGAGACATAGTCGAAGCAGTTCGACATTTGAGAACGATTAATGGCGAAATTCGAAAGCTCTCCTCCATGCTAAAAGATGAATTATTTACAGCTGCCAAGAATCTTCAAGTGCCGATAGAGTTATTGAGTGCTGTAGCTGAAACGGGAAAGTTACCTGTTGTTAATTTTTCAGCCGGTGGAGTCGCAAGTCCAGCTGATGCTGCATTAATGATGCAACTCGGTGCTGAGGGCGTCTTCGTTGGATCTGGAATATTTAAATCTGCTGCCGATATTACTAATGAAACTGACCGCTTAAATCAGCAAAAGGCGATGGCAACAGCAATTGTAAAAGCTGTCACTTACTTCGAAGATCCTAAAATACTCGCTGAAGTTTCAGAAGCAATCCCTGACAATGCAATGCGTGGGCTTTCGGTCGCACAACTTCCGACTGACGAGCTCATGGCTGGGCGTGGTAATTAAATGCCCAAAAGACCTCTTGTGGGTGTTCTCGCCTTACAAGGAGACTTTCACGAACATGGAGCATCCTTGCACAAGGCAGGGGCCGAAGTTACCGAGGTTAGACATGCTGAAAGCCTCAAAAATATTCAAGGATTAATCATTCCTGGCGGTGAAAGTACCGCCATCGCGAGATTGCTAATTGCTTATAACTTGACGGACCCAATACGTGGATACATCAAACAAGGACTGCCTACTTGGGGAACGTGCGCTGGAGCAATTCTACTCGCTAAAAATGCTCCCGATCTAGATCGTCCGACCATTTCAGTGATGGACATAACTGTACAGAGAAATGCATTCGGACCACAGATTAATTCGTTCGAAGAAGATGTATATGTAGACGGCATAAGCGGTCTGCCAATGAAAGCAATTCTCATTAGGGCGCCAATCATTTCAGATGCTGGACCCAAAGTGAGTGTTTTAGCCAAGCTCTCAGACGGCTCAATAGTCGCCGTAAAAGAAAATAACTTGCTCGCCACCTCATTCCACCCAGAATTAACGAATGATCACAGAATGCACGGATTGTTCGTAAAGATGGCTCGCAAGTACAACCAATAACTCCAAAAATGAGGATGAACCTGAATAAAATCAAATGTATAAATTAATTGCTAAAAGAATCGCGCCTTCAGTTTTAGGCGCATTTGTTAGTGTGTTGCTGCTTAATACCTTGGACGAGGCAATCCTTCCACTTTCTTTTCTGTCCTTTCTCTTTATGCTCTTAGCATCTCTTAAGGCACTCGAATCGATCAATTCACATAAATAAATTAAGCTATTCCTAAACCGCTAAGAATTTCATCTAAATAAACTGATAAATATGAAAAGTGTCACGAATAAGCTGAATACGTACCGGATAGAGGCCACGAACATGAAGATATCCCACCTAGGCCCAGCAGGTACATATACCGAAGCGGCTGCACGCCTATATTCTGAGGCAGCTGAGCTGATTACATATCCAACTGTTCCAGAAGTGATACAAAGCGTGATTACAGATAATACCGATCTCGCTGTCTGTGCTTTTGAGAATTCTATAGCTGGAACGGTATCAATAGAAACGATAGACCTACTCCTGAAGGCTGACTTCCCTCTTAAAATTTACGGTGAAATTGTTCTTGAAATTCAACATGGCTTAATTGCTAAAGCTGGCACAACGATAGAATCAATTCAAACCGTATACAGCCATCCTTCAGCCTTAGCGCAATGCCAAACTACCCTCCAGAAAATACTACCCAATGCTGCTCAAGTAGCATTATCGTCAACCACTGCCGCTGTGGAAGCGGCAACAACAAACGATGCGAGCGGCGCAATTGCGGGTGCGACTGCCGCAAAGCAATACGACGCCTCAATCCTACTGCAGGATATCGGCGACGAGCAACACAATGCAACTAGATTTTTAGTCCTATCAAAACAAGCTACGGTACCTACTGGCGACGATAAAACTACGCTGGTATTTACCACTTCTGACGCAGAAGAATCAGGTTCGCTGGTTAAGGTTTTGCAGCTCTTTGCCGAAAGAAAAATTAACCTTTCTCGCATTGAATCAAGACCCACACGGCAGCAACTCGGCACCTATGTTTTTTCTATTGACATACATGGTCACGAAAAAGATAAAGATGTCGGTCAGGCTTTGGCAGAAATCAGTAAACATACCTCTTGGGTTAACGTGTTAGGTTCATATCCAAGATGGAAATAAAAAATCTAAGTATGCTTTCGCGTTTATCTAATTTCGGATATTCGCCTAGCGAAATGAGTGATCAATGGATGTAATCGGAAAAAATATAGGTAATTCACTTGATAAGATCTATGAGAACATCAGTGCAAAGGCTTCTGCTAATGGTTACCAAGAAATAGTTATAGAAAGCTTCGAAGGTGGTACTTTTTCTTCAGTAATTTGGGAAACTGAAAAAGTTAAAATTCGGCTTCATACCGGCGTTCCCACCCATGCTATGCCAAGAATTTTTGGAGTAGCTCTGCAACATGTGCGACAAAGACTTGATAAATACCCCACAGTACAAAAAACTGACAGCGATGTTATTGGTGGATCTCTTGTTAGAGACGCACTTCGTGAGCTAGTTCTTGCACCTGAGGCTAATGGACATTTAGCACACCTTGACTTAGATACCGAATGGGAAGATGAACAGCGACATCAGGGTCTGAAACAACTTATCAAAGATGCACCTGAAGAATTTCGACACATCGGTGAACCAGGTAATGCCTTCGCCTCGCTGCTCTACGCTCGGTATTGCTTTGACCATCCTGAGGCTATGTGGAAACAGTTAAAAAAACAATTTGCTGATGAATTACCTGCTGCCGCAGAAAATGGTGAAAGTATCGCTGAAATCGTTAGTAAAAATGGATGGGCCACACCAAACGACGCACTAAACTCACTCCGTTTGACGCGTGAAGAGCTTAATCTCGCAGCCTACGTAGCGATCGAAGATAGATTGAAGTCTGAACTTGTCTAGCTTAGCTTGCGCTATCACTCAGGCTGCAGATTTTCTATACCAAGGAACGAGATATTGCTCCCATTCACTATATTGAGATACGTAAGAAATAAACGTCCTGCCAATATCTGTCCGAGGCCGTATAGGCTCAGCACCAAGTCGCATTCCAGCCTGTAGAGGAGTTCTACCACCTTTTTTATGATTACATTTAGAACAGGCGGTAGTTATATTCTCCCATTCGTGCTGACCACCTAAGCGACGAGGTATTACATGATCAAGAGTTAAATGCTGTGAATCTAATTTGATAGCACAGTATTGACATTTATAACCATCTCTTGAAAATATTTCCTTACGAGTGAGTCTTGGTCGGGGTGTGGGACGTTTAATATAGCTCTGCAACCTAATCACCGATGGTGTACTGAATAACTTACCACCTGCGCTTCTAATGCCCTCGTGGCCCTGTTCAAGTAAATCTGCTCGCCCGGTTATTGTAAGTACTATCGCCCTCCGAACTGCACAAACATGCAACGGTTCATAGTTTTGATTGAGTACTAAAGTAGATAAATTTTTAATTGCCGTCAGCTTTAAACTCCTTCATGAAACTGGCTATAGTGTAGCAATTATTTCATATTGAAATTATCATAATTCACTCGCCAGTCAAGCAACTTTGCTAACGGATCATCAAACTCAGTCGGAAATCCAATCTCGATAAAACTGTATGCGCCGAGTAGCTCCCGCGCGAAATATGACTCATCCACACCCTGAATTAGCGGCTGATACGCGGGGAAACTAGATACCGAGGTTAAAACAATAGTAATAAGTAAAGTGGAAGACAGAAAACCAAGAATTCCACCCCCAAATCGATCAAGCCAACCCAGCATTAGGACTCTAGTAAAACTTCTTAGAACGAATCCAAATGTATAGCCAAGCAGCAAAATTCCAAATGTAATAGACAAAAACGCGATCAGCTTGGTAGACACTTCATCATCAATAACCAATAGAAGGCTATCTGATAAATCTAAATATAGCTGACCAGCGACGAGCATCCCCGTCACTGCGCTCGATAAAACGGCAAGTTGCATAAGAATACCTGAACGAAATGAGTTCCATGTCACAAGACCGACGACTATCACAATACATGCGTCGAACCAATTCATTTACTGTTCACCTAATTTAATTCTGCCGTCTCGGGCTTTTGAGTGCTCTGAATAGAGATCACAATGTTACTGTGCGGCCAGTGGCGGATACGAACATAAGGTTTGGTATGCGACTGCAGCTCATGATAAGCGAATGCTGAAATCTCAAATAATTTTTTGTCAATTAAAAGATAGTAAACTTGGCCAAACACTAGAAGACGTCCCTTTTGCCACAGGCGCGAAACTGACGCCTCTGTAATAATAGGCTGACTAACAATATCTCTAGCTACCGCAAATCCTTCGATAAATATGGCTACTGAAAATATGCTCACAATAATCAACCCCACCGTAGTCTGAGGTAGAGAAAATATTAACCACACTAATAGTAAACAGCAGCCCAACGACAAGGGAATAAATAAGCAAACCCTCATCCAAACAGAACGTCTGCTGGATTTTTCGTCAATGAATTGAAGATACAAATCATCAATTGGTGAAATCTCGCTTGCTCGACTCGTGAGCCAAAGGTTCATAGCCTTAACAAGCGTGACAAAAGCTCCCGCAAAACATACCAACAACACAAGATCTGAGTTTAGTCCACGATCATCGACAAGATTCGTAAATGGTTCCCGTATTATCAAACTAGCGGCTGAGTACAACACGAATATCAAGCCCGCAAAACTCCAATAAAATAAGGGACGCCGGTTCAGAGAGTCCGAAGTTGAAACCGCCACCTCAACTTTTTTATCAGTACTGTCATTTTCGTATCTGAACATGATAGGTTACTCGCTCACATCTCTGATTTGCGGAATTAGTAATTCCATACCAATCGATAAATCGTCACTATTTCCAATCGAATTAGCGTCCCGTATTAACTGAGTATATTCATCAAGAGTGAGATTAGCAGGGAGGAATTGCTCCGCTATTGCGTAAAGGGAGTCTCCTGCTACAACCAGGTATTTCTTATGATCGGATTCAGATTCGGTCAAACTTGAACTCAGTGTCTCGCTGGAAGATTCGCTCGTCAATTCAGCAAAAACCGTCTCAGTTGCGGTTGGTTCCACCATACTGTTTGGTTGATTCCCTTCAATCGCAGCTTGAGTCGGGGTTGGTGCTGCTGATTGAGCAATAAGCGGTGCTGCGGATTGAGATATCACAGCAGAGTTTGAAGATATGACAATATTCATATCGTTGCGGGCCTCCTCTAAACCTACTGTTGGGTTAAATCGGCTTAATGAGAGAGAACTATCAGTCGCTACTCGGCTGTCCAAAAGCAATATGAAAAAAATAACTGTTAGGGATGCAACAGCGATAAAAACAGCCGAACCCATACGGCCTAACCCTAACCTCGACTTTACTGTTGAGCAATCATCACAAAATAAAGTGCTCCCAGACAAGTCAGCAATCTGGGTAACTATTCCGCAACGATGACACTTAATAAAAGAACTGCCATCACTGATCTGGGCGAGATTATCCACATCCACATACAAAGACTATCCTAGATCTCTGGCTGCAGGCAACGCCCCCACCAAAGATCTAAAATGTCTTTCTTCTACTTAACCTCGACTGACGCGCCCGCAGCCTCAAGCTGCTCTTTTATCGAATCAGCTTCTTCTTTATTAAGCCCATCCTTCACTACTCCAGGGGCGCCCTCAACGAATTCCTTCGCTTCTTTGAGCCCAAGGTCAGTTACGGCACGGACCGCTTTAATAACATCAATTTTCTTTTCACCAAAGCTTGCCAAAGTAACAGTTAGATTATCTGCATCCGCTGCTGCATCACCACCGCCCGCGTCCACTGGAGCTGCTGCCACCGCTGCAACTGGAGCCGCTGCAGTAACACCGAACTCTTCCTCGATTGCATTATTCAAATCACGCAACTCTATGAGTGTCATCTCTTTGACAATTGTCATCACATCTTCAACGTGTCCCATATTTTCTCCTTACTTCTCAAAGCCTGAATCTTTACTCAAAGACTTTTACTATTCTGATTTGTCCTCAGCAACTACTTCCTCAGCAACTACTTCACCACTCAATGCCAATTGATTCGCTCTCGCCTCGATGAGGCCCACAAAGTCTCTCTGAGTTGCCGTTAATAAGGAAGCAAACTCTGAAATTTTACTGACCAGATTTCCTGCTAATCGTGCTAATAATTCTTCTTTTGACGGTAATGTGGCTAGCTCCTGAATATATGCCGCATCAACAACCTGATCTTCATAAATTCCATTGCGGATTGCAAAATTCGTATCTTGCAGAGTATTTAAGTATGCCACTAAGGCTTTAATGGCTGTAATCGGTTCGTCATATGCGAATGCTAACGCGGTTGGTCCATCGGCAAGCTCGCTGTAAAGAGGCTTACCAGCCTCCGCCGCGGCTCGTCTTAAAAGGGTATTTTTTATAACTTTTACTTCTACCGAGGAATTCGACATTGCTTGACGGAGGGCTGTCTGATTAGAAACACTTTCACTTGAAAAAGATGCTGCTATTGCAACTTCTGCTCTGTTAATTCGATCCACGAGATCGGCCACTTGCTGGACTTTACGTTCTGTGGGCACAATTCAACTCCTTACAACGATCGGCAGGAGATGAAACCTGTAAGCGAGAATTCCCACAGGAACCCTCGTACTGAAATCTTCACCTGCAATGGACCGAAAAATATCTATTTCCGAATTACTCAGTCACGAACCATTGGTCTCTGGTCTTACCTAACTATTCTCTACAAGCAGACTGTGAACACTATCTGTATTTTTAACTACAGTCCACAACTCCAAACTTATTTACACCGCGTCCTTAAGATCTTGAAGATCCAATCGCACTCCACGTCCCATTGTTGACGAGATGCTCGCACCTCGAATGAGTTCGCCCTTAGCGCCGCTCGGTCTATTTCTTTCCATCTCTGAAATCAGAGCCCGTAAATTTTCCTCTAATGCAATTTCGTCAAAAGACGCTTTGCCAATTACCGCGTGCACCCCATTGTTTCGATCTAAACGAAAATCAATCCTGCCTGCTTTAACTTCTTCAATCGCTTTGGGAATATCTTCCCCTGATAGGACCGTGTTAGTCCTAGGGTTTGGCATTAAGCCTCTTGGGCCAAGCACTCGACCGAGAGACCCTACCTTCCCCATTAATTCGCGTTGTGCAATTGCAACATTGAAATCCAACATCCCGTCCCGCACAGACGCCACCAACTCGTCACCGCCGACGTGATCAGCACCCGCCTCACGAGCGAGAGTTGCCGCCTCACCCTCAGCAAACACGGCGACTCTGACTTCCCGCCCAGTTCCGTGAGGTAGGCTAATTGAACCCCGAAGTTGTTGGTCTTGATTCTGGCCATCTAAGGCTGTTTTAACGTGCAATTCGACTGTCTCATCAAATTTAGCAGTCGAGGAGCGCTTAACCAATTCAACTGCCTTACCGACTGAATAATCATTATCGGGATTAATGAGCTCACTTATTGCTTTGGTTCGTTTACTTGTTTTAGTCATATTGAATCACCTTACATATCCATGCATTCTGGTAGCATCTAATCCGATATTTCGATTCCCATTGAACGAGCTGTTCCCGATACTACGAGAATCGCTTGATCAATATCGGTAGTATTTAAGTCAGGCATCTTAATTTCTGCAACTGACTTCAATTGGTCATGAGAAATCTTGCCAACTTTTTCCAAAAGAGCAGAGGATGACCCCTTAGCCAGACCAATCTGCTTGAGAATTAATTCAGACGTAGGAGGCGTAGTTATAGTGAAGGTCAAAGTTCTATCCTCATATACCGTGACCTTCGCTGGTATAGTGTTGCCTTCTTGCCCTTTAGTTTGCTCATTGTATTGATTACAAAATCCTGGGATATCAACACCATGTGGACCAAGTGCGGTCCCCACGGGAGGAGCTGGATTAGCTTTTCCAGCCTGTATATGCATCGTCAAAACTGCCCTTATTTTTTTGGCCATTACCTTATTCCTTCTATTGCTTCTCTACTTGTAGGAAATCAAGATCTACTGGTGTCTCTCGTCCAAACATGGAAACCATTACCCGAACACGGCCACGATCAATGTCTATCGAATCCACTTCACCAAGCATATCGGAAAATGGACCATCTATTACCAAAACAGATTCACCTACCTCAAATCCAATATTGAATGTTGCCTGACCCAGTTCATCTTCTTTGATTAACTGATCAACCTCCTCATCAGGCATTGGAAGAGGTCTTCCAGTCTCGGAGTTAGATGCGGCGAAGCCCGAAACACTGGGAACATTCTTTACTGCCCGCCAAGTATCATCATCCAACAGCATTCTGACAAACACGTAACCAGGAAATTTCTTGTGCGTCACGGTCTTTCGTTGACCTGCTTTAATTTGAATTTCCTCGACCGTAGGAATAAACACATCGAAAATTTTATCACCAAGATCCAATGTCTGAATTGCCTGTTGAATATGCTGTTTAACGTTCGCCTCATGTCCGGAATACGTCTGGACGATAAACCAATTGCCCCCCGATATCCCGCCATCTGACTCTGTAGAATCCGACTCTTCACTAACAAATGATTCAGTAACCATAACTTTTACTCTCTATCGACCACTCATGCCAACAATCTCTATTCATTCAACCTAACGGAACAACGTCTGCTCCACTATCCAACTAAAAAATAAATCAAATCCACCCAGCACCAAACCTAATGCAATTGAAACCAAAACCACAACTACCGTTAAATTTGCAACTTCCAAGCGCGAAGGCCACGTTACCCGGCGCAACTCACTGTATATGTCCATAATCCATTGAGGTTTCCACCAGCTCCCACTCCGTTGATTCTCACCACTCGGTGCTGCCGTACTAGTACCTAATCCACCACGAGGCGGAGTCGTTCCGCGACCCTGGGTTCGCCGATCTGCTTTTGCTTGCTCTCGCCGAGCTCTTCTTCCCATAATTCATTAACGTGTCTGTTGATGAACAACGTGCTGTCGACATTTCGGGCAGTATTTGCGCAAACTAATACGATCCGGATCATTGCGTTTACTCTTCATAGTCGTATAGTTTCGATCACTACATACGTCACAAGCCAACGTTATATGTTCTCGGTCACCTTTTGCCATCCAAAGAACTCCTTGAGTTACCTATTCAATAATTGAAGTTACTGCCCCTGCACCAACTGTTCGACCGCCTTCACGAATTGCAAAACGCAATCCTTCTTCAATCGCAATTGGTTGTCCAAGTTCAATAGTCATCTCTACATTGTCACCAGGCATAACCAT
>JAQWLS010000036.1 GCA_029247135.1 Dehalococcoidia bacterium | reverse complement strand
CCACTGGTAAAATTGAAGGAAAATATAGGGTTTCAGGACCGGCTTTTTTTCAAGTAAATACCTCACAGGCTGAGCGCTTAGCTGGCTTGGTGATAGAGCGCACACTCGAAATTACTCCAAAAATCGTAATAGATGCTTATTCCGGCGTAGGTACTTTTTCGGTATTACTTGCCCCACTAGTGAGTGAAATGATTGCCATCGAAGAGTCTAAAGGGGCAAACTCCGACGCACGATTTAATTTACAAGCTAATCAGAACGTCAAGCGAGTGACTGCAAAAGTTGAGGATGCGCTGGAAGAACTTGAAACAGCACCGGACGTAATTATCATTGATCCGCCTCGCGCAGGAATCTTACCGACTGTAACGGATGCAATTATTCAGTCGGACGTGTCAAGAGTTATATACGTGTCCTGTGATCCACAAACACTCGCGAGAGATTTGAAGGTTTTTACGGATGCAGGATTCCGTATTAACGAGATACAACCTATCGATATGTTTCCACAAACGCAACATATAGAGTGCGTAACCACGCTTACTCGAGGAGAGAGATGAGTCAGGTAATTTTGGCATCATCGTCGCCTCGGCGAAAAGAATTACTTAGCACGATTATTGCGGAATTTGATAGTTTTTCACCGGATGTAGATGAGAGCACTGATGGCCTGATTCCTCCATACGATGTGTCGGGATTGCTGGCTGTTAGGAAAGCACGCACTGCGGTGACAGCTCAGATTTCATTTGATTATTTAATTGCTTCAGACACGGTCGTGATTTCTGAAGGAGAAATTTTGGGCAAACCAGATGATCGATTTCATGCTCGAAAAATGCTGATGGAATTGAGGAATAAGACTCATGAGGTCAGCACTTCAGTGGCAGTTGTTTCGCGTGAATCGAATACTACTGAATTAGCAATAAGTCTCGTGACTAATCTTTCAAGAGTCACGATGCGACCCTATTCTGATTTAGAGGTATCAAGTTTTTTAGATCGTGGCGAGGCTGATGACAAAGCTGGGGGCTATGCAATTCAAGATTTGGAGTTTCATCCCGTAAGTGAATGTGATGGATGTACATGCGCAGTGATGGGATTACCCATCCAGGATGTAGTGTTACAACTGGCTCTAGTGGGCTTCGATGTGGTGTCAAGTTTCACACCCAACAGAATTTACGATCACTGCAAAAGTTGCTTACGAGGTGACTTGATTCTAGAACCTTGTGATTTGTCTGACGTCTCTTTCTGAGCTCGTAATGCTCCTTATTTAGCGAGTTATTTTTTCTTAAGAAATTTTTACCCGCTTAAGGGACTTTTACTTCATGATGGAGATAGTACGAAATTTAGCAACGTAACCACTAAAAGAGATTTGATACTTTGTTTTGAGGCACCGGACGTCGCTCAAAATATATTATTTCTGTTCCAAAAAGTGTGATTAGGTTGAATGAGTGGAAACAGGATTATGAATGGAGCTCAGACGCGATGACTTCTAAAAACATGCCCATAATTGAGGTGGAAAACTTAGTCAAGACTTATGACACCGGCGTAGTTAGTGTCAAGGCTTTGCGCAATGTATCTGTGTCTGTGGAGCGTGGTGAGATGGTTTCAGTAATGGGACCATCTGGATGTGGAAAAACTACTTTACTAAATTGTCTCTCAGGTATAGATGATCTCACAGAAGGCACTATTTGGATTGAGGGCACCGACATTAATTCACTATCCGATGATGATAAAACGATATATCGCGCTCAGCGAATGGGATTTATTTTTCAATTTTATAATCTGCTTCCGGTGTTGTCGGCCCAAGAAAATGTAGAGTTACCTCTATTGGTGTCCGGCGAGTCTCCAAAGGATGCTCGTGAACGAGCTATGGATGCCTTGAATCGGGTTGGGTTATTGGATTGGTCTAGCCATAAACCATCTGAACTATCAGGTGGACAGCGTCAGCGAGTGACGATCGCACGCGCGTTAGTCAATAATCCAGCGATTGTTTGGGCGGATGAGCCCACTGGTGACCTAGATTCAAAGACAGCTTCCGACATTATGGATCTTATGCAGGAGCTGAATAGAGAACAGCAACAGACGTTCGTGATTGTCACCCACGACAGGTCGGTGGCGCTTCGCTGCAACCGGACAATACATATGAATGATGGTGAGATTGAGCGAGAGGAAATTCATAGTAGTTGAATAAGAATTAGCTACGACGAACAACTGCACTGGAGCGCTTTATGGAATCAATTTTTGGAATTTCTCTTGACACATACTTGGTAGCGGTAGGCACGATGGCTGTGCTGATTGTGTTGATTCTTTTGTACATTGCCATACGAAATCCCTTACTCGTGAGGCTGGGTGCGCGAAACTTTACGAGGAGAAAATCACAAACGGTATTGATTGTAATCGGTTTAATGTTGTCAACACTGATCGTTAGTGCAGCACTTGTGACTGGTGACACAGTAGGGCAGTCCATCACGAACCGAATATACACGTCGCTCGGGAGCATTGATATTATCGTCGATCCCGACGAGGAAAAGAGCGAAGGTATGCGCTCAATCAAAGCTTCTGATATCTCTGTTATACGTGAAAACTTCCGAGATGATTTGAGGGTTGATGGGATCGCTTCAATACTACAAATAGATGTACCTGCCGCAAATCAGCAGGCACGATTATCCGATCCGAGGGCCTACTTGATAGGTGTGGTACCCGAACAAATTAGAAATTTCAAACAACTGGAGCTTTCTGATGGTGAGCTGCTCGATCCTGAAATACTTAATTCAGGTGGCGTTGTGGTGTCTGAAAGGCTAGCTGAATCTATTAATTTAAACTCGGGTGATTTGGTGACACTGTTCGTTGAGAATAATCCATACCAGTTTTCGGTAGCAGCAATTGTGAAAGATAACGGGCTCACAGCAAAGGACCAAGCGGGACCAGGATCCAAGCCAGGTGGTGGTGTAATGATGTTGCTGGATGACGCTCTCACTTTGTCGGGCTGGGAAGGTCCAAATATCTTGGGGATATCAGTAGCAGGAGGTGTCCGCAACGATTTGGATCTTGTTGACAGTGTTAGTGGAGAAGTCGAGGAGCTCATTGGGTCATCTAACCTGTCCGTCGAGGTAGTTGAGAACAAGAAAGATTTGGTTGCTATTGGCTCACTTGTAGGGTCTGTGTTTGTGTCATTCTTTATTATTTTTGGACTTTTTTCGATTGCAGCCGGATTAATGTTGATCTTCCTAACTTTTGTCATGCTCGCTGCTGAGAGGCGGTCAGAGATGGGTATGGCTCGAGCGGTTGGTATGAAACGCCTTCATCTGACACAGGCGTTTATCGCTGAAGGCATGCTGTACAACGTGGGCTCTGCGCTGGTGGGGGCAGCCCTTGGTGTTTTGGTAGCATGGCTGATGATTACATTGCTCGGATTTATTTTCGCAAGTTTCGGGACAGAAATCGTACTGAATGTGAATCCTAGAGCACTCGCGCTTGCCTATTTAGTGGGCATTGTGTTGACGTTTGTAACTGTTGCATTTTCCTCTTGGCGCGCAGCGAATTTGAATATCGTGCGATCTATCCGCGATATTCCAGAGCCCGATCTGCTACAGAGTAATCTTGGAGGTATTCGTGAGCTCTTTAGAAGTACGTGGTCTGTAGCTTGGACAGTAATTTGGTCAGTAATTGGTTTCGCGTTAACGATTGCCTTGGTGGGTTTTGTGATACCTGCAGTACAGGTTTTTTCTATTTTCGGTGGTCAAATCGGTGCCGCAATTGGCGTGACTATTGGCCTCTCAGCCGTAATTCTTATCGTTTATTTTGTTAGGAAACTGTTCAATTATGCACATCAAAAACTTTCACTTGTGCGGCTTATATCTAGACCGATAAATAAATTAAATACCTGGTCTAATACACATCGATCTGGTGCTGGGTGGGCAGTGTGGATGATTATTTTCGGATCACTTGGTGTGTATCTAGGTGGTTGGGGTGATAACGCGGCCATTCCATCATGGATAGGACCACAGTTGTGGTCGTACACGGGTGGAACCACGTTAATAATATTTTCACTCGGTATTCTCGCTGTTTATTTTGGAGCGCCACCGCGACTTTCTTTCACTTCGGTTGGTTTGATAGTTGTATGGCTGTGGTTACTTCCACTTCCTTTCAGTGTTCTCCCAGGCTTTCCAGAGACTGCTAACGGCTGGACCGACCCGGTACAGGGTCTGTTTGCACTATTTGGTCTCGGTCACGAACCAATCGATGGTAATTTCGAAATGTTTTTTGTGTCAGGTGTTGCTGTAACTGCAGCATCAATTTTCGTCGTAGTTTATAACGCTACCCTTTTGCTAGCCCCTCTCAATCTTGCAAGAAATGTGTTTAAAGGAGTGATGCCAGCCGTTCGGACCGCTATAGCTTATCCGTTGGCTAGCCGTTTCCGAACAGCTATGACTCTGGCAATGTTTACGTTGGTGGTGTTCGGCTTAGTAGTCCTTTCAATTCTGAATCATAATTTTAGTCAGGTGTTTGCGGGCGAGGAAGCTCAGGCAGGATTTGATATAGCGATTGAAGGAAATCCATCGAATCGAATAAAAAATATTGAACTAGCATTAGCGAACTCTGAATTTATGGATAAGAAACTATTACGGGAAGATATTTCCAGCATATCGTCCCTACGATCAGCTACTGGTCTTTTGACTGGCATAGATGGAACAGATACTCGAGATGGTTTATACAGCATTCAGGGTATGGACCCGAATTTTATCTCAACGAACGAACTTAAATTGCTGACTCGGGCAAAGGGTTATGAGTCTGATGAAGCCGTATTTATGACACTAGCTGCATCGAGTCGCTATGCGATTATCGATGAATCTCGTCTTAAGGATGGATCCAACGCATTTGGTGAGCCTACGAGTGAAAATTCTTTTAGAATCGAGCGCACATTGTCGGATATTGATGCTTCTGGCTGGGGGCCAATTGCAGTAGCGGTTATGGATCCATTCACCGGATTGGAACAAGAATTTGAAATTATTGGCATTATATCCAATACATCTACTCAGGTTAGGCGTGAGTGGAGCGCGTTATTTATTTCAGAACAATCAGTAGATGACGTGTTCAGCGGAGGATATAAGGACATGTTTTATGTAGTAGCTGCGGACAACACTGATTTAATTGGGCTAGCGAACGGCATAGAGAGTGGACTTCTGGAACAGGGAGTACAGGCGGTATCAATACGAAAAGAAGTGGAAGAGTCAGCAAGTCAGAATGCTGCCTTTTCAGCCTTATTTGAGGGATTCACTGCGCTTGGATTAATAGTAGGAATAGCAGCACTTGGGGTTATTTCTTTCCGTACCGTGGCCGAACGAAGGCAGCAGATAGGTATGCTTCGTGCAATTGGCTACAGATCCCGTCTAATTGGCTTGTCGTTTTTTCTCGAGTCTTCATTCATTGCTATAACAGGTATTTTGTTGGGCTTAGGTCTCGGGTACGCGATTTCGTATAATATTTTGACTTCGCCTGAATTTGCTGCGGCAGGTTTAGAGAGTAATTTTGATGTTCCGTGGCTGCGGATATTGGTGTTTATTGGTGCAGCTTATCTGGCCAGTTCGCTAATGACACTGATTCCTGCGCGTGCTGCATCAAAGGTTCCGGTAGCTGAAGCTTTGCGCTATAGCGGATAGCGGAATGAATGGAGCTATTGTTGATTATGGGCCACTAAGGGTATAATCATTGTCCGTTCCAGCTAAGTAGACTTTTGAGGGTTGGCTCGGTGAAGTGTAAATATATTTCGTAGAAGCGTTCCATAAGAAGGCTTTAGGATTTCGAAAAGACACTGAATTACAACAAGATATGCCTGACATGGCTTGACGTAATCATTTGCTTTTCAATAAGCGGGTTGTTTTTGTGGTAGTTGGTGTGAGGACCATGTAATGACAAATGTGAAATTTCCGGTGCAACAAGGACTGTACTGCCCAGATTTTGAGCATGATTCCTGTGGTGTGGGTTTTCTGGCTCATTTGAAAGGTGATCGGTCGCACAAATTGGTGCAGGATGGGCTTTTAGCGCTTCGAAACTTGAACCATAGGGGTGCCTGTGGGTGTGAAGAAAACACAGGTGACGGCGCAGGAATACTATTACAGATTCCAGATAAATTTTTTAGAGCGATTTGTCAAGATGCGGGTATGGTGCTGCCTGTCGAAGGTAAGTATGGTGTTGGAGTGTTGTTCGCCCCCACTGATCCAACTCAGCTAGCGTCAATTAAGGAAATAACTAATAAATTAGTTGAGTCTGAAGGACTTGAAGTGATTGGCTGGCGGGATGTTCCAGTGGATCCAGATCTGGCTGATATTGGTGACACCGCTCGTGCAGCTGAGCCAACCATATTGCATGTATTTGTTGGTGATTTAGGTATGGAAGATCAGGACGCTTTTGAGAGAAAACTATACGTAGTTCGAAAGCTTTTTGAGAAGGAAATTGATTCGGCGCAGTATGACAAAGATGTTTGCTATTACCCGAGTTTTTCCTCTCGAACAATTGTTTATAAGGGGATGCTAACGCCTGACCAATTGGGCGATTATTTTCCTGATTTAAGCGATTCTAGAGTAGAAAGCGCCTTGGCGATGGTGCATTCCCGATTTAGCACGAATACGTTTCCCAGTTGGAAACTTTCACATCCGTACAGAATGATTTCTCATAATGGAGAGATAAATACCGTCAGAGGTAATACAAATTGGATGAAGGCGCGTGAGGCATTGTTTGATTCACCGCTCTTTGATGATATTGCAAAAATTATTCCGGTTATTGATGAGGCAGGCAGTGATACTGCTGTGTTGGATAATGCTCTTGAGTTACTGGTACAGGCAGGCTGGCCGCTTGCGCACGCAATGATGATGCTCATTCCGGAAGCGTGGAGCGGACATGAATCAATGCCTCAAGAGAAAATTGATTTTTATCAGTATCACTCTACTGTTATGGAACCATGGGATGGTCCTGCATCCGTTGCCTTTACTGATGGCAAGACTATTGGAGCAGTTCTGGACAGGAATGGACTTCGCCCCTCTCGTTACATTGTCACGAAGGATGACCTAGTACTTATGGCATCTGAGGTCGGAGTTCTACCAATTGAACCAGACAGAATAGTACTTAAGGGACGCTTAGAACCAGGAAAGATGTTTTTAGTCAGTCTTGAAGAACAGCGAATTATAGATGATTCCGAGCTCAAGCTTGGATTAGCTGCGTCAAAACCGTATTCCGAATGGAATAGGGAACATCTACACGAAGTTGAGAGCCTTCCAGAAGGCACACCAAAACCTACAATCTCTAACGACGATCTTCTGAAACAACAGTTGGCTTTTGGATACAGTATTGAAGACTTGAAGTACATACTGGGCCCGATGATGTCGCGTGGCGAAGAGTCTATTGGGTCAATGGGTACTGACACACCTTTGGCTATTTTATCGGACGAACATAATCTTCTGTATAACTACTTTCAACAGTTATTTGCGCAAGTAACCAATCCGCCATTAGATGCGATTCGTGAGGAGATTGTTACAGCAGTAGATACAGTGTTGGGGCCAGAAGGTAATTTGCTTGATCAAAAGTTTCCTAATATTGATTTAGTGAAATTAAAAAGCCCGATTATCGATAATACTGATATTTCTAAAATCATTGGATTGCAGTCAGATCAGAGATTTGGCACCACAGTCCTGTCGATGCTTTTTGATGTAGAGGCTGGTGACGAGGGTATCGAAAGAGGGATGAGGCAATTACTTAGTGACGCGGACCGCGCTATTGAATCAGGTTCAAAAATTCTGGTTTTGTCGGACCGTGGAATTGACGAGACGCATGCGCCGATACCCGCATTATTGGCAATCTCGGGGCTTCATCATCACCTAGTTCGTGAAAAAAAACGCGCCAAGGTTGGTTTAGTGGTTGAGACAGGTGAGGCTCGCGAAGTTCACCACTTTGCTTTATTGATAGGCTTCGGCGCGAATGCGATTAACCCATATTTGGCTTTGGATTCTTTATCGAGATTAAAGCAGGATGGTTATATTTCAGCAGAGTTGTCCACTCGGGAGGCTGAGGATTTTTACTTAAAATCGGTAAAAAAAGGCGTCGTGAAAGTGATGTCAAAGATGGGAATCTCAACGGTGCAAGCCTATCGCGGTGCTCAGATTTTTGAAGCGATCGGCCTTAATTCCGAACTGGTAGATATGTATTTCACTAAAGTAGCTTCAAGAATTCAAGGCATAGGACTCGTTGAAGTTGGGCGTGAAGCACTTGGTCGTCATCAGCGTGGATTCCCGACTCGAGAAGGTGGTCCTACGGACTTGGATTGGGGTGGTATATACCAGTGGCGTCGCGACGGTGAACATCATCTATTTAACCCAGATACCGTTTTTAAGCTTCAACATGCTACACAAACTGGCAAGATGGAAATTTTCCGCGAATATACTGAAATGATCGATGATCAAAGTAAAAAGATGGCCACGTTGCGAGGACTATTTGAGATTAAAGAGTCACTCACTCCTATTCATATTGATGAAGTTGAGCCCGCAACTGAAATTTTCAAGCGCTTTAAAACGGGTGCGATGTCTTATGGTTCGATTAGCGCAGAGGCGCATGAAACTCTTGCGATTGCGATGAATCGACTTGGTGGTAAGAGTAATACCGGCGAAGGGGGAGAAGATCGTAGACGATTTACTCCCGATGCGAATGGCGATCTCAGGAGAAGTGCAATTAAGCAAGTTGCTTCAGGTAGATTCGGTGTCACTAGCGAATATTTAGTAAATGCCGACGAGATTCAGATTAAGATGGCACAAGGTGCTAAGCCTGGTGAGGGCGGTCAACTTCCTGGCCATAAGGTATATCCATGGATTGCAGAGGTGAGGAATTCCACTCCAGGAGTTCCGTTAATCAGCCCTCCACCTCATCATGATATTTATTCAATTGAAGATCTAGCCCAGCTGATTCACGATTTAAAAAATGCTAATTCGGAGGCGCGAATTTCTGTCAAGCTCGTCGCTGAAGTCGGAGTGGGAACAGTAGCGGCGGGTGTAGCAAAGGCTAAATCTGACGTTGTTTTGATCAGTGGCCATGATGGTGGAACCGGTGCAAGTCCTTTAACTTCGCTGAAGCATGCGGGCGTCCCATGGGAACTAGGTTTGGCCGAGACGCAGCAAACTCTGGTCCTCAATAAGCTCCGTGACAGAATTGTGGTCGAAGTTGATGGTCAATTAAAGACTGGGCGAGATGTGATTATAGGTGCGCTTCTCGGGGCAGAAGAATTTGGTTTTGCGACCGCGCCCTTGGTAGTTCTTGGCTGCGTAATGATGCGTGTTTGCCACCTTGATACCTGTCCAGTTGGAATTGCTACACAAAACCCAGTGTTAAGAGAACGTTTCGAGGGCCAAGCCGATCACGTTGAAAATTTCTTTCACTTCATAGCTGAAGAAATCAGAGAATATATGGCCCGTCTTGGATTCCGACGGTTCGACGAGATGATTGGGCGAAGTGATCTTCTAAATATGTACGAAGCAATCGATCATTGGAAGGCTGGTGGATTGGATTTAAGTCCAATACTTTATCGTCCAGATGTGGATTCTGACGTGGCAACGCACTGCATAATAGAGCAGGACCACGGACTTGAAGACGCCTTGGATCAGAAGCTGTTAGTGCTCGCAGAGAGTGCTATCAATTCTGGCTCCGTTGTTGATATTGAAATGCCTATATCAAACGTTAACAGAACAGTCGGAACTATTCTAGGCAGTCAAATTAGCCGTAAATACGGTAATACTGGATTACCTGATGACACTATAAATATCAAGTTTACTGGTTCAGCTGGTCAGAGTTTTGGGGCCTTTGTGCCATCTGGTGTTTCATTAAGTCTTGAGGGTGACACTAACGACTACGTTGGCAAAGGACTTTCAGGGGGAAAAATAGTCGTATATCCATTCAAGGAATCTACGTTTATTCCGGAAGAAAATGTCATTATTGGAAATGTCGCGTTGTATGGTGCCACTAGTGGGGCAGGATTTTTTCGAGGAGTTGCGGGTGAGAGATTTGCGGTTCGAAATAGCGGTGCACTAGCTGTTGTTGAGGGGACGGGCGATCACACCTGCGAGTACATGACGGGCGGCAGGGTAGTCATTATTGGTAAAACTGGCAGGAATTTCGGAGCAGGAATGAGTGGTGGTATTGCCTATGTTTATGACGTTGAGGGAGATTTCCGTTCTCGTTGTAATATGGAAATGATCCTACTCGAACGTTTAGATGAAGCCGAAGATATTGATTTGGTCAAGGGTTTATTACAGCGGCACCAGGAATATACCGACAGTACAGTGGCTGAAAATATTTTAAAGAATTGGCCGGATGCAGCTGCATCTTTTGTGAAGGTAATGCCTACTGAATATCGCCGGGTCTTAGACGAACAGGCAGCAGAAAGAAATGCGTCGGAAGAGTTGGTGACACCCAATGGCTAAACCAACTGGATTTTTGGAATTTTATCGTGAATTGCCCACCAGACGCCCAGTGAATCAGCGCGTGGGTGATTGGCTTGAGGTTTATGAGGAATTTCCTGAGGAAAATTTGCGGGATCAGGCTGCACGCTGCATGGATTGCGGAATTCCATTTTGTCATCAAGGTTGTCCATTAGGGAACATGATTCCTGATTGGAATGACCAAATTTATAGAGGAAAGTGGGAGGATGCGATTGAGCGACTCCACGCAACTAATAATTTTCCGGAGTTTACTGGACGACTTTGTCCAGCACCTTGCGAGACGTCATGTGTTTTGGGTATCAATCAGGACCCTGTGACTATTAAGCAGGTGGAAGTTGAGATCATTGAGCATGCATTTTCTGAGGGTTGGGTTGTTCCAGTACCACCGAAAAATAAGACCGGTAAAAAGGTTGCAGTTGTAGGATCGGGACCTGCGGGACTTGCTGCGGCTCAGCAACTGGCGAGAGCAGGTCATGCAGTAACTGTTTTCGAACGAGCTGATCGTATAGGTGGACTGCTTAGATATGGTATTCCAGACTTCAAGATGCAAAAGGAATTTATTGATCGACGTCTTCACCAAATGGAAGCAGAGGGCGTTATTTTCAAACCTTCAACGAACGTCGGTGTGGATATAGATGGCGATACTTTGAAGGCACAATTTGACGCCGTATGTTTGGCCGGAGGATCTACGGTTGCTCGAGATTTACCCGTTGAAGGTCGGGAACTTGAGGGAGTATACCCAGCGATGACCTATCTTCCTGAGCAAAATAAAAAGAATGCCGGGGATGATATATCAGATATTAGCTATATTTCTGCGGAAAATAAAAGAGTAATTATTCTCGGTGGTGGCGATACTGGAGCTGATTGTCTCGGTACGGCAATTCGCCAAGGGGCGAGTGAGGTACTTCAATATGAGTTATTACCTCGTCCTCCAGAGTCACGCGCTGACGGCCAACCTTGGCCGACATACCCCAATATTTATAGAGTATCTTCGGCCCATGAAGAAGGCGGTGTTCGTGACTACAGCATCATGACGAAGAGTTTATCTGGAGAGAACGGGGTATTGAAGAAGCTCCATGCGGTTCGAGTTGAAATGGTGTCGGGAGACGACGGGCGTATGGTTATGGAGGAAATTCCATCATCTGAGTTTGAGGTTGATGTCGATATTTTGTTACTGGCGATGGGATTTATTGGACCTGAACAGGATGGATTACTTGGACAGTTGGGTGTTGAGATAACAGATCGCGGTAATGTGGCAGCCGGATCAAACAAGATGACTAGCGTGGACGGAGTATTTGTTGCTGGTGACATGACTCGTGGTCAGTCATTGATTGTCTGGGCAATTGCCGAAGGTCGAACAGCAGCAAGACATGTGGATGAATATTTGATGGGATCTAGTGCTTTACCTGCACCACTTTAGTCGGCAGAATTAGATTTATTGGCGGTTATTACGCCCTCGCCTAACACATCGAGCTTGCCTAGCTTCCTCGACGCTACTTGAAACAGATCTTTAGAACCCTTCCGTATTTCTGGGTAATCGTCTGCTGCGACCACTGGGATTTTAGTGTTTTTAATATTAGTGAAACCTATGCGAGTTAATAAATTAACTAGATCTTTGGTGGTATATCGTTTTGTTTCGTAGGTGAATAAATCTCTTTTTAACTTTTCAAGATTGTTGACTATTTTTTCTGTAAATATCGCTTCACTGCTTAGTTCATCAAGTAATGCTTCACCGTACTGCGATGGCAATTGGGCTGACTTCGTTAAAAGCTTCTGGTGAAGCTCAGACGTGTTATTGGACGAATCCAACACTAAGACCGTTCGAATTTCACGATTAGGATTTTGTTGCCTGATTGTGTGAACTAAGAGTGGAACGAGTGTCTGACTGTCGGTAGCACCTTCAATTAGAGAAATGGTTTCAACGTATGGAGTGGGAAGATTCCATACTTGGTGAATGAATCTTAAGAACCCTCCAGCTTTGAGCACCCGAAATACTTCTTGAGCAGCTTGCATCACATCTTGTGCTTCCTCTAGAGCGAAGGACGCCACAATACCGTCGATTGTATTTGCTTGGATGGGGAGTGTCGTTATGTCAGCTGCTACTAACTCTACGTTGGTCAGTTCCGAGGTGGAAAGATTCTTTTGCGACTGTGTGATCCGTTGTTCTGATGCTTCGATTCCTAATACATGTGATTTTGGCCGAATATGGGCTAGGGGAAGTGATGGCCAACCATCGCCTGTACCTAGATCGATAATTGTTGATTTCTCAGTTAGTGTGATGTTGGCTGCAAGTGATTCAACTAGGCTTGCTTGTAGCAAATGTTCTCTGCGTGTGTAGTCATAAGGAATGTCTACGAACGGAATATTTCCACTTCGCCACTTTGGGATCAAGGAATAATATTCGGTGGGAATTGAGTTTCTGGGCTGTAAAGAGTTTAGCCAATCGCTTAGAGAGGTTTTGATAAAAATTCCTAACCTGTGAGGTCACTGTTATAGGATTTAGTTCGACAATAGCTATAAAGAGCTATTATGTGCCTTATGTCTATTTTTAATATTACTTCAACCACTCATTTAACTCGTGACGGAATCAAGCTTGCAACAGATATTTATCGCCCAGCTAGTAGTGATGGCGCTCCTTTGGCTGGTAACTTTCCAATTGTGTTGCTTCGGACTCCTTATGATAGAAAAAATGTGCGTTATCGCGCAGCAGGAAGGTATTGGGCCTTAAATGGCTATGTGTTTGCGATTCAAGATTGCCGTGGGCGATTTGATTCCGAAGGAGAATTTATTCTGTTAGCGAATGAAGGGCCTGATGGATATGACGCTATTGAGTGGCTTGCAGAGCAACCATACTCGAACGGGAAAGTTGGTACTTATGGAACTTCTTACTCGGCATGGGTTCAGAACGCAGCGGCTTTAGAACGTCCTGAGGCTCTTTCAGCAATGTGGGTCACGCAAGGAGCCTCGAATGGAGCCACGAGCTCGCTCAGGCATAATGGCGTGATGGAACTGCGCTGGCTTACATGGGCAGTGACTCACGGGGCTGTTTCTCCGGAGGCTCTTCGTGACTCTCAATTGCAGAATGAGTTATACCAAAATGGTGTAGACATGTACGATTGGCTGAAAAAATTGCCATGGGGAACCGGACCAGACGAGACACCTCTGTCGGGACTCCCTACATATGACCAATGGGCAAAAGACTTATATGTGCACGGCGATTACGACCTTGATATAGATGGCTACTGGGCTCAGAAAGGTTTGAATTTCGAACCATATTATGACATTTCTCTTGATATACCGACAATGTATTGCGGTGGCTGGTACGATTCGTACACTCGAGCGACTATAGAGAACTTCGTGGCTTTATCTGAAAAAAAGCAAAATCAATATCTTTTAATGGGGCCATGGACACATGGTGATGGAAATATTGATTCTCAAATTGCAGGATCCGTGGATTTAGGAGATCTTGCTAAACCAGCCGTAGGACTCGGTAATTCGTATCTTGAAGAAGTTAAGAATTGGTTCGATTGTTGGCTACCTGATGAGTCAAGCAGAGCTATTAATGATTTGGCAAGGGTGCGATATTTTGTCATGGGTTCCGGGTCTGGTCTAAAGACTGATCAAGGACGGATATTACATGGTGGCTCATGGAAGACTAGCGATATCTGGCCGCCAGTTGAAACTACAACTCGAAATTTTTATTTGCACTCAGACCAGTTGCTAGATAATTGGAGTCCGGACGTGGAAGCGAGCTCATCTGAGCTGCGATATGATCCATCCAACCCATTACCAACGATTTCAGCCAATACATCTTCGCTAAATGAAATAATGGTTCCACCGCCGAGGACTCCAGTTGCAACTCCTATCACGCTTATGCGTATACAAGTTATCCAGGGTGGCTCTGATCAAGTCACAAGTCCTCAGACGTTAGGAGCTACCGAGCCTTACGGACCACTTGAGAATCGCGATGATGTGCTGATGTTTCAGACAATTTCGCTTGATAAGGACATGGAGATAACAGGCCCTATTGAGGCTCGATTTTTTATGGAGTCAGATGCGCTGGACACTGATTTGTTTGTAATGATTCAAGACGAGTATCCAAAGTCTACCGATTGGCCTGACGGATATAAGTTGAATATTTCAGATGGGATTTTCCGTGTACGCTACCGTGAAGGACTAGCAACACCGAGATTGTTGGATGGCTCTGGACCTGTTGAAGTTCAATTTTCTCTCTACCCGACAAGTAACGTGGTTAAGCGAGGCCATAAACTACGTGTCTTAGTATCTAGCTCATCATTTCCCAGATTTGATCCGAATCCAAATACTGGAGAGGGAATTGGTCGTCATACTCGAACTCAAATTGCCAACAACACGATTCACCACTCAGCGAACTATCCTTCGCACGTGGTGATATCTGTTATTGAATAACTTAGCAAGAGGTCTGTCAAGATATTTATTATCTTTGTACGTCAGTTATTTCTGTGACTCTACTAATTTCAGGTCTTGCACCGGATATTCCTTTTAAGGTTTGTCCGAATGCCTTCATATGATCTGTTTGGCCATGAGCCTTGAGTGCTTCGTCGTTAGCATACACCTCATGTAGAAGAAATGTGCCTGGTGAACCATCGACTTCATGGAGTGCGTACTTCATGACATCAGGTTCGTTTTCGCTCACTGCTGCAACCATTGTTTCGACTGCAGAACGAAATTCATCTTCTTTTCCTTCAGCCGCCTGTAACTTGGCGAAAATTGTAATCATAGATATTTCCTCATTTCTGTGTTTAGGTCAGATAGAAGTGTACTGGGAATCGGCTTATTAATGTAATTTACAAAAGTTCCTTAATTTCATTTATGACGAATGGCATGTCATCTTCCAAGAACTTCAGCCAAGCGTCATGGCCTTGATTTCCGCCCTGGTCCGAAACAACCTTATATGCTCTAAATGGCACGTCGTATTTCTTACAAGCCAGTGCTATAGCAAAGGCTTCCATTTCGATGCAGTCGACAGTATTTGGAATTTCTGTTTCAAACTTGTCTTGGCTGCCGCATAGAACTGGAGTTGCTGTGGAATCCCCAAACTCAATTATGGGTGCATAGTCAGAAAATGGCGTGGTGCCAAGCTCTAAACCAGCAGCAGTAGCATCCATATCCATTTGTTTGAACTGTGTACATGAAAGAACTGTTCCGTAAGGATGCACAGCAGATCCACATGTCCCAATGTTGACGATTTCTAAATCAGAGTTAAATTCTAGGATTGTTTCGATTGCTGTGATGGCCGCATTTATTTTCCCCACACCGGTGTAACGCAGATAAACTTCTAGCGGGATATCTTTTTGTGACACTTCTTTTTCAAGCGCGACGAGTATGACTAAATTATTCTTGCTCATCCGATCCAGTCCCTTCCAAATCAAGTATTCGGATAAGTTCGAGTGCCAGGTCTTCTCTGGCTGGGGGGTTAGTAGAATCCTTAAATGCCGCTAGGTTACGATAAATTTTGGCAGCCGCGCGATGAAATCCATCAGGCAGATATACCTGTTCAAATGTGTCAGCTATTTCTTCCATCTCGCCAGAAAAACGCCAGGCCTTTGATACAGAACTCCCGAGTGAATCCACTTTTTGATGGAGTTCAGGTTGTGATTTATCCCATTCTTCAAATAATTGCGTCAGCACTCCTTGTTTTTCAGCCAATGCCATAAGGCTGATGAGGAGTGCATTTGTTCCTTTTGTCCATCCGGCATATGCCATCTTCAAGGCCGAAGCAGACATCAAATTGCTTCCCGAAAGAGGGATCACTTCTAGCGCACCACCGTTCAGTTTGCTAGCTACAAAAGTCGCATCATCACCTGATAAATAAAGTCGCGTGGAGCCATATTTTGTAGCTGGCGGGCCAATTATTCCTCCGTCAATGTAAGTCGCGCCGGAAGACTCAACCTCCTTGGCTACCTGGCCTGCGGTCAACGGAGATATTGCGTTAGCATCGATATAAATCCCTCTGAAACCGAGCGATGACACGTCGAACGCTACATCTTTGGCCGCATGCGGCGGTACCACTGAGATGATGAGTTTGCTTCTATTTACAAGTCCATTGAGCCAGCCAGTGTCTTCGAAACCATCTAAGCTTTTGGCGCGATTTTTAGATTCTAGGCTTCGATCATCAGAGGCCCAAAGAACCTCATTACCAGCTTGTATGAATGAAGCCGCGACGGATATGCCCATCATGCCAGGATGCAGTATCCCTACGGTGTATTTATTCGATTCAACATCAAGCATGACAAACTCCTACCAAGTAATCGCAGCTCCATCACCTCGTCCGTCTGAACCGCCCCATAAAACACCAGTCTCTCGATCTCGAACAATGATTTGCCCACGTCCGAATAATCCTAGCCTTGACGCACCCGTTGATCTTTCCACTCTGTGTCCTCGCCGCGTAAGTTCAAGTAAGGTGTTATCAGATATTCCATCTTCTATAGATACGACGCCCCAAGGTGGCTCCCTATAAATTGAAAATCGTGGCTCATCTAATGCGGCTTGTGGATTCATGCCGAAATCAATCAAGTTAATCATTGTCTGTACGTGACCCTGCGGTTGATGGTATCCACCCATCACCCCGATGCTCGCGAAAAGTTCATTAGTATCAGCATGGGTAATAAGCGCTGGGATGATGGTGTGATAGGGGCGTTTAGATGGTTCCAGGCTATTTGGATGAGTCTCATGAAGGCTAAATCCGGATCCACGGTTTTGCAAAGTAAATCCACACCCTTTGGGGATAATTCCAGTTCCGAATCCGCTGTAATTGCTATTGATGAATGAGCACGCATTGCCATTTCCGTCGACAACACTGAGATATACAGTATCTGATGTTTTCTCTGGTCCTTCATTCGGCGCAACTGAGTGTGAAGAATCCAGTAGCGATTTTAAGTCCAACGCATGTTCAGTCGAGAGCAGCCAGTCCACTGGAATATCTACAAAAGATGGGTCAGCTACATGATTCAATCCATCACGGAATGCTAATCGGATGGTATCTATCAGAAGATGCAGAAGGTTGGGATCTCTACGCTGCATCTTGCCAATCTCGAACTGTTCTAGAACTTTCAAGGCGATTAGAGCAACTATTCCTTGGCCATTAGGTGGATGTTCCCATATTCGGTAGTCGCGGTATTGAGTTGATATAGGCTTATCAAAGGTTGATACATGATTTGCTAAGTCGACAGATGTAATATGACCACCGAGGTCTTCTACGATCTGAACAATTGCCTTTCCTGAAGATCCTTTGTAAAAAGCCTCAGGTCCGCCTTCAGCAAGTTCTCTAAACACTCGAGCCAAGTTTGGATTTTTCCATATATCACCTGCCAGCGGAGCTGAATTATTAAGAAGCAGCTCGTTACTATTAGGGCTTGCTGATTTCAGAAGTTCTGTACTGTCGTTCCAATGTTTTGAGATGACCGGCGTGATTGGAATTCCTTCTTCAGCCAACTGAATTGCTGGTCGCAGGACATCATTGAGTTTCATTTGACCGAAATGCTCTAAGGTATCAAACCAACCCATTGCTGCTCCAGGTACAGTGACCGCATGGACTGAGGTGGCGATATTCCCATCTTGAAATGAATTAATGCCTAGGTCTCTCATGGATTTGATTGTTTGTTTTGAACCACTGCGTCCACTACCATTGAGCGCATAAACTTCCTGATTTTTTGCATCGTAGTAGAGCGCAAAACAATCGCCGCCAATACCGGTCGAAGTAGGTTCAACCACGTTTAGAGCGGCCGCAGTGGCAATTGCTGCATCCGCGGCATTTCCGCCTTTTTCAAGAATGTCTAAGCCTGCTTTCGCGGCTAATGGATGACTTGTCGCCACCATTCCATGCATCCCAAGTACAGGAGATCTTCGCGATTCGAATATCCAATGTTCGTCCATTAATTTTTCTCCATCGGGCTGGTATCCTTCTGTAGAGGATAGGTTAATGCAAAAAACTGACGAACCGTGCTGGTTGAATATTGACCCAGGTGGTTCAGTCCTTCACGTTGAGTCATGTCCGTTTGTTCAGGAGTATACAGGCGCAGAGAAGACGGCTGGGGCTTGGATATACTTTGCAAATCAGGATGCGGCTGGTGACGTTTATCCGGCATTAGGCACCTGCACAAAGTGTTTTCTCCCTGAAAGTAACTCTTCTTATGAGTCTGGATTAATTGCTTGATCAATTAATTGGCGTAGCTGTTTTTCGCTTATTGAACCCGCATGTCTGTCAAGAACTGTAACCCCATCAGATGCCACGGTTGATATCCTCGGAAATCCGACAATCCCAAGTTGCTTGGCTAGTTTGCTGTCTTCCCTGTTTGCAATGTCGAGAATGACGAAATTCATGAGAGTTTGTGTTTCAAATCGTATACCGTTCACGACGGTACGTACACTCTTACAGCTGAGTCAGCCGACAGCAGAATTAAAGACCAGAGTGGGGAGACCATTTTGCGGAATGTAGGCTCCAGTTCGATCAATTTCTGTGTCAGACATAGTGAAAGTCTTTTCAACTAGCACGGCTAGCGTTGAGCTAGTTGAAACGCTTTGTGTAGTCACAACTTGTGGCTTTGGTGATTCAGAATTACTCGCTGATTTTTCTTGTGACCCTTCTTGATTTTGGCAGGCTAACGATAGAATTATCGATGTAAAAAAAATTAGTGTAATTTGAACGAAATTTATCTTACTAAGAGTCACTTGTCACCTCTCTCCATCAAAATTTTAGTAAAGTATTTAGCCACAAATTCCACGTACAGTTGCGTGCATTATTTGTATTCCTAGATGTAAATTATCGATCGATAGGCGCTCATCATGTCCATGTACTCGCCCAGCTTCACTGGGGCCACTTAGGAATGGACTAAATCCGTATGCAGTCATCCCTTTGCGTCTAAACACTCGGGAGTCAGTAAAACCGGTTGATACACCAGGCAGAATTAAGGCATCTTCAACTAAGTTACGAGCTTCTCTCGCCATGACATCCCAAAGCTCTGTATTGGTTGGTGAAGCTGGAGTCGAGGATTGAAATACTCGCTCAATTTTGATGCGATCATCGTTGATTACATCGATCATGTCACCTACGAATTTGTCAGGGTCATAGCCTGGTACAAGTCGGCAATCAAGGGTAGCTTCAGCATCAGAGGGGATGACGTTGTGTTTGACTCCTGAGCGAAGAGTAGTCAAAGCCACTGAATTTTTCTGCATGGAGTCTATTCTGGGATTATCAGCTGCCAAAGCCTTAAGAACTTCATCGGTTGGTTTATCTTTTAAAATGCCAGCCTCATAAATTGCTTCAAAGTAATTCCTAACTTCGGGAGTTATATCAAACGGTCGTTCCCAATCTAGAATTTTGTTTACGGCTCGAACCAGATGATCTGCTGCATTGTCATTATGGGGTACCGAACCATGACCTGGGGTCCCCTCGACCGTTAGTTTGAGCCAGAGGGGACCCTTTTCTGAGACCCCTATATTGAACGCGTCGCGCTCGATACCTAGTACTTCGGTGCTACCACTACCACCCTCATTTATTACATATTCACAATCAAGAAGCTCAGGGTGTTCGCGGTCGAGAAATTCAACGCCATAAGCTGACCCTGCCTCTTCATCAGCAACTGCCATAAAAACTAAATCCCGTTTGAGCGGCAAATTAAGTCGCTTGTGCAAAAGAAACGTAACAAGCTCAACGATGCCCGTGCCTTTCATATCTTGCGCCCCTCTGCCCCAGATATAGCCATCACGAATTTCACCACCGAGTGGGTCAACTGTCCAGTTTTCGATTTCAAAAGGAACGACGTCGGTGTGGTTAAGTAGAATTAGAGATTTGCCTCTGCTTCCATCTCCCTTAAGTGTGGCGACAAGAGTTGCACGATTATCACCGGGATCGTAGAGCTGGTAGGGTATTCCTTCGGCGTCAAGAATTTTCCCAATAAAGTCACAGGCAATTGTTTCATTACCTGGGGGGTTAACTGTGTTTACTCGTATATATGATGAAAGCCACTCGGTTGCTTGTTCAGTCCAGTCGTTCCAATTTATCTCGGTGTTTGTCATTTCGTGGCCTCACTTATTTTTTCTGACTCCAGTTTATGATTCAGATAATTTTCTATATTTGCCCTGTCTACTAGTATCACCTGCGAGTAGCGTTATGTCTTTTTAAATGGTGCCGTTGCATTTTCGGGCACCGATATCTCAAATGTATTTAGTATGATGGAAATCGCCGAGTAGTAACCAATTAGGCTTGCAATCTCCATTATTCCGGCCTCACCTAAAGTTTCAACAAGCTTTTGATAGGTATCCTCACGAATACGTTTAGTTTCGATCATTTGTATGCAAAATTCATAAACAAGCGCCTCAGAGTCATCAAGGTCCGGTTTCTCACCGAGTTGAATTGCAGTAACTACCTCCTGCTTTATACCAGCTTCTAACGCCATTCTTGCATGTGCCCAAAACTCATATTGAGCCTGCCAGTGGGCTCCAATGGTGATAATTGCTAGTTCAAGTAATGGGCGAGGAATGCTTGTACCGTAACGCAGACGCGCACCTAGTTCCTGCAATGCTATCCCGATATTGGGAGAGTGCAACATTGAATTAAAAGGGCCACCCAGTGACCCATCGGATTGGATCATATTTGCGCCTCTTGGTCCATTAGTGAGGGCGTCATAAGTTTGTTTTTGTTCTGCGGTTAGGAGTTCTGGTGTGAGTCGTGTTAGACGTGACATATGGATTAGAGCCTTTCTTTGAGCATGATGACTAGAAAATGCCCTAACAGTAGGATATCGGTAACCAACGGAAATTTGTTGTGTTACGACTCATACATCTATCATGCTCATTATCTATGAACAGATATCAGATGTTGATTCTTGCGATCGGAATTTTTGCCTGTAGTTGGGCTGGTCCATTAATCAGGATGGCAGATGAAGCCTCCTTTCTTTATATTGCTACTTCGCGTCTTGTGATTGCTGCGCCGATAATGATCGTGGTTTCGCTTATAGGTTCAAAAAATTCCTACAAGAGTTTGAAAATTGGCGTGACTTGTTTAATGGTTTTATCCGGAATTGCTTTGGCAGCACACTTTGCGTTTTGGGTTTCAAGTATTTCCAGAACTTCGATTTTGGCATCGGTCGCATTAGTTGCGATGAGCCCCTTATTCGCCGCTTTGGGTGGTTGGCTGTTTCTGGGTGAGCGACCTAATACAAGAGTATTAGGAGGTATTTTTCTGAGTTTCTGTGGCGCAACAGCACTTCTCATTTCAGATTTTGAGGATATTGGTAACTTGTCAGGCGATATTTACGCGTTCATTGGCGCGATATTAGCTTCCATCTATTTATTGGTTGGACGTTATGCCAGGCAGCGTGTTGATATGCCAGTCTATGCGGCCATTGTATATTCGGTGGCAGCTATCGTTTTAGTTATTACCTTTCTCAGTATGGAGAATGTAACTTTTAGCTATGAAGCGAATACGTATATTTTCATTCTTTTACTTGCTCTTGTTCCCCAGTTGATAGGTCATAACGCGATAAATTATTCCTTGGGATTCGCACCAGCTGCTGTTGTCGCATTGGCTATCCTTGGTGAGCCAGTCGGATCATCATTAATAGCAGCGCTGTTGTTGGACGAAATTCCTTCATTTTTTGAGATCGGTGTCGGCGTCGTCATACTATTGGGGGTTTATATTGGTGTCCGAGGTGGAGCAATATCAGCGGACTAACCTAGCTCAACTTCAGGTCTTTCCTCCCAGACAACCTCATTACTAATTAAATCTGCAAGCTGACCTTCGCTCATTCCAAGTAGTTCAGATAAGACTTCGCGACTGTGCTCTCCCATATCAGGCGCCGTTCCTTTGATTCCACCAGGTGTACGCGACATCTTTATTGGCGTGTTCGCTAGAGGCGTGGCACCAAAAGTTTTGTGGTCAATTTCAGGTAGCATCTCACGTGCTGCAACCTGAGGCATGACGGACGTTTCTGCGATGTTATTGAGTGGTCCGCAAGGGATTCCGTACTTTTGTAAAGCGTTAACCCAGTCCGATGTATGCTTCTGCGCGAAGGCTGAATTAAGAAGGGGTTCAAGTTCACTGTGGTTCCGAGAACGGGCGGCGGCAGTTTCAAAACGTGGATCGTCGATAAGTTCTGGGATATCAAGTTCAACGCAGAGGAGCCCCCATTGATTTGATATACCCCAAGAAAGCGCAATCACAATATAGCCATCTTTTGTGGGAAATGCTTGGAAGGGCACAGCAGTAGGATGTCGAGTCCCAATGCGTCCGGGAATTTCTTTCGTTATGTGATATCGCATAAATTCATTTGTTTGCACCGCAATTTGACAGTCAAGCATTGAAATGTCTATTAGTTGGCCTTCACCAGACTTTTCACGCTCATGTATTGCGGCCAAAACTCCAACTGCACAATACAATCCGGCTGCCACGTCTCCAACAGAAAATCCAACTCGTGCCGGCTCGGAGTCTTCATACCCCGTAATTGACATGACTCCACCAGCCCCCTGAACAATCACATCCAAGGCCGGTTTATCTCTAAGCGGGCCTGTTTGCCCATATCCAGATATCGCTGCGTATATGAGTTTAGGATTTATGTCTTTGAGGCTGGTATACCCGAGCCCAAGGCGATCCATTGCACCAGGTGTGAAGTTTTCCACTACAACATCAACCTCTTTTATAAGGTCCTTAAAAATACTTTTGCCCGATTCGGTAGTGAGATCGACCGCTATGGACCGTTTGCCTCGATTTATGGAGAAGAAGTAACCAGATTCTCCATCGATCATCGGCATAGTGGTACGAGCGACGTCTCCGTAGGGGGGCCTCTCTAATTTGATAACATCTGCTCCGAGGTCACCCAGAGTCTGAGTACACATCGGCCCAGACAAAATCCAGGTGAGGTCAAGGATACGAATTCCTTTCAGCGGACCAGAAGTTGGTAATGCGGGCAATGAAAAGCCTTTCTGACTTGGTTAGTCGATTAGCGCGGTTAGTAACTGTTCGATAACAGAGTTAGCTCTTTGATGCATTTCTTCATCTGTTTGGTCTTGCATTGGGTGAGGTACAAAGACCCTGTTGACGTCAGGCATGCCCAATGAGGTCGATTGAGCTACCGCAGCATCGACAAAACCATCTGTGGCCACAAATACTGCAGGGATTCCATTATTTTCAAACCAAACTGTGTCGTGCACACTGCACGTTGTACAAGATCCTCAGTCAGCGACCGCCTCGATCACAAAGTTACACTCATTCAGTATTTGTCTTCTGAGTTCATAAGGCGCAGGTTTAGCAAAAGTA
This sequence comes from Dehalococcoidia bacterium, assembly GCA_029247135.1. Classification (GTDB taxonomy): domain Bacteria; phylum Chloroflexota; class Dehalococcoidia; order UBA2979; family UBA2979; genus UBA2979. Next base: position 1,023 of record JAQWLS010000036.1, on the reverse strand, counting down.
GGCTTCATGTATCTTTGTATTTTTACATTTGGCATTTGATTACTAATCAGCATTTCGACCTGGTCTAAGAACTTATTTCCGCGAGGCTTAGAGATATCAAGGAGCCCAACGGTTCCAGTGATGTGCTCAGGTCTTTTAGTTCTAGTTCGTTTGATTGGCTCTCTTTCGTCGGTCGGATCCAGAATTGTCGTGGGTAAATCTTGTGGTGACATTCTATAAACCTTCTTTCTGACTTTAGTCATTAATTTTTCGGCTAGTGGGAATGGATCCGGTCGCTCCGCTTGCCCATCCTTCAAGTACGGCCGAAAACTTACCGGCTTCCGATCCAGCCACCATTATATGGATATTTTCGTTGCTACGAAATTTAGGGATCATTTTATTTAAGTCGTCTTCGGACGCATTAACAAATTGGTTGGGATCTAGTCCGGCTCCTATTTCTTCATTTCTTAACAGCGATCTCACGGATCGTTGCGTAATTTCCTGGATTCGGTCTCTGATTTGTTCTTTTGACCAACCATCCTCCCAGATTGTGGCCACATGTTCTGGACATAGTACGAGCATCGAATCACCATAATTGTGAGAGTTAGGATGATGGTGGGCCTCCATTCGGACACCAAGGGAGCCAACTAATGATTTAGCGGTTCTCGACGTTTGATCGATTGCCACTCCTATACCGGTCATTGCGAAAGCAGTCACTACCGATTCATCTTTATTAAAGCCTCGTTCCACGTGGAGAGGATCCCATGGACTGATTTCTTCCCACTCGGCAAAGCAGGTTGAATACCGCATAGGCGATCCCTGAGTAGATCGTTCAGTCTCGCCTGGCCTTTGTCCACCGACATTTCTGAGTATCAGTCTCACCGCACGTCCGATTGCAGCGTTAGCTCTGTTCCCTTGGCCTAGAGCATTAAGTCCCATATTCATTCCGATTTGTTTTCGAATCGGCCCATTGACCACCAGCACAGGAGTGGCACCCATAGTGGTAGCGCCGACCCCGTGTGCATTGAATTCTTCATTACAGAC
>JAQWLS010000024.1 GCA_029247135.1 Dehalococcoidia bacterium | reverse complement strand
CCTACTGTAATTCTGATAGGTGCAATTGTGCTCTTTGGCGCACTTGTTCTGCCGCTAATCGGCTCTAACCTCAAGGATGTACTCGCACCAAGCATCAAAAATCCTTCACTCGTTTATTCAGTTTTCCACGATCAATTTGATGAGATCTATCTCTCAAGTCCGGGAAAGACCAACCAGCCGCAGCTTCTCGCTCAAATCGGTAGAATGACCTCACACTCTATTAGACCCGCAAACGGAGTGTTCAAAAATAAAATCGCATATATCGCCATACCAACGAAATCAAAAAAGTTAACCAAAATCGGAACATTATGGACGCTCAATTTAACAACTGGGCAACGCACTTCACTAGCGACAGATGCTGACCCAACAAACCCGCCAAAGTGGCTAGATGGTGGAGATACTCTACTTTATAAACGCGTAAAAGTTAATCAGCAAGAACTTATCACTATCAACCTAAAAAGTAGAATCAAGGAAATTATCTTTTCAGAAAACTTTGGCGAACCACACTATAAAGCCAACTTTGGCGGGATCTATCCAGTGGGTCAAGATGCAGACAACAACATTATTTTCGCAAGACTGACCTCTAACGGTACAGACGTACTGGCAGTAAGTAGGACTTCGGGGGAAACTACGGACTTATTCCACGCCTCAAACGAATTTGCTAGAGATTTCTCACTGAGCCCGAGTAAAACACAGCTGAGCTACCTCATAGCCGTGGAAAAGTTTGAACAGCTAAATTATCAAACTGCCATATATGATCTAAATGATGAAAATTTGTTCACATATACATCAAACAGTCACGAACAATTCTCTCCGCGGTGGATACCCAATACAGATCTGCTATCCATTGGCCAAATTAATATGGAAAGCCAATCCGGTGCGATAGTACTGTTATCCAAAACCTCCGCAGAAACATTACCGCCACCATCACGCGGGTTTGATGTCCCGATTTCTTGGTCAGCCAACGGTCGATACCTGACAATAAAAAATTATTCCGGAATATCTGGGTTACAACCGGGGACGAGTTCATTACTTATTATCGATCGTAGTTTAGAAACCCGTACACTGGTAGAAAGCGAATCTGAGGCAATGGTCTTTGGGTGGTGGTCGAATGACTAGAAAGTTCATGACCAAGCTCCACGTTAGTATCTTTTTCGTTTTGTCGCTAATCTTTGTCAGCTCTGTTTTCGGATTTTTGTCCCAATGGCATATCAACGAGACAAATGCCTGCGCTTTTGGAGCGTATAGACCGGCAACGTACGAAGGTGCCCAAGATAGAGCAATATACATGACAGCTATCGAAGCTGCCTCTGTAAATAAATTATTTCCTACAGACACCCGATTTTCTCTTGATAGTTTGGAACAAGGAGTTCGATATAGTCGTACTACTGCTGGCGGTAATATCCCGGCAACTCTCGTCAAGGGAATAGCATGGATTGAAACCAGAATGACCATGGCAACAAAAGCTACTATGTGGAGTGGAGTGGGTGATTCCACTATCTCATTTGACTGCGGGCACGGAATAATGCAGGTGACATCAGGAATGACTGCCCCGCTTGGAGCAGATGATCAACCATCTGATACGCAAGCATTAACTGCCACTCATTTTGCCTACAACATTGCGAGAGGCGTCAAAATACTCGGATCTAAGTGGAATAATGCACCAGAAAGTGCTCCGATTATGGGAACTGATACAAATTCATCCCCAGAAATCATCGAAAATTGGTATTACGCAACGTGGGCCTATAACGGATTTACTGGGGCTGGATCTTCAAGCAGTAACCATCCACTTGATCCTATATTCCCTTGGCCACGAACACCCTACCAATGTAATGGGTCACAAAGCCACAACCAATTTCCTTATCAAGAATTAGTCTGGGGGTGTATAAAAAACCCTCCCTCAGTAGGCGGTAGTAAGCTCTGGGATTCCATTTCAGTTTCACTTCCCGATCTCAATAATCCGAAGGTACGCTCCGCACTTGCACCGAATAATTTCTTCGCTCCATATGCAAATATGGATCTGACCACGCCACAGCCATCACATACCGAATTAATCTCTTCACCGACCGAAGATCAAATACAGGTGATTATTGGAAGTCCCATTTTCTCGGCATCTGACCGAACTCAGACAATTCGCATAAACAATCCAGCTGCCACTATGTGGGTTGATGTGCCGGTGAAAAACTTTGGGACTGGACTCTCCACTTGGCGAGCTAAATCAGATTCGAGCTTTTTACAACTCTCGCCACCTACAGGAATAGCTATAGGTTCTGACTACAAATGCAATTCGTCTCTATGTAACGAAAATTCACTTAGGATCGAAGTTAATCCGACGTTACTTCCGGGTTCATATGCTACGGGTACCGTGACCATCTGGTCGCCTAACACAACAAGCGATCCCATTAAAATACAAATTAACGTTTTAGCTGATTTTGAGCTGACATTTCCAGGATCAGCTAAAAAAGACTGAAGGACTTACGGCCGCTCAAATGACTTTGTTAACAGAAATAGCCAATCCGTGGAACCCAGATGATGATGACATTGAAACCATCATGTTAAATTCCGAATTTAAAGATTTGAGACAGTTCAGTCGAGCATCTAACTACGTTTTTCTTGCTACTCTTACACATCCACAATTTCAGGAAGGCTTAGTGGTATACAAGCCCGCACAAGGAGAACAACCGTTATGGGATTTCCCTCCCGATCTCTATCAACGTGAAGTTGCTGCGTACCAATTATCAAGACTACTAAATTGGAATATTATCCCACCCACGATTATCAAACCCGATGGGCCGCACGGAATAGGTTCAATACAACTATTTATAAATCACGACCCAAACGAACATTATTTTTATCTTCAGGAGACACTTGGTATATCAGGTGAAATCGACTATGGAAAAAGTAATTCAGTGAAACGAACTAATCCGTTGGTTAAACTAGATTATTCCTTTCTGAGACTTGCAATACTGGACATTATTATTAATAATGCTGACAGAAAAGCAGGGCATATACTCCGAGATCAAGAGGATAATATATGGGGAATCGACAATGGCTTGAGCTTTCACACAGAGCGGAAGCTTCGAACCGTCATATGGGATTACAGTGGAGTCGAGATTCCACCTGATTGGTCCAGTCAACTAGAAAAACTCCATGCACTAATTACAGACTCTCGTAGTGATCAACAACTCTTCTCAATGCTCTCAGAGGAAGAGATTTCGGCGATGCTAGCTAGACTCGAAAATCTTATCAAAACCGGCACCTTACCTGAAATGTTCTATGAAAGATGCGTCCCGTGGCCTCTGATTTAAAACTAGGTTTGCTTTGAACACACCACTTTAGCTACCACACGCCACATGAGTTCTACACCCAATTTAAAGTTATCTTGTGTCAGAAATTCATCATTAGCATGAAAGCCATCCAATTCAGCTTGGGAAAAAAGACAAGGTATGAAACCATACGAGGGTATACCGAGCGTCCTTAAAAATCGATTATCCGTGCCAACGGTCGAAGTGGTTTGTGATACAACCGCATCCTCAAAAAATTCCTTAACAGAACTTTCAATCGCAATCGACAATTCGTTACCCCATTCAGATATTACTGGTTCAGGCTCATTAGGAATCTCTTCTAACGCATACGAAAACGCTATCCTGTCGTCATCGATTTGCGACTCAACTTGTGCTTGCCAATCATCTAAATCCATGTCTGGGAGCAGCCTGCAATCAAAAAGAGCCTCCGCGCTCCCTGGAATCACATTAAATTTAAAACCACCACTGAAAATAGTCAGATTGATAGTGTTAGTAAGACCAGCCTCCAGATCAGAAGACATCAATCCATCTTCCCTTAATTTTTTAAAATCAAAATCTCCATTAATTAAACCTTTGTCAGCTAATGTTCGAACGAGTAAAGTGTTTTGTTCTGACAAGTCGAGGTTTCTCTGCCAATGAACTAGTCTTTCACACGCCTCCAACAGGTGAACGATCGGATTGTCAGTCGTTGGTTTGCTGCCATGCCCAGGAGTACCTTTCACTGTGAGTTTAAATGGCGCCATTCGCTTCTCAGAAACTGCCACTTGAAAAATGTCGAGTGAAATAGATGCAAATGACTCCAGGCCAGATGCCCCTTCATTAAGACTGAACTCGCAGTCAAAGAGTTCCGGTCGATTGTCCACCAACCATTTCATCCCAAATCGAGATCCAGTTTCCTCATCCGGTACCGCAAGAAAAACTAAATCCCGACTCAGCGGTATATCAAATCGCTTAATCAAAATCATACAAAACAGGTGAAAAATCGTAACGCTTTTCATATCTACAGCACCGCGTCCGTATATCTTACCTTCGATAATTTCACCCCCAAAGGGGTCCACCGTCCAGTCTTCTATGCGGGCTGGTACAACATCAGTATGCGAAGCTAACATTAATGATCGACTATGCTCAGCCCCTTTCAAGCGTGCAAAAATCGCCTTGCGCCCATCCTTAATTTCGATGTACTCAGGATTAATTCCTTCTTTCTCAAGAAGTGCACCTAAAAAGTGTGCGGCGGGCGCTTCACGTCCAGGTGGGTTTGATGAATCAATTTGTAGATATCGAATAAATGCGCCTTCAGCCTCATGACACACGTCCGACCAATTAATATTCAATTAATACCTACCCCGCTATACACGCTTAGTATAGTGACTAGAATGTAGGTTTTTAAAAGTGTCACTTTTCATCGAAATAGTCAAAACTCAAGAAGATTTGGACTCAATACTAGATCTCCGGTCCGCTGTGTTCATAGATGAGCAACTTGTACCCAAAGAAGAAGAAATTGACGATCTCGATACGATTCAATCAATTCTCGATGATAGAGTCATTCACATTGTTGCAAAGGAACATAATGCTGTTCTTGGCACAGCCCGAATGTTTGTTGAGAACAAGTCCAATATTTCGAGTTCTAGAGAAATACACCTTCATATTGGACGAGTAGCAGTGAGACACGATGCTCGAAAAACTGGCGTTGGAAAACTAGTTATGGAAAAATGCCATCAAGTCGCAGTTAGTCGAGGATATTCAATACTCACTCTCTCGGCGCAAGTGCAAGCATTAGGGTTTTACGAAAAATTAGGCTACCAAGCACGAGGCAAGATATATTTAGACGCAGGGATAGAACACCGCGACATGGACATCCAAGTCTCTGGATAACCGGCGTCACCTTTTTATAGTTGATTAACAAATTGAGGTTTTATGACTACCGATCACGATCTACCACTCAAAAAAATATTGCCTATTAGTAGCTCGACATCAAACGAGGGCACTTTGACTATCGGCGATTGCTCAACAAGAGATCTTGCAAATGAATTTGGTACTCCACTCTACATATACGACGCAAAAACATTACGAAATCAAGCGTCAGGGTACATAAAAGCCTTTAATGCAAAGTGGCCATATGGAGTTGAAGTTCACTATGCGTCAAAAGCATGGATCAATGTTCCAATGGCTCAATTCCTAGCAGGTGAAGGACTTTCATTCGATGTCGTGTCTGGAGGTGAAATGGCTGTTTTACAAAAAGCAGGTGTTGATGTTTCGCAATCTGCATTTCATGGGAATAACAAAACAGCCGCCGAGTTGAGAGAAGCCTTGGAAAATAAATTAGGCCAGATCGTTATAAATAGTGTCGATGAAATAGAGTTACTTGAATCAATTTCTGAAGAAATGGGAATAATTCCAAAAGTAATGCTCCGAATTTCACCCAGTGTTGATGCGCATACTCATACGGCCACTACTACGGGGCTTGTGGACTCTAAGTTCGGAGTCGCAATTGAAAACAATGAGGCGTATGACGCTTGCATCCAAATTAATGAAGCGAAACATTTAGACTTTCGGGGAATCCATATGCATATTGGAAGTCCTATATTCGGGATGGAGCCCTACATAGCTGGGGTAAAGGTAGGTGCGCAGTTAATAAGGCAACTTTTAGATGTAGGCATCCTCATATCTGATTTTTCTCCAGGAGGAGGTTTTGCAGTTGCGTATATAAACTCGGACAATCCACCTGAACCCTCGGCATATGCCGATGCAATCTGCAACACGCTTGCAGAGCAGGCTGATCAACTGTCATTTCCTCCACCAAGACTAATCATTGAACCGGGCAGATCTCTTATAGCTAGAGCTGGGGTTGCTCTCTACTCAATTGGGTCAAGAAAAGAAATACCTGGTATTCGAACTTATGTGGCCGTTGACGGTGGTATGTCTGATAATATTCGACCAGCTATTTATGGCTCAAAATATGAGGTAATGGCTGCAGAGCGACCATTTGATCCAGCCGAAGAGACAGTAACTATTGCGGGAAAATTCTGCGAATCAGGTGATGTACTTGCAAGGGATGTCGAACTGCCTGTCCTCAAAAGAGATGAGTTAATCGCTATTCCAGCCGCTGGTGCATATCAGTTGGCAATGGAGTCTAACTACAATCTCTCCCTCAAACCGGCGGTTATTATGGTCGAAGACGGTAAAGCTTACGTGATACGGCGAAGAGAAACATATGATGACCTCACAAGTCTCGATGTCGTAAATCAAATCGGCCCTCTAATATCATCCACTGACAGTAGGTAGGAGTTCAATCTTGATGTTTGATAGTCAAACTAGTGTTGAGCCTGAGAGGGAAACAACTAACTGGGCTATGTATGGAGCTGAGGACGCAGTGGCGCTCTTACAGCGAGACGTTGAAAATAATAATTTCAACCGGAGCTACATCATTACTGGACCTGAAGCCGTTGGTAAAAGAACACTAGCAACCCGATTTGCTCAGGCTATCTTTTCACCAAATGGCAAACAAAACAACTCATACTCAATTTATGACGCAATTGAAAAGGAAGACTTCGGCGATGTTCAATGGATACGCATTGGTGGCGACTGCAAGCCCCAGAATGGTGCACCAGTAAAGCCACACACACATCCTGATACAACGATTGGTGTCTGCCAAATACGAAAAATGAGCGTAGATATGAACAATAAATCATTCAACGGAACTCATAAAGTGTTTATTGTCGATTCCGTAGATGACCTCAGTCGTGGTGATGAACAACCTTTTTCAGCTTTACTTAAACAACTTGAAGAACCGCCACCAAACACCACAATCCTCTTACTTTCTGCTAATCCAGAGAATCTTAGCCTCACTATAAGATCACGTTGCCAACTAGTTAAAATACCTGCAATGTCCAGAGATTTATTGACAGACGCGATATTAAAGTCCAATTTAACTGAGGACATCCAATCTGCCAAGAAGTACGCAACGATATCCAAGGGATGTTACGGACTTGCATACATGCAACTAAGCGACCCGGCATATGAAATCACACTTAACTCAATCCTCGAAGATATCGAAAATCTCGCTGGTGCGGGAAGTCAAGATCGGATGGAATATAGTGAAAGACTAGGTAAAGCTTGGCGGAATGAACCCGAGATCGTGCTTGAAACACTAAATATTTGGAAGGCCTGGTGGCGTGAAGCACTCCAGATAGCAACAAATGTTATATCAATCGAACTTTCTACTTTCCACAATAAGTCCGATTCACAACTCACCTCCCAAATCGCGCTGAGAGCACTTACGGCACTTGAAGAAGCTGAAAACAATCTTCAGGTAAATGTCAACGCAAGGCTTGCACTAGATATGATGATGATAGATATACCACAACTCTCCAACACTCATTAGAATACAAGCCTGACCATTAAATAACGATAATCTATAACTTATAGACTATTTGCATACTGACTGGAAAAATTATGGAAAAAATAGCAGGGGTCCGCCTGTCTACCGCAGCGGAACTCATATATTGTAGCCCTGGAGAAATAGACTTAAAAATAGGTGACTATGTGATAATTAGCACCAACCGTGGCGAACACGTTGGTCGAGTGGTCCTCACGCCTGACCAAGTCATGACCGGAACCACGAGCGGCCCTATTCGAGTAATTGAGCGCTTGGCAACAGAAGACGATATCTCCCGTGACCATCGAGCAAAGGACAAAGCAAAGGAAGAAATAGTCCACACACAAGCATATGCGGCACGTATAAACTCGAAAATACGTGTCGCAAGTCTCCACTATGACCTTGCCGGTAATTACCTCGATATCAAATATACAGCGCCTGATCAGCAACACCGGAGAGAAAATGACTTACTCAAAATTCTCTCCCAAAATTACTCTGAATCAATTAATTTATCGAAAATTGGGGATCGAGATAGAGCAAAAGAAACCGGCGGCTTCGGTGTTTGCGGTAGGGAATTATGTTGCTCGTCTTGGATGACTACCTTCCCAACTATCTCAATTAAACTGGCTAAAGACCAAGGACTTGCTCCAAATCCGTCAAAGATATCCGGAGTCTGCGGACGATTACTCTGCTGCCTAACCTTCGAAGTAGACGCGTATAGAGAAATTGCTGGCACACTTCCTAAAGTTGGAAAAACCATCAGCACTCCCGCAGGTAAAGCCAAGGTTCTCTCAATTAACTATCTAAGCGAGACTGTAAGACTTCTTTTCAAAGACACAGGAGAAACTATCCAAATATCTGCCGAGGAATTACGCGCGCAGATGGGCACTACGGTGAGGCCCGTTGAACTTGATAGTAAAGTCGAAGCGGCCGTTCGGAGAGAAGATGAAGAACGACAGAAAAATTTATTAGCTGTACTAACGCCTGTAGATACACCTCCCGAGAAAGAAGCCGATCCTAACCCCAAAAGACTGGACAAAAGTAAACGTGACCGAAGTAAAAATAAATCACGGCAAGGCGCGAGTTCCAACAAGAGCAGTAGTAATCAAATTGCACGTCGGAGACCAGCTGGTACAAAAGCAGAAACAACCTCATCCGAGGAGAAAAGCTCCCCTCAAAGTAAGAATAGGCGACGTGGAAAGCGCGGGGGCAGACGACGTAACCCGGAAAATCAAAGTCCACGCACCGACTAGATATTTTATCGGGAGATAGATAATGGCTGACTCCAAAAATATAATTAGATCTACCGACTGGATTAAGAATAATCTTGACGATCCTGACACTGTTTTGTTGCATATTGGGGCTGGAAAAACTGAATATCAAGAAGGTCATCTACTCAACGCCGTGTGGGCAGATGGCTATGGTGACTTTACGACTGAACGGCACGGGATCAGAGCCCTCGTGCCAGAGAAAAATCAAATCGAGTCTACTCTTGGCAAAATGGGCATCTTGGGCAAAAACGGTTCACAAAACATAATTTGTATGGCAAGAGACTTATCTCCATGGCCCTATCGAGCGTACTGGGTGCTCAAATATTTTGGTATTGAAAACGTATCGGTTGCTGCCACCTCAGTCCTCGCGATGGAAAACAATGGCTTGCCTACAACCACATCTGAAACCAACACAACTGAAGTATTATGTGAGGTTCGACCAGCAAACCAAGGCATCATAATAGATCAGGAAAGCATTCTAGCTGTCAGTGAAAATCAAAAACCTGGCCTAATTCTCGACTGCCGATCAAGTGAAGAATATCTTGGTCTACCCGGTCAGCATCCTGCTCCAAGGCACGGGCGAATCCCCGGAGCATCGCACTTAAACTGGGAAGATTTATTAGACACAGATGCAAAATTGCTTGCGACCGAACAATTAGTGGCTCTCTACGCTAACTCCGGAATCGATGGAAATATACCAGTCTATCCGTATTGCGGGGGAGGGATTAGATCTGCAGTATCTTGGTTCGTCATGTCTGAGCTTTTTGGCTGGGCAAATACAAAAAATTATGACGGATCGTGGGCGGAATGGTCCTACTTAGAACATCTACCTATTGAGACAAATTAATTAATCAGCTGCCGGCAATAATTTGCGTCGTATGTTCGCGAATATGATCGGCATGACTTGCCACCCGCTGCCTCAGTGAATGGCTGTTGCCATCAACAATTCCTCGCCGACCCCAAGCTGCATCAGGTGTGTGGGCCAATAACTCGACGGTTTCCTGTATCTCTTGATCGATATAGTCCAAAAGCTCCAAACTTGACCCACTCATGAAACCACGTGACTGAATTTCTTGATCCTCATCCACTCGCAGTCTCTGTGGATCAGTCATGGTCGCCATACGATGAATAAATACACCGTTTAAATGAACATAAACTCCAATATGAGCCAGAGTTCGCTTCGCCGACCAGATATCGTCAGATCTCGCTAGTCGCATCTCCGCCTCAGAAAATGAGTTAACACCTGCTCTTAACTCTGTCCTGACTTGAATCAAATCATCAACTAGATGAGCGTACTTTTCTGGAGCTCCGGTCACAAAATCGATACGCGACATGTTAGCCTCAATTCACAATCAGTCTTCTGGAAACCATAATTCAATTCTCAACTATAAACAGCTGAATCCAGTTCAAACATTAGCTCAACCTCGACCGAAGAACCAAGAGGTAAAGCAGACACACCTACAGCCGCCCTGGCCCCCATACCCACCTCGGTGCCAAATACATCGATTAATAACTGACTTGCACCATCTATGACCTTGGGCTGTTGATGAAAATCAGAAGCAGAGGCAACATAACCCGACAACTTTACGAGTCTGATTCCATCTAATCCACCAATAATTTTTTTCACTGCCGCCAAACCATTAATGGTACATACCCGAGCAGCTTTAGCTGCGTCGTCGACTGTGACACTCTCCCCAACCACTCCTGGGTGTACAAGAGAACCCTCACTCATCGCTATCTGTCCAGATACATACAAATAATAACCTGAGCGTCGAACTGGCTCGTACAAGGCTAGGGGGCTGGCTATCTCAGGTAACGAGATCTCCAGTTCGGTCAATCTTTCTTCTGCACCACTCGAATAAACAGCCAGTTTCATTCTTATGACCTCCTAAGGCGAACGACCAAACACAACAATTACAGCTGATTTTCACCAAGTATACCGTCAAGGATACCGGTAAGTTCCTCATCAGAATAAAAATAAATCGTCAGTGCGCCAGCACCTTTTGAATTCCGACGAAGTCTGACTTTTGTACCCAGTGCTTGTTGGACAGTCTCCTCAAGACCACTAATCTCTGAATTTTTGGCTATTGACTTCCCGACCCGCTTAGCCACACTCTGAGTCAGTAATTGCTCAAGATCTCTGACGCTCAGCTGCCCAGATATAATTAATTCACATAGCCGAACCTGTTCCGACTCGTCACTAACCTGAAGTAAAGCCCTAGCATGGCCTGATGAAATAGATCCATCTCCCAAATATCGCTGAGCCCCGACCGAAAGATCCAGAAGGCGTAAAACATTTGCAATTGCGCTTCTCGAGCGACCTAGTCGATCGCCAATCTCTTGCTGAGTCAGACCAAATTTCTCCTGAAGTTGTCTAAATGCCTCAGCCTCTTCGAGCGTGTTCAAGTCGGCGCGCTGCAAGTTCTCTACTAAAGCCAGCATCAAATGATTACTATCCTGCATCTCACGCACTACACAGGGGATGCGATCTAAACCAGCGGCACGCGCTGCCCTCCATCGACGTTCACCTGCAATGATAAGAAATTGAGAATTATCCAGATGAGACCTAGTAACCAAAATAGGTTGCAAAACACCATGAATCTCTATCGATTGTTTCAACGTCTCGAGCTCTGCCTCGTCAAAGTGCTTCCGCGGCTGCTCCGGATCTGGTGTAATCCGAGAAATCTGAATCGAATCACTTTCACTCTCTAACGTCGAAGTATCTCTCTTTTGAGAAGAGTCTTGAAACAACGCGTCCAGACCCCTTCCCAAACGGGGTGATCCACCCATATAACACCATCCTCTCTCTTTCTATAGCTTCAAATCAAGTCTCGCAACGATTTCAAGCGCCAACGAATTATAGGCAATCGCACCAGCCGAATCAGGCGCATAGTCAGAAATTGTTTGCATGTGACTTGGTGCCTCAGCAAGCCTTACAGATCTTGGAATTACAGATTCAAATGTTGTAGAGAACCGCGTCCTCACCTCTCGCTCCACCTCAGCGGCAAGATTTGCTCGGCTGTCA
>JAQWLS010000015.1 GCA_029247135.1 Dehalococcoidia bacterium | reverse complement strand
GGGGTAAGTGCAGGACCCGTTTTACAGAACTGGGAAATCGTATCCGATCCGCATTTATTTGAACGAGATTATTTTGTTGATATTGTGCATCCGGATGTCGGGCATTTTCGTTGGGATGGTTTCCCCTGGAAATTCAGCTCGGCTAAGCCTCACATTCAGCGGCCTGCGCCACTTTTTGGAGAGCACACTGTGGAAGTGTCTCGTGAAATTGCTGGCTTGAGTCACGATGAAATTAATTCTCTCAAAGCATCAGGCGTGATACAGGATCGATTAGATGTCATCAGCTAAATCTTGATAATTGTTCTGCAGAACAACACAGTGTGAGCGTTCGGAGCTACCATCTTGAAAATATACAATAGGTGGAGGAAATAGATTATGAGTACTGCTCCAGATGGAATCAGCGGTTCTGAGTTATTAGCGCGCCAAATGCGAGATGAAGGTGTAGAGGATCTTTTTTATATAATGGGGGGACCCATTATTGAGGTAGCTGGATTTGCTGCCGATCACGGTATAAGAACCATTGATTGCCGACATGAGCAGGGAGCATCATTTGCCGCTCATGGCTACGCAAGAGTCAAGCGCCAGCCAGGCGTTTGTTTAGCTGCGTCAGGACCCGCAACGACAAACTTATTAACCGGTATGGCGAATGCATATCTCGACTGTGTTCCCATGATCGCACTGGGCGGATCTGCGTCGCTACGAGCACATGACACAGATGCATTTCAGGAGTACGACCAGTTAGCCATGGCGCGACCTGTCACGAGATGGGCTGGTCGAGTAAATCATACAGATCGACTTCCAGAATATTTCAATATGGCTCGTAGAAAAGCGATCACTGGTAAACCTGGTCCCACATATCTTGATCTTCCTGGCGAGGTTCTTTATGGGAGAGTTGAACAGGAATCTGTATGGTTTCCAAAAGGGGGGACGCCAGCTCCTCGTCCATATCCTGATGAAGGTGAAATAGAGAAAGCGATAGAGCTTCTGTCCAAAGCTGAGCGACCGGTCGTAATTGCCGGTTCAGGCGTGTTTTGGTCAGCGGCTGGTGATCAACTACGAGAGTTTGTGGAGACTACCCAGATTCCGTTTTTTACTACTCCTCAAGCTCGCGGTATTGTTCCAGAAGATCATGATTTGGCCTATTTGGGAGCTCGTGGACAAGCATTTCGGGAAGCAGATGTAATTGTTGTTGTAGGAACTCGATTTAACTTCATTATTTCATTTGGGCATGCACCTAGATTTGCTCCTGATGTAAAAGTTATCCATATTGATGTAGATGCGAGTGAACTTGGTCATAATCGTCCGGTTGATGTTCCAATAGCGGCAGATGCCCGTGTTGCACTTGCCAAGTTAACAGCAGCAGCAAAAGATGCAGGGATTGGAACTTCAGATAATTGGCGAGCGCAATTGGCCGAACTTGATGACCGAAAGCGTGAGCAGAGTCGGATGTCAGCCGAAAGCGATCAGACGCCGATACACCCGCTCAGGGTAGCTGAGGAGATAGTCAATTTTGTTGATAGAGATGCCATTATCTCAGTTGATGGGATGGAAACACTGAATTTTGGAAGACAATGGATTCCATCATTTGTCGAGGGTGCGAGATTGAATTCTGGACCTAATGGATGCATGGGGGTAGGTATACCTTTTGCGATGGGTGCTCAGGTTGCTGCACCAGGGCGTCAGGTTGTTGCGTTTGTCGGCGACGGCTCTTTTTTGATGAATATTCAGGAATTTGACACGATGGTTCGCCATGATCTACCGGTGATTGCAGTTGTTAGCAACAACGGCGGCTGGACCGGTGGCGAGAACACCACACCTGGTAGAAGTTTGGGTTTTGACCAGCAATATCACAAAGTGGTTGAGGCACTCGGTGGATACGGAGAGTTAGTTACTGATCCGAATGATCTGCACAATGCTTTGGAGCGAGCTGCTGAGAGTGGAAAACCATCCTGTATTAATGTTCATGTTGAAGAGCATGCCAGAGCCACGACTGTTGCATTTGGCGGTTACTCCACAATGATGTCTCGATCGGATGGCTAAGCTTTTTTTGGCGGTTTAGATGCCAAGGCAATTTGAGAGAGATCTCACAGACTCACTTGATATGGGGACGATTCCCGGAGTTGTGGTTGGAGTGACCTCAGGTGAATCGACTCAATATGAGGCTGGCTTCGGTGTGCGCTCAACTCGTACATTTGCTCCAATGACAGTTGATACTGTTTTTAACATCGCCTCGATGACGAAACCTATTGCAGGGGCCGCAGTAATGCAGCTCGTAGAGCAGAATATTTTAGAGTTGGATACGCCTGCTAACGAGATTCTTCCATATCTGGGCGAAGTCAAAGTGTTGGTGGGGTTTGATGACGCTGGGAATGTGCTCACCAGATCGCCTAAGCGGCCATTAACATTGCGTCATTTATTAACGCATACTTCTGGTTTCAGCTCAGATTGGTGTAATGCTCTCTTAGAACAATACATATCGATCACAGGCCATCCTCGGATGTCTACTGGAACGAAGAAAGCGTTGGAAGTGCCTTTGGTCTTTGATCCCGGTGAGAAGTGGGGTTATGGGATCAGTATGGATTGGGCTGGTTTGATACTTGAAGAAGTAACCGGCGTCACTCTTCATGAATATATGAGGGCTCATATCACTGAGCCATTGGAGATGTTTGACACGACATACTTTCCATCGGATGAGATGAAATCTAGAATGACATCGGTTCATACACCGCAGGGGAATAATGGATTTCAAGCAAACGAGCATGTGACTGCCTCAGAGCGAGAGTATTGGGGTGGCGGAGGTGGCCTGTATTCGACAGTTACTGACTATATGAAATTTATTCGGATGATTCTTAACGATGGCAGGACACCTACATCACAATTATTCAAGCCCGCGACGATTGAGCTCATGACCCGCAATGCGATGGGAGCAAACCGCGTAGAAATGCTCATCTCGACTAACAAAAATATTGCAAACGATGCTGAATTTTTTCCTGGATTAGAGAAAACATGGGGGCTTACCTTTCAGATTAATGAGCAAAAAACTCCAACCGGACGATCTCCCGGATCGTTGAGTTGGTCAGGTATATTTAATACATATTTTTGGGTAGACCGTGAGAAAAATATTGGTGGTGTTTTTCTTTCGCAACTTCACCCATGGATGGACGTATCTGCACTAACTCTTTTTGAAAAATTTGAGACATCGGTCTATCAAAATTTTACTTAGAACTTCAGCTTGTACTCCAAGGAAGTGCCCGTGGTTGTAGGACCTGCCGTAATTCTCCATCTGCAACGACTACGACAAGATCGAGCATCCCATATGTAGCAGGACTCATTCCTTTTATCGCAGTGGTGACGAGCTCCTGATCGATATGAGTGGCCGCAGTAGTGACTACCAAGACTTTCATGTCAGCCTTTGACATGTCCACTTGTTGTACACGCTTTAGCACTCGTCGAAGATCTCTCCGAACCGGAGTTCCATCATTAGGATCTAGTTCAGGTGGTGGCCAAATAACAGCAACTCCTGGATCTAGTGTTTCGGGCAAGTGCGAGATAGTCCAGTGATCGAATATATCTAACTCGGTGAGTTCACCTTCACGGAGAAGCATTGCTCTATCACGTATCTGAGTCATCATGGATTCTACTTCTGCCCGCTCTTTTGGCAATCTCGATATTTTATGAGAATCTAAATGAAACGATCCCTGAACACCTTCCGATAAGGCAAGCCATTCCGTAGAAAACCCCCCTGCGACAGACATATAGGCACCAGTATTTTCAAGTTTGGCCAGTGTTACAGATCGAGGTATTCTGATTTCTCTTCGCTCATCAATTGGAATGCCCCGCATTCCTCTCACGAGTTGCAGTCTCAATTCAGATAAATATGGTTCAGTCGAGGGCAGTTGGACTTTTGGCGGGATCCAAACTGCATATGCTCCGTTTTCTATACTGTCGTCGGAGAACATATCGTCGGCAAGTAAGTTACTTAGTTGGTCCGTTGTTGTATTTTCAGATGAGTCCCACAGTTCGGCCATGAAAACTCCGATAATTCGGTTACGTTGGGTGAGGAGCGCATCAAATCCAATCGTGTCATCATTTGTGACGAGCTCATCCGTAGGTCGAAAGGTTCTGTAGAATTTTTCGCTCATCCATGCGGCCAAAAGATGCAGGAGAACCAGTTGACTACTCATTGGTGTTAGTGGCATGTTGATGTTTTCGTACTCTGTCGACAGATTTTTCTATTCAGACGGCGCACTGGATTTTCGAAGAAGCCAAGGATCGATTCCATTTTTTACCAGCTGCACAATGATGTTGATATTTAAGCCAAGAAAAAGGAAAACACAAAGTATTTTTACAAGGTTCGCGGGTAAACCGGATCCGTGGCCGATGCGCTGCAATACGACAACTAGTGCGATTCCTGCGAACAAGGTGATGGCTAAACCACCGATCCAATCCCATGACTTGATGAAACGTGAAAATGCACCAAGTATTCCGGCACCAATTGCAATATTCACCGCAACTCCACCGAGTGCTGCTCCAAGCATCGGTGTGTCATGAAAATCCCAAAGTTCAAACGCCGAAAGTATCAACCACATTGCAAGCATTGGAGCCACTATTGCAAATAAGATTCCGATCAGGTCACGTTGTTGAAAGCGCATTAAGTAGACTCCCTTGCTGGTACCATGCTCTCTGATTGCATCCGCGGGCGCAACAGCTTACGTGCCACTTCGGCTTTGCGCACCGTCAACTGGCAAGGTTGTCCCAATTACCCAAGAGGCTCTCGGTGAGGCAAGCCACACGACTGCATCTGCGACTTCTTCGGGCTTACCAAATCTTCCGCCAGGAATTTCAGCACGAATAAATTCTGCCATTCCCTCCGGGTCAGATATGAGTCTGTTTCCCCAAGATCCACCTTCGAAGGCAATTGATCCTGGCGCAATATTATTTACTCTAATTCCATCAGTTATCCAATCGCGTGCATAGGCATTAGATAGTGCGATTTGCGCCGCTTTCGATGTCTGATATTGAGCAGGTCCACCATACTCTCGACCGAAGATTGAAGAAATATTTACTACCGATGCGTGCGTAGATTTCATTAATTCATCTTTCAGTGCCTCCATTACTAACAAGGGTGCGAAGGTGTTAAGTTCGAACGACGCTCGCCAGTTTTCTTCAGTCTCCATATCGCGGATAGTGGCACCTGCATTGTTGACCAATATATCTACGCCTGTTAGTCGATCTTGTGCGCATCTTAAAATTTCTAGCGGTGCGGCTGTCGTTGTTACATCGCATGACAGAATCTCAACTTTTGAAGAGCCTATTTGATCCAATTCATCTTTCGTCTGTTCCAGCGTTTCTTGACCTCGCGCGACGAGGAGTAGGCGTGCACCCTCTGAGGCAAATGCTAAAGCTATTGATTTTCCGATACCACGCGATGCCCCCGTGATAACAATTTTACTCTCTTTGAGTTTCAAATCCATCGCAGATTAATCCTTTCTCCTCGATACTAATTTCGACTTTCTGGTGGGACTGCGTTACGCTCATCTCATGAGTGTAGACATAAAAATTATCGATCAGATTGCAATCATAACCTTCAGTAAAGCTGCAGCCATATGTGGAATTCCTGAAGCCGAGTCGTTGATTAGTGCCCTTCAGAATATAGAGCATAATGAGAATATTGATGTAGTTATATTAGAGAATGTTGAGCGGTATGGAACTGAGTGGGATCTAGTAACTGAGTCTCAGGGAGTCGGTATTCAGAATAAAATTTCTAATTTAGTTGCCGGTATTGACCTCGTGTCGCGTTTTAGGCAGCCAGTTATAGCAACTGCTAATAAGAAAACTATTGGTCCTGGAATGGAGCTTTTCATATCGGCGGATATCCGCCTATGCGGTGGTGCCGCCTCGTTTGGGTTACAAGGCATCAAGGATGGTTTATTGCCTCTTAGTGGAGCGGGGCAACGTCTTATTCGCGCGATTGGACGTCCAAGCTCGCTTAGAATGTTATTACTCGGTGAACTCATGAGTTCGGATGAATCGGTCAGTCTTGGGTTGGTGTCTTCACTTTCAGAAAATACCTCTGATGAGGCACTCGCATTGGCGAAGACTATTTCGAGTCGTGGACCTTTAGCAATTAGAGCCGCAAAAGAAGCTCTTTATCGAGGTGGGGAGATGACCCTTTCACAAGGGCTGCGATACGAACTAGATTTGACGATTTTGTTGCAGTCGACATCTGATCGGAGTGAAGGCGTCAGCGCCTTTATGCAGAAACGCGAGCCTGACTTTCAGGGTAAATAATCTTATTCCGAGAATGAAAGTACAGACTATATTGGCATATAGGTTTTCTTTTCTCTGGTCTGTACTATCCTTTACGACAATACATTATCGTGAACCGCAAATAGTGGGGGTATGAATGAACGTTGTACTGAATACTGATGAAACAAATGTTGTTTTGGCATTGGTGACATCTCAAATCTTGGACCATCTTGATTTATCGCCTGAGGGCAAAGAATTAATTCGAGGTTGGAGACGAGATCACACTATCGGGTCGAGTAGCCTGAATGACTTTGCTGTCGACTTAAATGAGGCTGTGGGCAATTTTATTGATGACAATACTCGCCGAATGATTCGTCAAAGAGGAAAGATTAAAACTTTAGAGCGTTAGATGAAAAGTTGCCAATTTATCAAGGAGTACGATAAATGAAAGTTGAATTTACTGTAGACGAATGCCATCAGATGTTTGAGGCAGTTATTGCCAGCCTAAAGGATCTAGATTTGACAGCGGAAGATAGGTACGCACTGACAAATTGGCAGACGAATGATATGAAGCCAGGATCTGTGTTGATGAATTATCTTGCTGAAAAAATAAATGGTGAAGTTCAGGGTCAGCATGATCGCTCTGAGGTATCACCGATTAAAAAGCCTGATTGGGCTTAAAGCTGATTTTGAAGTCATGTCAGGTATGGATGACTCAGGCCCATTTGTAGAACTTGACCGAGATGAATTGGGCATATACACGGTTACATTGAACCGTCCCAACAGAATAAACGCCATCAATCTTGCTATGCGTGACGAGCTATGGCAGATATTTTTACTGCTCCGAGATGATCCGACGGCTAAATGCGCGATTTTGAGAGGTGCTGGTCCGAAGGGATTTTCTGCCGGAGCAGATATATCAGAATTCGGAAGTTCTCCATCGCTGTATGAGTCTCGCGAGGCTCGGTTGAATCGAGATCTATGGGAATTAATGGCCGGCCTTGATATACCGCTTATAAGTGTGTTGCATGGATTTACGTATGGTGCTGGATTAGAGATGTCTCTCTATTGCGATCTTAGAGTGGCTTCGGAGGATAGTCAGTTTGCTTTACCTGAAGTAACGCTTGGTTACATTCCATCAGCTGGAGGAACACAAACAATTTCTCGTCATCTTAAGAGCTCGGATGCTGCGCTTATGGCGATTTCCGGTCTACCGATGAGTGCTGAGAACGCTTATCTAAAAGGACTGGTTCATCAAGTGGTTTCGAAGGAACAATTAGATGACGTTGCAATCGGATGGGCTCGCCAACTGGCGACATACGACTCGGACGTTGTTCGAGCGCTGAAAAGAACTCTGCGAGAAGGATCTGATCTTCCGTTAGATACAGCTGTTCTGGCTGAAAGAATTCAGTCTTTAAATCTCGTTACTAGGACTCAGTGAAATAACGAGCTAGGTTATATGTATATGAGTAAAGTATCGAAATTGCCTTTGGGCCCTTCGGCCTTGTTTATCACATCACTCTTTTTCATTGGAGTTGTATTCTGGGGTCTATTTAATGAAACGGAAATCGTTGTTAAGTATGTTGACGCCGGACCGGTAGACAGATTTGCTATTGGCCAAGTGGATCAGGTGGACGATTTACCACTTTATGTTATTGGTTTAGAGAACGGGACTCTTCGAGCGATAGACACTCGATTAGAGGGGACTAGTTGTTTGGCAAATTGGATGCCTGATGATCCACGTGGTAGAAGTATTAATTATCAAGCGCGTCACGGTGTATTTGAAGATACATGTAGTAAAAAAATATGGGCTGCAGCTGGTCACGCGATTGGTGGAGATACTCCGCTACGTACGCCTCAATTAGAGCCAAGGCTGGGCACAGATGGTAAGCAGCATATTTTTGTTGAATTTATCATTTTAGATATTGTCTCTTCAGATGAGAATTAAAGAAATCGTGATAAATTAAATAACTTCACTCTAGCGATTAGATAGTTAGAATGACAGAGTGATCGGCTTCGCAAAGCCAGTATGGAGTATGTAATGACAACTGAGATAAATTCTTCAATGCTTGTGACGACTGACTGGTTGGCCAGTCAATTAGAGAGTCTCGATTTTGTACTAATTGACGCGGGTGAAGCAGATGCTTACAGACGTGCTCATATTCCAGGAGCGGTCGGAGTACCCCATCCCTATTTAAAAGGCCGGGGGAGTGATCTGGTCATGGATGCAAGTGATTTTGAGAAACTTGCTCAGAGATGGGGTGTGTCCAATGACACTCCAGTAGTCATCTATGATGACAATGCTTCGCTTCATGCCGCACGCGTATGGTGGGTTTTTCAATATTTTGGTCATTCGAATGTCAAGGTTGTTGATGGCGGTTTTAATGCTTGGCTTGATGAAGGGAGACCTATTACTTCAAAAAGTCCAAGGCCGGAGTCAGGATCATTCAGCGCCTCTGTTCAGTCGGAACAGGTGTGTTTGATTGAGGAATTGAAAGATCGTGTGAATTCAGGTGGGGCGCCGGCTATTTGGGATACTCGCTCGGATGCAGAGTGGGAGGGAACGGAGACACGTGGTAACGATCGGAGTGGTAGGGTCCCTGGAGCAATCCATCTTGAATGGCGTCATCTTATGCAGGGCCCTCCAGCGCGACGATTTAAGCCACTTGAGGAGATACGGCTCGCCTTAGTAGACGCTGGTCTTGATCCAGAGGGTGAGACAGTAACCTACTGTCAGTCTGGTATACGGGGAGCGTTTGGTCATTTTATTTTGGCACTTCTTGGGAATAAGTCAGTACGAAACTATGATGGCTCTATGTCAGAGTGGACTGGCGATCCAAGTGCGCCGCTAGTCTCGGAGTAGTTCAGCCTAAATTGTATCTCTTAGCCAAGTAACTGTTTTTGTAAGTCCGTCTTCTAGATCTATTTCAGGTTTCCAGCCCCATAGTTGTTGAGCTTTTTTACTTGATAGGGATGATCGGGCCACATCACCCGATCGAGCTGGTTGATATACCGGTAACTTGTCATATCCAGTAATTTTTTTGAGTGTGTTAAATATTTGATTAGTACTTGTTTCAACACCGGTTCCAGCAAGATAGAGACCAGGATCTTCTGTAGCTGCTTTTATTAAAATCGCCACTATATCATCTACGAAAATGTAATCACGGGTATCTTCACCGGTTCCAAATATTGTTACGTCCTTATTGGCGAGCATAAGCGCGCCAAATATGGCAACTACGCCCGCTTCACCTAGATGACTTTGTTCCGGCCCGTATATATTTGCAGGTCGGATAGTAGATATCTGTGTGTTGGAACCGTTTGTTACTACACGAAGATAATTCTCTACTGCTAATTTTGATACGCCGTATATTGATTTTGGATTCTCAGGGGTTCGCTCTGTGTAAGGTGGAGATGATTCTTCTCCATACATGGCACCACCAGTCGATGTAAAAACGAGCCGTGGTGTTTCAAGATCTGTGATTATTTGAGCGAGCCCAACAGATACTTCAACGTTATGAACTACATCTGCTACTGGCTCCCTCGATGATACGGCGACGGATGTTTGAGCAGCTAAATGGAAAACTATATCAGGCTTGACCTTTTCCAGAATCGATCGTATTTTTTCAAAATTTCTCAGATCTTCGGTGAATTCGGTCCAATGTGTTGGTGGCTGTAATTTTTTTTTGAGGTCTATGCCAGTGACGTTATATCCCTCTCGGACTAGTTGTTCAATCAGGTGTCCAGCGACAAATCCTGTTGATCCAGTCACAATTACTGATCTGTTTGTCACTGCACACCTACTTACTTGTTACCCATGTATTTATGATTTTAGTCTCTTTGATCTTTTGTTGAAATTCAGAGAATTATGGGAAGTATGATCAGACTTTCTTGTAGTATAGTTAACACATTAGTAGAAAATTCCCGCTGGGGGGGCCATTACTGGCTGAGATTCTTGCTAAGCAAGAACAACCCCAAGAACCTGAACTCGGTAATTCGAGCGGAGGAAAGCGGCAAGACACTGCACTTAATAATTTAAGTGCCTTTTGATCTGGCCACAAATCTCTTAGCTAAAATAACCGCCTTAGGGTTTGCTCCTCTATCGGAATTACGTGTGGTAAGAGAGGTTATTTGGAATGATCGTGGAAATTCAGGTTGCACCGAAGCCATCAGGCACCAAAGACAATGAGTATGCGTTTGTTGATGCGGCAATAGCTGTACTCGAGGAATCTGGACTTCACTATGAGGTGGGTGCTTTAGGGACTACTTTTGAGGGGGATCCTGATGTCGCGTGGGACGTGATTAGAAAAATGACTGAAGAAACTTTATCCGCAGGCGCAGATTCAACACTCGCGCACATAAAAGTTGCTTATATCGCGCGTGATATGAACTCTCTGACGAATAAATTTAGATAGACCGGAAGTGGTAGTTGCTAGCGGTATGAGATACATAAGCAATATTTTCCCTTCATCTTTGGTGATTATTTCTATTATCTTTTTTTGGGAACTGGCGGTTTGGTTTTGGGAAATCCCCAGAGGAATTTTGCCAGCGCCGAGCCAGATTATGGGAGAGGCTATTCGTCTTCGGAGCGTTTTATTTGGTCACGCACTAACAACTCTCACCGAGGCGCTAGTTGGTCTGCTTTTCGCAATTTTTGTCGGTGCTGTAGTTGGCGCGCTCATTGCAAGTTTTAGCCTGATTAGACGCGCATTTTTACCAATTCTAGTTATTACACAAAATATCCCGATGATGGTGCTAGCTCCTCTAATTGTTGTGTGGTTCGGTTTCGGCATTCAACCGAAGATTGGAATAGTCACGCTGGTTTGTTTTTTCCCAATTGCGATTAATACAGCGGATGCGTTGCTGAGATCTGACCAAGAATTACTTGAATTACTTAAATCGATGGGTGCTACTCGTTGGCAATTATTGAAATTGGTGAGAATTCCTCAGGCACTGCCGGCTTTTTTCTCCGGGCTTCAAATTGCCGCAACTTACGCGATTCTCGGCGCCGTATTTAGTGAATTTGCAGGAGGTACTTCAGGCCTGTGGTTGTTCATTGGTCGCTCGCAACGAGCTTACCGAACAGATCAAATGTTTGTGGCTGTCGTATTAATCGCAGTTTTAAGTATTTGTTTATTTTTGCTGGTTCGTTGGATTGCCCGTCTAGCCATGCCTTGGCATAGTTCAGACGGTCCGATG
>JAQWLS010000003.1 GCA_029247135.1 Dehalococcoidia bacterium | reverse complement strand
TTTGATTGACGGTCGAATAAATAAGGAAAAGACCGCTGTTAACAGCGGTCTTTTCCTTATTTATTCGACCGTCAATCAAATTACGAACGTTAGCTAGACACCCAACCCAGGCTTACCCAACATCGTCACCGCCATATTAATCTGTCCATAATGCTGATTACCATGATTAATAATTACTTGGCCAATAATCTCATATTTCGCCAAATCTCCGTTAGGACGAATGTACATTTCCTCGAGTAAATAGTCCATACTCATGTCCCTAATTTTTGGAACGATCGCATCTCTGACATCTTTAATATATTTCGCTAACTGGTCCCCTTCAGGAAAAACAAGTGCGTATGCCTCTTCCGGAGTCATAGACGTACCCTGATCCACCTTGGGTAGATTCCACTTCTCATTCAATTCTTGCTGAAGCCAGACTGGTTTATCTCGATCGAACGCAAAGTGGATCAAATTGTCGGCAGTTCGTCCAATATGCCAAGCATCGAAACCAATTGAATTACACGGACCTTCAGGTCGATACTGCAATTCCGTAGCGGTAAGCTCGGTGACTGCCCGCGCGGTACTCTCAAGAAGTACGTCGGTGTAAGACGCAAGATATTCCTGAATACTTATCTCAGTGCCCATAAAATCCTCCAAATTTGTTATTTCTATTTACGTTTATCTCATTAACCTCGGGGTAATCCAAGACCGCGAGTAGCAATAATATTTCTCTGAATTTCGCTTGTCCCAGCTGCAATAGTCGAACTCACCGATAAAAGATACGAGATCGTCAGATCGCTCCCCATTGCAGCCCATCTGCTTTTCGAGTCATGTATATTTGAATAAAGACCGAATACCCGAGTACCTGTCAAAGCAATTCTCTGTGACATTTCACTATTGAATAATTTGGATACTGATGCCTCATAGTTAGGAATCAAACCATTATCTTGCATTGAGATAATTCGAAAGGAGAAGTTATACATCACATCAGTCTCAATATATCGATCAGCTATTTGCCGTCGATTCGGTTCATATCCCGGGCTTCTTGACTGACCTTCATCAGTTTGAAGGAAATTTCGCAACTTATCCAAAGTTCTTCTCGAAGCCACAGCGCCAGTAATATTGGACCTTTCAAAATCCAATAGGGTCATTCCAACATACCACCCTCGATTCTCCTCACCGACCCTATTTGTTGAAGGAACTCTTACGTCCTCAAAAAAGGTTTCATTAAAGTGATGTCGCCCACTCATATCGATAAGTGGGCGAACGGTTACACCTGGAGCATGCTTATCTACCAACAAAAAGGAAATGCCGCGGTGTTTGGGAGCATCTGGATCTGTTCGACACAAAACATAAAGCCAATCAGCGAAATGTGCTAACGATGTCCATATTTTCTGCCCATTAATCACATACTCATCACCGTCTCGGATCGCCCTTGTTTGTAAAGACGCAAGATCTGAACCAGAACCGGGCTCAGAATAACCCTGACGCCAGTCAACCTCTCCCGACAGAATCTTTGGCAGGTGTTCGGCCTTTTGTTCATCCGTTCCGTGGACTATCAAAGTCGGTCCGAGTTGCGACACGCCCTGACCACCTACCGAAGGTGCTGCCGCCAGTGACATTTCTTGCTTAAAAATGAATTGCTCCATTGGAGAAAGCCCGGCGCCTCCGTACTCCTTAGGCCAGTGGGGAGCCACCCACCCTCTTTCAGCAAGTGCATTAGACCACTCCGCAGCTGCTGTTCGAGCCTCAGCGCTCTCAGACCGTCGATCATGTTCCCAACTACCACCCGACTCTTTATATCGCTCTGGTAACCGGTCCTCTATTACAGTTCGCACCTCACTACGAAAATTTGCTTGCTTATTATTGTCCGACCAGTCCATACATTACCCCTCAAATATGCGTCTCTTAGTCAATCCGAGTGTCTCATGTGTTATTCAATATGAAAAGGTATCAAAATACACGGAACTCGTTAATTAGATTTAGGAACAGTCAGACTTAAAGAGGTTCGACAACAGCCGTCATCGAGCCTTTCGAACTTTCCATTCTTGGATCCGCGCCATACGAGTGAATTCGACTTTGCATCTCCACACATAGAACCTTTGAATCAGTATAAACAACTACGCGACCATTCGTATCAACTATCCGAGCCAATGCAAATGCCTTCTCTTGGCTATAGCCAAAAATCTTCCCCAACATCTCTATTACGTACTGATATGTGTGAAAGTCATCATCTTCCAAAACAACCTGCCACATCGAATCTAGCTGCTCACTAGTCGAAATGTTAATGTCTGTAGTAGGAAAAGTTTCTCCATAAATGCGTGAAACGCTACCGTGGGGACTAAAGTTATTCTTGGTAGTTAAATCAACTATTTTAATACTGAGAAATAACTGGAAGCTGTCTACACCAGCGATTTTAAAGGACTCATGGAGTTTGACGATGCCAACAAACGAAAAAATACTCGGCGTTATACTGACAGGCGGTAAAGCCTCTCGCCTAAGGCCGCTCTCAAATTTTTTCACAAAATCACAAATTCCGCTTCTGAATCGTCCGCTCATAGCATATGCGATAGATTTATTAGCCAGCGCAAGAATTGACGAAATAGCTATAGTTACAGGACCAAATGATCAAGAAACTGAACTCGTCGCAAAAGCCTACAGACCAGATTTAAAAATATCCACACATATTCAAGCGACGCCAAAGGGCTCAGGCGACGCACTCGCAGCTTGCGGGTCAATCTTGAATAATAGACCTGTGGTTGTGGCAGCCGTTGATACAATTTTAAAAGACAATTCACCTGTAACAAATCAACTTGCTGATCAAATCCACACTTTTATTACTGGTAAATGGGACGCTTGGCTCCCGCTTCACGAAACTGAACGTCCGTCGCAAATGGGAATAGTGGAAGTCAACGCGAATGAACAAATTATATCAATTGAGGAAAAACCCGATGTACCCAAATCAAATTTAGCACTTGTAGGATTATGGATGCTTACCCATGAAGTAGTGGAACGAATCTGCTTAAGCCCCGAAATTAGTTCAAGAGGCGAAATTGAAATTACAGGAATGCTCGAAACTATTCACCGAGAGAATGCATCTATTGGCGGGCGGATTTGGACCGGAGCTTGGTTAGATACAGGCACTCTACCCGCCCTACTTAAAACGCAAGAAATACTTCTAGGAGAAAACCAATTTCTAATCGATCCATCTGCTGCAATCACCGACTCGATAATTCACGATAATGTCGTGGTTGGATCGAATTGCCAACTCACCAATGTCGACTTAAAAAACGTATTAGTAGCACCAGGTACGATTCTCCAAAATGTTCGTGGCCACGACATGGTTATAAGTCCAGATGGCCAAATGAGCTCAGCGATACAGATTG
>JAQWLS010000096.1 GCA_029247135.1 Dehalococcoidia bacterium | reverse complement strand
CGGCGATAAAGGCGCAAAATCTTTAATAAGTGAGTGGTCCTCAATCGAGAATATGCTAAACAATTTGGATTCGATAGAACCGAAACGTACTCAGACGGCTCTCCGAAATGGCCAAGACGCAGCTGTCCATTCCAAGATGTTAGCTACGATTGTTACAGAAGTCCCAGACTTAACGCTTGAACTCGATGTCGCCGACCGTAAAAATTATGAACGAACGGATGCGTTAGATTTTCTTGTAGAAATGCAGTTCAATTCATTACTTTCGAGACTCCCGGATGATAAAGAGTCGCACACGGTAGTCACTCCAGATACTAGATCCCACGAAGCCGTATTACTTGAGACAAGCGATCAATTAGATCAGCTACGAACCTCAGCTATCGCTAATGGTTATATATCAATATTCCTAGCTTCGAGTTCGTCTTATCCGATTGAGTCTGCGGAACAAGCAGTCGGACTTGCTTTGTCCGTGGATTCGAGTTCGAGCTGGTACTTTCCATTTAACGATTTATTTACTCAACTTAGCCCAACACCGATGATGGATCTATCGGATAACTTACAACACTCGTCTGCTTTAGGAACATCAGTTTTTTTTCAATGGCTGTGTGAACTTGGACTACTACCCGAATTCACACTTATAAGTCACGACGCAAAACTCACCTTAGGTAGCCTGCGACAAATAGCAGAAACCTTAGAACTCGATCTCAAATTTGAAAATATATTTGACACGCAAATTGCGGCTTATGTACTGGGCTCATACAACATTAATTTGAAGCAACTTGCAAAGGAATACCAACTTCAACCGCCTGTAGACGAGACCACAATTCGTGGAAAAGGTAAATCTGCAAAACCACTGGGTGAGATAAGTGATGAAACGATCGCGGACTATGCGGGGAGAGCAAGTAGCCTGATTCTGGAAGCTAGAGCAATCTTGAGCACTGCGCTTACTGAGCAAAATCTGAACTCAGTATTCTATGAAATTGATTTACCGCATGTACTAGCTCTCAGTCGAATGGAAGAGTTTGGCATAGGCCTTAATTCTGGGCCACTAATTGATCTCGGGGTTGATTTAGGCAAGCAAATTAAGGAAGTGGAAACCACTGCCTTTAGGAACGTCGGGCACGACTTCAAGATCAGTTCACCTCAGGCCATATCAGAATTGTTATTCAACGAGTTGCAGTTACCTCCCACAAAGAAAATAAAGACAGGATTCAGCACCGATGCTGACTCTCTCCAAGCTTTGGTTGGAGTACATCCAGTGGTCGGGGATATTCTTTTGTGGCGAGAGCTCTCCAAGCTTAAATCAACCTACGTGGACGCTTTACCGCAGCATGTGAATCAGCGTACTAGGAGAATTCATTCGAGCTATTCACAGACTACGGCGGCAACCGGGCGATTGTCGTCTACTCATCCAAACCTACAGAATTTACCTGTACGGGGAGACAGGGGAGGTGCAATTCGAGATGCATTTATCGCTGAGAACTGCGGGGATGACTCTATTTTCTTGTCCATAGACTATTCCCAAATTGAGTTACGAATCTTGGCTCATCTGAGTGAGGATGAAGCTTTGATCGCATCTTTTTTAGCGAATCAAGATATTCACGCGGCTACCGCGGCGAAGATATTTTCGAAATCAATCGACACGATAACGTCTCTTGAACGTCGACGAGCAAAAGTCTTCAACTTTGGCGTTCTATATGGTCTTAGCGCGTTTGGATTGTCTACTCGCGAGGGCATTCCACGCAACGAGGCGCAAGAATTTATTGACTCATATTTTGCAGCATATCCGGCCATTGATATTTGGCGTACGAAGACCATTTATGAAGCGAAAAATAATGGATATGCGGAAACGCTGACGGGGCGTAGACGACCCATACCTGAACTATCTGCAACTAACCATAATATTCGTAGAGCTGGGGAGAGAATTGCGATGAATATGCCCGTCCAAGGGACTGCATCAGACATAATTAAAATCGCGATGAACAACATTGACCGCGAGTTAGAACAATCGCGCACAGATGGAAATCTAGCAAGAATTGTTATGCAAATTCATGATGAGCTTATTTTTGAGTTACCGAGGGAAGAACTAGATAGCGTCCGAGCTGTCGCCGCGAGACTTATGCCATCTATGGAGCTTTCAGTTCCACTTGTATTAGATGAGGCGATAGGAGCGAACTTGGGTAATTTGCAGGAAATCATTTAGTGTGCCTGAGTTACCTGAAGTCGAAACCACTAGAAGAGGGCTCCATCCGCATTTAATTGGACGAGTCATTAGCGACGCAAAAATTTATTCGGGCTTTGAACGCCTATGCCTTAACACCGATGTGAAAGAACTTACCGACCGACTAATCGGGCAGAGAATTGAGGGTACTGATCGATATGGAAAGTATCTGATATTTTGGTTATCGAGCGGCGATTCGTTAATCGTACACCTGAGAATGACGGGAGCTCTAGTACTCCGTAATATTTCTTCGTTAGGAGGGAAATACGAACGGGCACGATTAACCCTAGAATCTTCGCCGAACTGTCCATTTGAAATAGTTAGCTTTGACGACGTGAGACGTTTTGGTACCTGGAACGTCGTTAATCATGTTCGAGATGGTCTAGCACGTGATATAGGTCCTGATGCATTAGCATCTGACTTCACAGCTGATAGCTTAATCTCTGTTCTGCGACAAAAAACCTGTACTATCAAATCTGCACTTCTTGATCAATCCACTCTTGCAGGATTGGGAAATATCTATGTTGATGAGATCTGTTTTCTGGCAGGGATCGACCCCAGGAAACGGTCAAACACGATTAGCCGTAAGAAAAGTGAGCAGTTATTTACCGCAATTCGCGATACCCTCAACAAGGCACTAGATCAGGGCGGAAGCTCATTCAGTGATTACGTGAATGCACATGGAATGCCAGGTGGAGCGCTGGATCATTGCAATGTTTACGGTCGGGCCGGAATGGAATGTTATCGATGTGGCCAGACCATTAAAAAAATTAAGATTGTTGGACGAGGTACGCACTATTGCCCAAAGTGTCAGCATCGATAGTCAGTAAGCAAGATAAGGTCTAGGCAAATGAATTCAGGACGAACGAACTCTATTCTCGATATAACAGGAATTCGGGTTGGTAACTGGACTGATTCCGTGTCAGCTACAGGATCTACAGTAATTATGTTACCTGAGAACTCGGCATCTGGGGTCGATGTGCGAGGTGGGGCACCTGGTACACGTGAGACTGATCTGCTTCGCGTGAATGGCCACATAGTAGGGGCGAATGCATTTGTTTTATCTGGCGGAAGTGCCATGGGTCTTAGTGTGGCCGATGGAGTGTCTCAGTATCTTCGTGAACTCAAGATTGGATACGAAACGTCAGTGGGACCGGTTCCGATTGTCCCCGCGGCAATCCTTTTTGATCTAGGAATTGGTGATGCCATTTCGCCAGATGCAGAGGCTGGTTATCACGCCGCAGAGGTGGCCACAGATCTACAACTTGAACGAGGTAGCGTCGGCGCAGGAACGGGTGCCACAGTTGCAAAACTTTTTGGAATAGATCATGCTTTAAAAGGCGGAATTGGCTCAATCTCGATTCGCTTAAAAAATGAAACAGGGGAGCTTTTCACAATAGCAGCGCTTGCTGTGGTTAATGCTCTTGGAGATATCTATGACTATCAGACTGCGGACCGAATAGCCGGTCCACGCTCGTCCGAATCAGGTTTTCTCGATACGGCAGACGCGTTACTTAATCATAAACTTCCGGCTAAACCAGCGGAGTTAAACGAGAGTACAACCTTAGTATTTGTTGCTACAGATGCGAAATTGGATTCTATAGAAGTTAATCAATTGGCGAGCATCGCACATAACGGTTTTGCGCAATCAATTTGGCCAGTCCATACTCAAGGCGATGGTGACTTAGTATTTTCAGCAGCAACAGGGCTTGTGCAGCTCGACCCACAGGCCTCACTTGCTCTCATGACGCATGCTCCATTGGTTGTAGCATCTGCTATTCGTGACGCTGTGATAAACACTGAGGGTCTGCGAGGGGTGCCCAGCGCAAAAGAATGGTTGAATCAATAACTATTGTTGGCTGCCCAACCGTACGCGCCAAGAATGATCTTGCAGTTTCTTCTCGAAATGTGTTCCACGAGTCTTGAGAATACATCCTCAGACGCTGAGCCTTTCGGCGGGTTTATTCAGAGCTCATCACACGTTTCTTGTGGGTGAGCGATCAGCGAGAGAATTACGGACGTTACTCAGATCGACAATCGAAGATCAAGATATAATTTCGATAGATTATGTATCACTTGCGGATTCAGACGCACTTGCTGAATTAGTAGGCTACATCGACAATGATGCACTGTTGTCAATTGTAACAACGGTAGATTCAACGTGACTGATAACTAATATAGTTTTATCGATCTAAGATTGAGTGTGAGGTGTAATAATGTCCGGTCATTCCAAATGGTCA
>JAQWLS010000094.1 GCA_029247135.1 Dehalococcoidia bacterium | reverse complement strand
AGCAGCAGCAGCAGCAGGTGCTATGTGTTTAGCGATCACAACTGGGGGGACATTGCAGAGAGAAGCTCTCAGACTTGGGCAGCCCTGTTTGACATATTCTTGGAGCGGTACGCCGCGAAGTGCAATTGGGTATGGTGTGTTTTTACCTCTGGCTATTCTTTCTCGTTTAGGGCTATTCGAAATCGGTGATGATGATATTCAATCTGTGATCGCCGATCTTATGCAGTTGTCGAACGAGTGGGAATTATCAGTTATAGATGATGCTGTCACTTTACCAGCGCTGATCGCAGGCGAGATGTTGGAAAGAATTCCATTAATAGTGGGGTCAGGTTTTCTTGAGGTTGCAGCTCGAAGATGGGCAGGTGAGCTAGCAGAAAATTCAAAAAGACTGGCAGTTCCTGTTGCAGTTCCTGAGTTCAATCACAACCTTTTGGAGGGGGCAGTTGCTGACGCGCTGCGTTATCAAACGAATGAGACCTCAGATCCGTGGTTTGTGATACTACTTGATGCCAGCCCAGCCCATCCTCGCAATCGCTTGCGAGTGAGCATAACTCGAAAACATTTTGAGAACGCGGGCCGAAAAGCATGGCATATAGATGTAGGTGGAAAAACACCTCTGCAGTCCATAATGAGGGCATGCGCTCTAGGATCCTGGGTTTCATTTTATTTAGCATTATTTTCTGAGGTTGATCCAACAAAAGTAGATATCTTGGCACAGTTTAAGCGCGATATTGCTTTGGCTAATGAGGGGGACTAGATTTCTAATTGAATAGTTAGTTTCACTTATGTGGTTTAATTAGCGAGATTTATCCTAATCGCTAGCGCAAAATCCCTTCAAAAACTATCATGAGCGCTCTAAGTAAATAATTGGTTGTAACAAAGAGGACAAATTACCCAGGGGGCCAGGCGATGAACACTGCAGAATTTTTGACAATAACTAATGCGATAGTCCCGGATCGTATCGCGCTCGCTGGACCTAGTGAGCGACTTACTTATGGTGAGTTGCAAACGCGGGTCAACCGATTGGCTCAGTCGTTGCAAGCGCGTGGTGTAAAAAAAGGCCACAACGTGGGTGTCATGGCAGTCAACTGCTTAGAATATGTTGAGATTTATTATGCGACAGCATCATTAGGTGCCACGTTCATACCACTCAATTTTCGAGCGAAGTCTGATGAACTTCAATATATGATTGAATCTACCGATATTCAGACGCTCTTTGTCCAAGAGCGTTACATGCCCATCTACGAATCGATTGAAAATTCACCAATAAAGAATGTCGTGACACTTGATTTTGAGAAAACTCCGTATGAAAAATACGACACCTTCCGTGACGCAGGTGAAGACATTCCTGTCTTTGTTGATATTGAAGAGAGTGATATTACTCTGATTATTTTCACATCTGGTACTACTTCTTTACCAAAGGGCGTTGAACTTTCCTATCAAGCGCTTACTGCGTTGGTAGTTAATACACAGTCACCACCAGATCCGGTCTCTGATCAACAAGTCATGCTCGTATCGGTTCCCTTTTTTCATATTGCTGGTGCTACCACGATGATGTCTGCGGTATTTTCTGGCCGTCGTTTGGTTTTGTTACCCGCATTTGATCCAAGTGCTTGGCTCGATATGTGTCAGACGGAGGGGGTCACCCACTCATTTGTAGTTCCAACTATGCTCAAACGAATTATGGAAACAGATGATTTTGAAAAATACGATCTGTCAAAGCTGGAGCTTATTACCTATGGAGCCGCCCCGATGCCTTTCGAGGTAGTCAGGAGAGCGGTAGATGTGTTTAGCCCATCGGGTAAAGATGTTGGCTTGATGAACGCGTTTGGTCAAACTGAAGCGACTGGTTCCATTACATTTTTAGGTACTGATGATCACCGACTAACGGGCGATGAAGCATCTGACCTTAAAGTAATAGAACGACTCCAGTCAGTGGGTAAGCCTATGGCAGATATTGACGTAGCAATTAAGTCGATTGAAGGGGATGTCCTACCATCAGGGGAGGACGGCGAAATTTGTATTCGTGGTGACAGAATCATGCGCGGTTATCATGGCAGAGAAGATGAGACAGATAGTGCACTGCAGGATGGTTGGCTCCATACAGGTGACGTAGGACGTATAGACGAGGGTGGCTATCTTTTTATAACTGGACGAATAAAAGACATGATTATTAGAGGTGGAGAGAATATTGCTCCGGCAGAGGTGGAACATGTACTTGAGGAACACTCTGCTGTTGCTGAAGCGGCTGTCATTGGTATTCCAGATGTTGATTGGGGTGAAGTAGTCAAGGCGGTATGTATACCTACCAAAGGTGTAACTGGCCCGTCGGATGACGATATGACTGCGTTTGTTAAGGCACGTCTGGCTTCTTACAAAGCACCATCTTCCTACGAGTGGGTTGATGAGCTTCCGAGAAACCATCTAGGTAAAGTACTGAAGACGGATCTGCGAGAAACTTACAGCAATTGAACTAAGGGTTACAGTAGCGAATGATCAACATTAGGAAAGTATTTTGACTCAAGCCACCTCTAAAAAATCTGCCGATGATCTACAGTCGAATACATTTGTTGGCTCGGTAAAATTACTGGGTGCCTGGTGGGCTCCAGCACTATGGCTTTCGGGGATGGGCGTATTTGCCAGTTCAAGGGCTGGCAGCACTCCTGGTAGAGATACTTTTTTCAATATCAACCAGCCATGGATCGTATATGTGTTCATGGCAGCTTTAGTTGGCCTGCTGACCTATGGTTTTGTTCGGCATGCGTCTTTGTGGATGATTGGTCGTCCTACTGATGGGGTGTTTCGAAATTTTCGTAATCGACTTCAAAACGTAGGACGATTCGGTCTAGGCCAAGATAAGGTCCGTCGCGATCGATATGCTGGAATAATGCACTGGTGTATTTCGAGCTCGATAATAGTGCTAACGATTGTGACCGCTCAGGTTGCAATTCAAGACGACACCCCGCTTGATTTTTTGCATGGACCCTATTATCTCTTTTTCTCGTTTTATGGTGATCTATTTGGGCTGATTGGCCTCATAGGTGTAGGTATGTCTCTCTATCGACGATACTTTGTGTCTCATCATCGGATCCGCTGGGATGAGCGACTCGAGGATCATTTAATTATTGTTGGACTTGGATTGATTCTTGTCTCCGGGTTCGTGGTTGAGGCAGCACGGATT
Organism: Dehalococcoidia bacterium; assembly: GCA_029247135.1. Classification (GTDB taxonomy): domain Bacteria; phylum Chloroflexota; class Dehalococcoidia; order UBA2979; family UBA2979; genus UBA2979. The sequence continues at coordinate 4,008 of JAQWLS010000094.1, read as the reverse complement.
ATTGAGACTGAATTGGTTTCTCATCCAGATTGGGCGCGTTGGTCCTTCGTTTCTTGGGGCTTGGCTCATCTCATCAATAGTTTTGGATTTACTACTGGAAGCATTGATAATCCTGAAAGTCAGATACTAAATCTACATAAATGGTCTTGGTGGATTCATGTGATTTTTGCTTTTTCTTGGCTCGGAATGATCGTGTTTACAAAACTCGATCACTTAATCTTTGCGCCAGTCAATGCCTTCTTCCTCAGGACTGATTCACCTGGAAGACTCAGTGAAATTAAGGATATTGAGGAACAAGAGGTTTTCGGAGTTGGTTATATCCAAGATTTCACATGGAAGCAATTATTTGAACTGGACGCATGTGTTCGATGTGGGAGATGCACAGAGGTGTGTCCGGCTAACATAGCGGGACAACCCTTATCTCCTATGCATTTAATTCAAGATCTTAAGGGACATCTTGCTGAGGTGGGCCCGTCTATTCAGGAACATGGCCATTTGACCGGTGATGCTGGTAGAGATGTGTCACCCATTGCGATGATTGGTGATGTAATTAAAGATGAATCTTTATGGGCTTGCAGAACTTGTGGTGCATGCGTTCAGGAGTGTCCCGTGCTCATCGAGCACGTCCCTACAATCGTAGATATGCGTCGTTTTCTAGTTATGAATGAAGCTCGTTTACCTGCAAATGCACAGCAAGCTTTGGAAAATATCGAGATGAGAGGGCATCCATGGAAAGGAACTGCACTCGAACGAACCACTTGGATGGATGGGCTTGGAGATGTGCCACTCTTTGATGGGTCACAGGAATATCTATATTGGGTTGGCTGTTCTGGTTCGTTGGTTGAACGTAATTTACCGATCACAAAGTCAGTTTTTAAATTACTCCGTGAAGCGGGCACATCATTTGGTGTGCTGGGTCAGGAAGAAACATGTAATGGGGATCCAGCTCGTCGATTAGGTAACGAGTATTTATTTCAAATTCTAGCTCAGCAATTGATCGAAACTTTCAAAGCTAAGGGAGTACAACGAGTAATCACAAATTGCCCTCATTGTTTTAATACCTTCAAGAACGAATATCCACAGTTCGATGGTAAATTCGAGGTTTTACACCACACTGAGTTTCTTGCTAAGGCCTTATCTGATGGTGATCTGAAGCCTAAGTACGCGGTGACCGCAGATATTACGTACCATGATTCATGTTATTTGGGACGTATGAACGGTACATATGATGCTCCTCGCCAAATTATTGAGCTTGTTCCTGGTGCAAACCTAGTGGAAATGCAGCGGAATATGAGTAAGGGACTTTGTTGCGGGGCTGGTGGTGGCAATATGTGGCAAGAGGAAATTGGTGAGCGACGTGTCAATCATGTGCGAACAGAGGAAGCTGTGTCCACAGGCGCAAGTCAGGTAATTAGTAATTGTCCCTTTTGCATTCAGATGTTTGAGGATGGAGTTCCTTCGATTCAGCCCGAGGAGGAAGGTAGAATCAAACCTTTCGATGTTGCTGAATTACTTGAGACCGCGGTCTTTGGCCCAGCTAGCACCGAAATATCGGACCCTGAGGAGTAGTTGAATTCATTCAATTTTATGTATGGTTGAGGCCACTCTTTCGGTACTTTGTGTTAGGCACTAACATACTCGTGATTAATCCAAGAACTCGTAGAATCGAGGGATGGACACAAGGGTAAGCTGAGATATCATCGTCCTATAAGTTAATTCGTCTGCAAGGCTATATTTGTGTGTCGAGTAGACTGGATATGTAGAAGAAATCAAGGGGGAAAAATGCATTTAGTAGTATGTGCGAAACAAATACCAGACCCTGACACTCCACCGTCAGCTTTCAAAATAGATGAGGCTAGCAACTCAGTTATTCCTGCACCAGGGATATCACCAATTCTTTCCCAGTTCGACGGCATAGCTGCTGAAGCGGCGTTGCGTATAAAGGAAGCCGGCGGTGATGACGCTAAAGTCACAGTCATATCTATGGGTGCTGATTCTGCGCGCGCTGCTATTAAGCAAGTGCTAGCTATGGGTGCGGATGAAGGTGTGCTTTTGAATGATGATGCCTTTGAGGATGGAGACTCCTACACGACAGCGAAGGTTCTAGCCTCAGCCATCAGAGAACTTGGCGATGTCGATGCTGTATTTTGTGGCCGCCAGGCTGCAGATTGGGACATGGGACAGGTTGGTTTACTACTAGCTGAGGAGCTAGGCTGGGCCTCGGCAATTATTGCTAAGGACATCAGTTATGCAGATGGTAATGTGTCAGTTCAGCGCGTTTTGACTGACGGATTTGAAACAGTTCAGATGGCCTTACCTGCAGTGATGACGGTTTCGAACGAGTTTGGCGAACCACGCTATCCTAAGCTGCCTCAAATTATGGCAGCTGCAAAGAAGACAGTTACCCAATATTCGGCAGCCGAACTAGGTCTTGATGCAGCGGATGTGGGAGCATCAGGATCGAGATTGAAAATAGAGAAGTTATTTATTCCTGAGACTGATTCGAATGTCGAATTTATGGGTGGCGATACACCTCAGGAGCAGGCAGCTGCACTTGTTCAAAGATTGCAAGCGGATAAGTTGATTTAGATAAAATTGTAATAACTACTCTTAGCAGGTGTAGAGAAAACGGAAGAGTGAAAAATGTCACACAATATTCTTGTTATAGGTGAATTAGATGAAGGATCGGCAAGTGCAACCACGCTTGAACTGCTTGCTGGTGCATCCGAAATAGCATCTGGTGGAAACGTAAGCGTAACATTGTTAGGTGTAGGTGCATCGCAGGCTGTAGGCGCTTGCGCCGGTGCAAATACTGCTTATGCCAGTGATGATGCTCAATATGATGACTTTCGTGGGGACCAGTGGATTTCGGCAATACAGTCAGCTGTTGAGTCAGAGACCCCGGATGTGATCTTGGTTGCACAGAGCATTGTGGGTCGAGAATTAGGGCCAAGACTCTCTCATAAACTTGGAACTGCTGTTGCGATGGATTGTGTGTCCATTTCCGATGTGGATGGGTCGATTAAGGCAACTCGGCCTTGTTTTGGTGGAAACGCAATGGCGACTTATGGATTTTCTACCAGCCCAGCAATCGCTACGGTTAGGGCGAAGTCATTTGAGGTCACTGAAGGTGGTAGTGGCCCGACGACTTCTACCGAATTACCGGCCGCAAGCCAATCAAGAACTGAAATTATAGCCACAGAAGCGGCTACCGCAGAAGGTTTACAAATTCAGGACGCAACAGTTGTTGTCTGTGGCGGCCGAGGCTTGGGCGATGCCGAAGCTTTTGGTGAAATGGAATCGATAGCATCCGCAATTGGTTTAGATAAGGCTGCGGTGGGTGCGTCTAGAGCAGCAGTTGATTTAGGTTGGTATCCACCAAGTCAGCAGGTTGGTCTTACAGGCAAGGTAGTGACGCCAGATTTGTACCTAGCAGTTGCTGTTTCAGGCGCAAGTCAACACATGGCAGGTTGTTCAGGGTCTAAGACCATCGTTGGAATTAATCGTGATGAGGAAGCTAATATTTGGTCATTTTCTCGATATGGAATCATCGGCGACTATAAGCAGGTAGTTCCAGCATTGATAGAAGAACTGAAGAAAGCCTCAGGTAATTAGGCTTTTATTTTTGAGGTGAGTTAGTACTAAGGGTGATAATTTATGACTGTAATTGGACTTACTGGCGGGATTGCGTCAGGTAAGAGTTTGGCATCAGAGCATTTTGATGAACTTGGTGCTCAGATTATCAATGGTGATTTACTTGGACACGCCTCATATGCACCAGGTACAAGAGGTTTTGACAAAGTAGTAGCAGAGTTTGGCGATGATATTGTTGGTGGAAATGGAGAAATTGATCGCGCTGTGTTTGGCCCGAGAATTTTTTCGTCTCCTGATGGTCTTGAAAAACTTAACGCGATTGTATGGCCTGAAATTCGATTATTAGCCGAAGCAGAGATAAGTAGAATTAAAGCAGAAGATAACGATGTGATAATAGTTTTGGAGGCGGCAGTT
>JAQWLS010000031.1 GCA_029247135.1 Dehalococcoidia bacterium | reverse complement strand
TCAGGAGCTTCGGGTTCAGGTTCAGCTTCAACCACGTCGGCAACAGGCGCATCGGCAGTGGCTTCTTCGGTTGCAGTGGTTTCAGCAACAGGCGCATCTACAGCAGCAGCTTCGGTGTCAGCAGCAGGTGCTGCACCACCACCCACTTCGGCACGTGCAGCAGCGGGATCGGAGAACCAAAGTGAATTGATATTGATAAAAGCTGCCTGATCTCCTGGCACATCATCTTCTGGGAAGATGGCACTTACCGGACAGGCTGGCTGGCATGCACCACAATCGATACACTCTGCTGGATCAATGAAGAGCATCTTATCAGAGCCTTCTTCGAAGTGAATACAGTCTACTGGACACACCTCAACACAGGCTTTGTCCATCGTATCTATGCATGGCTGAGTGATTACAAATGTCACTTGAAATCCTCCTGTAGTTGTCTGGATGTTTGTCGTAGTCAGGCTAGCGTTTCTTGCTCAAGAGCGCCAGTACTAATCAGTTTGTTTGGAAGTTGAGTTTGAGGCCTGGACGTGGCCACGAGCAACTTATTAGGGATCCTATAGAGGAGAGTGTAATAAAGGCTGTTTTCATATCAGCCCCTCCAAAACATATGTTTGTGGTAAAGGGATCATTTCCAACAGCAACGTGCTCAACGGATTGTCCGTCCGGACTTATAACTGTTATCCCTCCGGGCCCGATGGTTGCTACACAAATGTTGCCGTTTTCTTCAAGTGCAATGGAGTCAAAACTGACGTAACCAGAACCACTTTGTACCAGATTAGAAAAGCCAGCTGTTTGACCTTCTGTTAGTAGACCAGGTGAACTAATGTTCCAGCCGAATAGCCGTCCGGTGGGAGTTTCGGCGGCGTAAACGACACTTTCGTCAGGTGAAAGACCTACTCCGTTTCCTCCACCGGGTATTGGATAGACTGCTTCCTGGATACTCGAGCCGTCAATAGATGCATAGTAGAGACCTCCAAAATCACGATCTCGCAGCCTGCTTTTTCCGAGGTCAGTGAACCAGAATCCTCCTTCTCGATCAAAGACGATGTCGTTAGGGCCACGCAGCGGGATGCCGTTGCATTCGGCATAAAGAGTTGTGACTTCCCCCGTTTCGAGCACCACTTTTTGAATACTTCCGCCTTGATAATTTTCAGCTTGTGGCCCCGGGAATATACGGTTGTCGACATATCTCCAATCGAACCCACCATTGTTACAGACATAAATTGCGCCATCTGGTCCTAAGGCAGCCCCATTAGGTCCGCCTCCTAAATTAGCGATGATCTCAGTGTTTCCTTCGGGGCTTACGCGACTGAGAGTTTGTCTCTCTATTTCGACAAGAATTATGCTGCCATCTGGCATAGCAATAGGGCCCTCTGGGAATCTGAGTCCAGAGGTGATTTCTTGATATTCGAGACTCATATCCTGCTCCTTTTTAGATAATTCGCAATAAGTATAGTTTGTACTTGTTCAGGGAGCCGTAAAGTGGCCGCTGTCAGGATTTCGTTAAGAATCCGGTCAAAAAAGTGTGGTAGCTATTCACTCGGGCTGGGGAGGTCGTTATGGATGAAGCACTCAGTAGAATTTCAACAATGATCGTGAACAGCTACACTCCAAGCGTAAGTAACAAGGAGCAGAAATATGGCTATAGGGAATTTTCTTTCGGATATCCGAAATGCAGCAATTGCTAATGCGGTGATTGTTGTATTTCACATATACATCGCTTTCGCGGTCGAGGGATTAGATTTCCTCGTTATCGTCGTTCCGGTTGGTGCTCTGATTGCTGCGGCCTATTTTGTTAAAGGTAAAATTGGGGCCGCCTTACTTGCTCTTCCAACACTTGGGTATCTGCTTGTTATACCGGACTTGATTGACGCATTAACAACTGGCCCGGATGACGAGATCGGATACTTCATATATGTAATCGGTCCATTCTGGTTATTCACGATCGTACTGAACATCGTTACTATCGTTGCTGAGGCGCGTGGAACTAGCAAATACACGAATAGCTAGCATTGGTAGAGAGTATCGGCAGGGAACGGCCTGAACTTTCAAACATAGTTGCATTTTGCCTGAAGCAAAAATACGTGTGTAAATCAAGGAGTTCTTTCGCCCTTGGGTGTGAAGGCTTTGAGGATGATGGTGGCTGGGGTGGGGTTCGAACCCACGACCTGCGGCTTATGAATCCGCTGCTCTACCCCTGAGCTACCCAGCCGAACAGATTACTAGCCTTTATATATTGCCGTGTAAACAATACTTATGTCTAGCGCTTAGGGATTATAGTCGGCAGGATAGAATAATAGGTTTTTAAGTTTGGATTATGTGTTAATCGAATCTCAATGCGGAGGATATAATGCGAGTCGCAATTACAGGAAGTACTGGATATTTGGGTTCCGAACTAGGTCGAATCCTTCCAACTCAGGGGCATGAAGTGATACCTGTTGTACGAGGAGATAGCCAAGACCCCGAATCAATCTGGAACCCTCAGTTAGGGTGGATGCGCCCTGATGCTTTGAACAATGTAGATGTGGTTATACACCTAGCGGGTGAAAATATTGGTAGTCGTTGGACGAAAGAAAGGCGAGAGGCGTTAATGACGTCGCGTCGAGACGCAACCAAGCTCTTGGTAAATCACTTGCAAGCACTTGACTCCCCTCCGAAGGTATTTATTTCGGCGAGCGCTGTTGGAATCTATGGCGATAGGGGAGAAGAATTATTGACAGAGGATTCAGATATTGGGTCGGGACCCTTGGTAGATATTTGTCAGGCTTGGGAGGCATCTGCGGAACTTGCAGCATCAAGCATGCGAGTCGTTAAACTTCGCATGGCTCCGATTTTTGGAAAGGATGCGGAGGTGCTCACTCGCCAGGCACTTCCAGTCAAAATGTTTGTTGGTGGCCCAGTAGGCAGTGGGGCGCAGTGGGCGCCATGGGTACACCTGTCTGACGTCGTAAAGATTATCACTGAAGCTATGTCTGACGAGAGTTTTACAGGTGCATACAACGTAGTCGCCCCTGACAGTGTTCGGAATAAGGACTTAGTGAAAGCAATGGGAAGAGTACTTGGCAGACCAACACTGTTTCCGCCCACTCCTAAGCTCCCATTGCGCCTAGCATTTGGTGAAATGGCAGATTGGCTGATATTTGCAAGTCAGCGCGTTCAGCCGATGAGGTTAGAGGAGCGTGGCTATCAATGGGAGCAGCCACTGATTGAACCCGCACTTAAGGAATCTTTCGGACAAAATTAATTCACTGCTGGAGGTGTTAAGTTGACTTTACATCGATTCGCTGGGGAACTTGAACTTGCAGTAGGTCTTGACGAGGCGTGGGCTTTTTTTTCCGATCCCCATAATCTCAAAGATATGACACCACCAGATATGGGCTTTAAGGTAATCAACGATACTGCGCATGAAACATACGCAGGTCAAATAATTGTTCATCAGGTCAGACCAATGTTTTCTATTCCTGTCACTTGGGTCACTGAGATTACGCATTACGTGGATCGACAGATGTTTGTAGATGAACAGCGTTTCGGTCCGTACCGATTTTGGCATCATCAGCACCATTTTCATGAGACTGAAAACGGCGTGCTAATGCAGGACATCGTGCATTATGATGTTGGCTTTGGTCCGATAGGGGATGTTGTAGACCAAATATTTGTGCGAGATCGGATTTCGGAGATATTTACTTACCGAACGTCCGTACTCAGTGATCGCTTTGGAGTGAACTAGATTTGAAATTCGGAATCCGCCGCGACGAATCTTATCAACCACTAGAGCAGCGTGGTGTGTTTCATGGTGTGGATTATTGCTGGTTTGATTGGTCACCTATGAGTGAATCCAATCAACCAACTGTGTTGTTGGCCCATGCGACAGGTTTTCATGGGCGCTGTTGGGATGAGGTAGCTCGTTATTTACCACATCATCGAATAATTGCAGTCGATTTCAGAGGTCATGGCCGAAGTGGCCGCCCCGAAGGCCCTTATTTGTGGGAAAATTTTGGAAATGACTTAGTTGCTCTTATTGAATATCTAGAGCTCAAAGAGATACTAGGTGTTGGGCATTCGATGGGAGGACATTCTGTTGCTTTTGCCGCATCTCATCTCGAATCAAATCTTTTTTCAAGCCTCCTTTTGATTGATCCAGTCATTCAAAATAAGAAGCCTGCGGAAGGAAAAAAAAATCCAAAAGCAACCACATCATTTGTTGCTAAGCGCCGAAATATTTGGTCTTCTCCTGATGAACTGATCGAACGATTTCAATCACGAGCACCTCATTCCTTGTGGGATTCCAAGGTACTTGATGATTATGCGACATACGGTCTCTTGCCAAATCCTCTTGCGAAGAACGACACTGATGGCCTGTTCGAACTTGCTTGTCCACCTGAAATTGAAGCCTCCGTGTATTCGGATTCCGGCGACAGCTGGCTCGGTGATTCGCTTAAAAAAATACTCTCCCCTGTTCGGATAATACGCGCGGCTCCACCACCAACTGGTTATAAAGGCGGTTTTCTATATTCTCCAACCAGTCCCGAGTTGGTCGACGCTTTCACCAACGCTGAAGACGTATTTCTTCCAGAATTCACACATTTTATTCCGATGCAAGATCCTAAACTCGTTGCCAAACATATTTTTGAGATGTCTCAATAACGGTCAATACCGTGTAGAATGAGTGCAGTATGACAACAACAAATGACCATAATGACGAGAACGAAGTCACCCCGGAATTGAATATCTCGGCTGCCGCAGCCGAGCAGATAGCTGGCGTTATACAGAACCATCAAAATCCAGTAGCTGGTTTGAAAATGCAAATTCAGGGTCGTTCGGATGGAAAACTACAGCATTTGTTAAGCTTAGTTGAGCAAGGTGCTGAACTTGATGACGACTCATCAGTAGAGGTCACCATCGAAAACTTTGACGATACCATTGAGGTGTTTTATCCAAAGCGGGATGCATTCTACTTAAATGGATTGGTGGTCGATTGGGAAACTGCTGAAGACGGCACACCCAGTATAATTTTCAAAAACCCAAACCCGTTATGGCGCGATAGCCGGGAATCTACCATTTATGAACTTTTCGAAGAACATCTGAACCCCCAATTAGCTCAGCATGGCGGCATGATTAGCTTACTGTCAGTAGAGGACACGACTGTTTATGTTGAGTTTGGTGGTGGCTGTGTTGGGTGTGGAATGCTCGATGTAACTTTGAAACAGGGAGTTGAAACCGCCGTTAAAGAATTTGTGCCTGAGATTGAAAAAGTGGTTGATGTGACAGATCATCAGTCCGGTGATAATCCCTACTACAAACCCTCAAAGAAATAGTGAATTGAACTAATCTACGTTCAAGTGACTAAACTAAAGTCTTACTTTGGTGTTATTATCTCGTTGTACTCAATTTTATCCAAGGAGCCGATTTACAATGGAAATTACAGTCACAGACATAGCTCAAACTCGACTAAATGAATTAGTTGGGGAACACATTCAGGATGGGCAGGCTATCCGAGTATTTCTAGGTGGTGGAGGTTGTGGTTGTTCCGGCCCAAGCTTCGGTATGGGTGTCGACACTAAAACAGATGAGGACACACTAATTTCGATCGGTGAATTGAACTTTATTATTGACGGCGATTCGAGTGAATCTCTTGAAGGTGCATCAATCGACTATGTAGAAGATGTGATGCAACAGGGTTTTAAAATCGAGGCACCTAATGCGCCACAGGGCGGCGGCGGATGTGGTTGTGGCGGCGGAGGTCACTAAGACCGACGAGCCTATTTTTTTAATCCCGACATACCTTATTGCGAAACATTGCTGTTTAGTTGTGGGAATGAGTGTTTGTGAAAGTGCGCGATAACTCCGCAACTGTGCTTCTGCTGATTCCATCTCATTCATATCGCACATCCGATTTCATGCGCGCAGCGAGTGATCTTGACATTTCCGTTATTGTTGGAATCGATACTGATTTTGTTCTAACTACCGATCAGGAAAATGTTATAGCTCTGAATTTCTCGGACTCGGAGAAGGCGGCCGAAGCTATATCTGAATTTAGACCTGAGATATCCATTGATGCGATATTGGCTGTCGATGATGCAGGAACACTCGTCGCGGCGAAAGCATCACACATGCTCGAACTCCCTCACAACTCACTTAGTTCTGTTGAGTCGACTCGAGATAAATATGCGTTACGAGTTGCACTTTCGAGATCAAAACTTCCCTCCCCGGCCTACAAATTATTCGAAACGACTCAGTCTGAAGATAAGTTAGGTCACATCGCTGATTCTATGGAATATCCGGTCGTGCTAAAACCACGAGGTTTATCAGGAAGCCAAGGAGTCATAAGAGCAGATACGAACATAGAATTTATCGATGGGTTTAATAGAATAAAGAAAATACTCGATTCCGAGAACGTTCGTGAGGAGTGTGACGCCGATTTGTTGACGACTATCCTTGTTGAAGATTATGTGCCTGGACCCGAGTTGGCATTGGAGGGAGTCTTGGAAAAAGGAGATTTAACGGTTCTCGCGTTGTTTGATAAACCAGATCCGCTGGTGGGTCCATTTTTCGAAGAAACTATATATGTCACACCGACGAGCTATTCGGATGATGTGCAGTCACAGATTATCTCAACCGTTCAATCTGCTTGTGGCGCGTTGGGTTTAACACATGGACCGGTGCACGCAGAAGTACGACTAGATAATGACAAGGTGTTTTTAATTGATTTAGCAGCGCGATCCATAGGTGGACAGTGCGCGCGCACACTGTCATTTGGATCTGGACTGAGTCTTGAGGAAATTATTCTTACCCATGCAGTTGGGGATGACATTAATCAATTGAGTAGGGAATCTTCAGCGGCTGGTGTGATGATGATTCCTATACCAGCTGCGGGCATTTTTCAAAAAGTATCCGGAGTAGATAAGGCTGAAAATATAAGTGGTATTGAGTCGGTTTCTATAGTTCCGACAAGAGGAGATGAAGTCATCCCATTACCCGAGGGTAATGAATATCTTGGGTTTATTTTCGCTAAAGGTACGACTTCGGAGATTGTACAAAAGTCGTTGAGAGAGGCACATAACCAGCTGGACTTTCAAATTATATGATTTTTGAATCACGGTTGAGAATTTTTATATGAAGTTCAACATCAAAATAGACCCGTTAGTTCAGCATTTTCTGATTTTCATTGCACTGATATTTAACTTATGGGTTGGTGGATTATTACTGGAAATATATGTAGGTGGTGTATTCAAGTTGCTTTTTGAGTCATTACTTATATTCGGTTATTTAGCATTTGTTATTCGTGTGTGGCCCTTTACGAAGGATTCATCGGAGGATTCAGAGAAAGAGCTTGAGTGAGGGACTTTAATTAATTAGAAAGTCGAGTAGAATAATACTCCTGTGGGCGATTAGCTCAGTTGGTAGAGCGTCTCGTTTACACCGAGGATGTCGGCGGTTCGAGCCCGTCATCGCCCACCACAGATATCACACATCATTTTATAGCGTTTAATTAGTCCCAACTCATCAGTATTTACACAGGTATTACTGTAATGACGGCCGACCGGTAGCAGTTCGCTTGTCTGCCTCTTCGGCTGTGAGATGTCTATTTCAGATAAAATTTCTGGGGAGCGGGTACACTTTCAGCATGTTCAAAAAGGTGACTTTTGCATTTGTGACATTCATATTTCTAGGCGTGATGTTATTTGTGGGACTAGTCGGAATTCTCCAACTTCTCGAAGTTCTGCAAATAATTGATGACAATCCCGCGATGCCTTCGGGCTTTTCAAGCTAATTACGGTAGGCGAATCTTTGGGGAAATGGTTACACTCGCGGCATGATTAAAGATCCTCGCAATAGGAAACCAAAACTTCTCACGGAAAAAGAGAAGAACTATTTTGAGTTACAAGAAAAAATAATTTTGGTTCCTATGTTTGCAATCATTTACGTTCTTGCGGGTGGCACTGCAATCGGGATGGTTTGGTTAATTGCCAGCTACTTAGGTAAGCTCATATCAGTTTAACGGTAGACCTGAATGAGGAACCGTGAGAACGAACACCTAGTGGTTGATGCTGAACACAAACCGAGAATTAGTCAAAAGATTCTATAAACGAGTTAATTTCCTTACTGGATCGTAGCCGTGCGATCTCTACGTTGTGATTTTCACCAATCACAGCTAACATTCGTCTTCTTTTCTTAGCATGTTGAGTAACGGCCCAAAACAAGAGTGAATCGTTGCTCCATATTTTGAAGTGTTTGAAGAAGTTTTCATAATTGGTCCCCCAGAGGAGCTCATGTGTACGCCAACGGTGCCATGATCTTTTAATTAGTCTCCCAAGTATGGTGAGAATGGGTAGGTCCAACCATATGATTAGGTTGATGTCTTCCCACACTGTCGCGCGCACGTGTTCTTCGTATGAGCCAGCTATTACCCAAGAATCAGACTTTGTGGCATCAATAATTTTTGCATGAAACAGTTGTGGATCATGCTCGCTCAGGCCAATCCAGTTAGGTAAGAAATTAATTGCATCGAGTTCTACAAAAGGAATATTTGTCTTATTCGCAATTTTGTTTCCCACCGTGCTTTTGCCTGAACAAGTATTTCCAACCACATAGATTCTTCGTCCCATGGGTCTTGATTCTTTCTCATTCATGTCTCAAATAGTAGGGATGCAGGTCAGGCGCTGCCACCCCTTCGGCTCTGCTGGGAACTGCCCTTATATAAAATATCTGGGAGGAATTGGTTATACTCTCGGGACAAATTACAACAAGGAGGCGAATATGAGTTACGCAAGGATTAACATGGTTGAATTCAATTCAGTAGAAGATGCAGTGGTGTCCGCAGGAGATTATGCCGAGAACGCCGCCGCTGAATTCCCTGAAGCTGAAATACTGCTAAGTGTGGCAACTGGAAACGAGAGTGCTGTGGTTATTTCGATTTACCCTGACAAAGATGCCTTCGAACGGTCAGCCGCAGCTCGGGCCACCAGAATGGGGAATAATCAAAATAGGATCAAAGACGTTGAGGTATTGGAGGGTGAGGTTACCCTTTGCCACGTTAAATAATGCTAGCGCGTAGGTTTTTACGGTAGACCTAGTTCGAGGATGTATTCATTTGGCTATAGTTTTTCTTCTGACGCAGCACACGAATTAATTCAAACTCTGCTATCTTCTGTTTTTAAGTTTGTGCCCGATGAAGATTAAGGATATAGCGTGAATACTAGAGTTTTTACTTCTTGGTTACTGATAATCTGCCCTATCGCAATGATGGTAGTGTTTATCGTTCTTGAACCTTTGGTAATTGGAGAAATTGACGAGAGTTTAGCTGTTCGAGAGAGAGCATTAGCTACTCTGGAGACCTTTAGTGACAATGAGGTGCCCGGTTATTTCGTTAATATTCTGGGAGTGGTATTTATGCTTGGGACGATTTCGGGGCTTGCTCTTCTCGGAAAGTCGTTAGAGGGGAACGGAGCTGCGCTAGGGACTGTGTCCTCCTTGATTTTTACTGCAGTATTGGCAATTCCCGTCATCGCTTTGGGCTTATCTTTGAGCGCTGGTGAAATTTTTGCTGAAGGGTATACAGATACCGCTGTTTCGGTGGAACTTATGGCTGAATCGACCTTTATGGGATTCCCTATATTTTTAGGCCTAGGCTATATCTTGTTAGGGTTGGGATTGTTGCTGGAGAAAGGTACTTTACCGATAGCATTGACTGGCCTTCTGTTATTGGCGGGGGTGGTAATGCTCCCAGGCATACTTCTTGATCCTGGTTTCGGGTTCTTAGTATTCGCGATTTCAATGCTTGTTGTAGTGGCATCTGGTGTGTTCTTGCTGAGACGGTCTGATTAGTAACAAATCTGACTCACTTTCAACATAGGCAAAAGGGTTAGTTTATTTCCCTCGAAATTCGGGATCTCGCCTGGCAGCCGCAGCATTGATACCTTCACGGAAATCCGTAGTTTGTTTGAGCCATTCCTGTTCCACTTGTTCGTGGTCTACCGCTGTTCTAAATCGCTCCACTAACCCTCTGCGCATCGTGCGTCGTATAGCACGCACAGAAAGCGGACCTGACAAAGAGATCTCATCTGCCAGCGCCCGAGTTTCAGTTCTTAAATCTACTGGATCAACCACTTCGTCACACATGCCAAGAGCTAGTGCTTCATCTGCCTTCACTCGTCGACCAGTCAGAAGCAGATTCATGGCCGCCTGATTACCTACTAGTGCAGGTAAGGTGACCGTGAGTCCGAATCCGTGATGAAAGCCAAGTCGCGCAAAATTCGCGCTAAATCGAGCTTTTGGCACGGCCACTCGAAAATCAGCTGTTAAGGCGAGACCCAATCCACCGCCGATTGCGGCCCCCTGAATAGCTGCTATGACAGGTATTTCTCCCTGCATCATTCGGGCACCCTGTTCGTAAATATGATTTCTACCAGCAGTAGTCCCGGAAGAAACAGTCTGCTGCTCTTCGGTTGTTAGTTGTCCTGTGGTGACGACTGACGAACCTGCACAGAACGACTTTCCCTCGGACGCTAATATAATCACTCGACAATCGGTCTCTCGTGCCAAGAATTCGTAGGCATCTGCAATCGCTGTGACCATAGCCTGATTAAAATAATTATGAGGAGGCCTTTGAATCTCAACTGTAGCTACGAATCCATTCAGATCCACTGTGATATCTGTTTTTGAGAAATCTCCCACTGCACTCATAAACTACCCCCTATGTAGGAGATGTTAGTCGATCGCGATAGTTTACTTATCTGGTTTTTTATTGTTTGAGACATAATCACTACTCCAATGAGGTGTAAAAATGAAAGGGACGTGTTCCCATTCATAATGAATTTTTCGTGCCTCTCTGCTGATCTAGTGTTGAGGGGTCTAACCTCTTGGAAGTCCAAGTCCCCGAGT
>JAQWLS010000028.1 GCA_029247135.1 Dehalococcoidia bacterium | reverse complement strand
ATTGGTTTACTTGGTGAACTCTGTAGCATTGATATTGAATTTGATCATGTGGTTTTGCATCCCATACCGAATCCACCAAAACCGGATTTTGGTCCTGACGCCTATATAGAGCGAGTTCCGACTGAGATTTTACCGATTGTTCGTGAGTCACTGACAGGGGTATAAACGATTTTATGGAGGGCTAATGACTGATTTGAAATTGGATCGAATTAAAGCACTTACTTGGGATGTTGGTGGTACCGTGTTTGACTGGCACCATACTATTCGTGACGAAGTAGCTTTATTGGCAACATCAAGTGGGCTGGATTTAGATGCTGCTCAATTTACAAACGACTGGCGAGCCCAAATGTTTACACTTTTGGGGCAGATGCGTTCGGGAATTGGTCCTTGGGAAAATGCAGATGCATTGCACTTACGATCTCTAGACATTGTTCTGGATTCTTATGGCTGGCCATTGACACTTAGTGAGCGTCAAGTTCTCAATTCTGTGTGGCATCGTCTTCATGCTTGGGATGATGCTAAACCAGTGTTAGAAGCCTTGCGTGACAGGTTTCAGGTAGTTGTTATGACAGTTATGTCTTGGCAAATTGCCGTATCCTCGTCTAAATTTAACAACATTTCATGGGATGGTGTTTTGTCGTGCGAATTTCTAGGAAATTATAAGCCTGACAGAGAAGCCTATTTGCGAACTGTCGAGCTTCTTGGTCTCGAGCCTCATCAGGTGATGATGTGCGCCGCTCATGATGGAGACTTGAATGCTGCAATGGCTGCCGGTCTTCGCTCAGCATATGTTTATCGACCCGATGAGCGAGGCGCATCAGATACGTCGATTGTCATGCCCAGCGCGACTAGCTTTGACATTGTGGCAAACGATTTTGAGGATCTGCGAGTTAAACTTCTGAGCTAAATAACGTTATTCTCTTTGAGTTCTGTTATCTGTTCAGCAGTATACCCAAGCCTTTGTAAAACTGCTTCAGTATCGTTCCCGTATTCTGGAGCAGGACCTTGGACTCGTCCGGGCGTTTCGCTGAATGCCACTGGTATCCCGACGGTTCGGTGGCCCTCAAACTTTTGATGTTCGAGCTCAATTAAGTAGTCATTATCCCAAAACTGTGGTTCTTTTGATACCGCTTCATAGTCGTGCACTGGTGCAGACGGAACGTCGGACTCATTTAATTTTTTACTGATATGTTCGTATGTAAGTTTTGCAAAAGACTTTGCGAGCTCTCCCGAGAGCCATTCTTTGTTATCCATTCGAGCAAAAGGGGATGAGCTCCTTTCATCTAGCATGAGATCATCTCGTTCAATTGCAAGGCACAGTCCCGGCCACCATTTAGGTGTAAGAATTCCAATGGTAATCCATTTGTTATCGAGCGTTTCATATGCCGCAAATACTGGATTCTGAAATTTATCGCCTTGTACGCCGGTGTGAAGGTAGTGCACTAGTGATGGAGCCTGAAGTGTTGCCATTGCTCCAATTTGTGACACATCCACTCGTTGTCCTACACCAAATCGCTCTTTTGCTACGACGGCTAAAGAAATGCCATAAGCAAAAATCATTGCCCCAACCTGATCAGCCAAGCCCCAGGGTCCTTGTTCGGGAGTTGCGGTGGCTCCGCCACCAAGTGCTCTCATAGCGCCACTTAAACCTTGAGCAACAATGTCAAAACACCCTTTGTCGGAATATGGACCTTTGACACCAAAACCAGAATTCTGAGCATAGATAATTTCTGGATTTACTTTTCGTAATTCTTCATAACCCACGCCCAAGCGATCCATTACGCCCGGACGAAAATTTTCGGTCACAATATCTGCGTCCTTTGCGAGGCGCATCACAAGTTCCTTGCCCTGAGCTGTTTTCAGGTCAATAGACATAGATCGCTTACCTCGGTCATGAGTTTCAAAATATCCGCAAAAGCCATCATCACGAAGTCCCAATGATCGACCTGGGTCTCCATCGCCCGGTTGTTCTATCTTAAGAACATCCGCGCCCATATCGGATAACATCACTGTTGCCTGCGGCCCATTTTGGAATTGAGTGAAATCGAGAATTTTCAGCCCGGCTAATGGTCCCATGGGATCGGCAAGTGCAGCTCGCTCGCTTTGTTGTTGCATTGTGGGTCCCCTTCCTTATGTCGGTGATGATAACGTCAAGAACCGCTCGATTGTTGTTTTTTTGCTAAATAGAGTATTCTGCTAGCCAATCTGTAAGGAGAGCCTCTATGCCTATTGATAAGAATCGTGACTCTTGGAAACCTGGTGAATCATGGGATAAAGCCCTGGATGAACTGGAATATATAAGAGGCCTCGCCCGTGAGATGGGTGGCCCTGAGCGAATCAAGCGCCAACATGATGGTGGTCGATATACGATTCGTGAGCGAATTGATCGATTTCTTGATGAAGATAGCTTTTTTGAAGCTGGTCCTTTGGTTGGAGCCGCTGAATATGACGCCGAGGGAAATTTAACTGAGTTCTTACCGGGAGCATATGTGATGGGGATGGGGAAAATTGATGGTCGACCAATTGCAATTGGTGGCGATGACTTCACTATTTCTGGAGGTAGTCCGCATAACGTGCATAAAGGGCAGGGCCAGTTCACTCAGCGACTATCTTTGCAGTATGGGATTCCGTATGTCCAGTTGATAGAAGGAGTTGGCCATTCAGCTAAATCTGATGAAGCGGCAGGTCATATGGGTTTACCGATGGGCACTACTTGGTTTCGACAGATTGCATTACTAAATCAAGTGCCAGTTGCTGCCGGTATTATGGGATCGGTTGCAGGTGCACCGGCTGCGTTTGGTTTACTTTCGCATTTTACCGTGATGATTAAGGGCCAATCTCAAATTTTCCCATCCGGACCACCGGTGGTTAAACGTGCGTTAGGAGAGAGTTTGGATAAAGAAGCTCTAGGTGGCGCGGCAGTGCATGTTCATCAGAGCGGTCAGATAGACAATGAGGCGGAGACCGAAGAAGAGGCTTTTGAACAAATTAAATCTTTTTTGTCTTACCTCCCGAATACCACCGGTGAGGTCGCAGCACAAGTAGAAAATGATGATCCAGTTGATCGCCGACCTGAAGAGCTTCTGCATATAATGCCGCAGGAACGCCGCCATCCTTATGATCCTCGCAAACTAATTAAACTCGTCGTAGATAACGGTGATTTTTTTGAAATGCGCAGATACTACGGCGGTTCATTGATTACAGGTTTTGCGAGATTAGGCGGCTATAGCGTTGGTATTGTAGGGAATGATCCGATGGTGCTGGCAGGCGCGATGAATGGAGATGCGGCTGATAAGTACACACATTTTGTTGATTTGTGTGACACTTTCAATTTACCGATGGTGATTTTTCTCGATATGCCGGGTTTCATGTTGGGGTCTGCTGCAGAGAAGCAGGCCACAATGCGAAGAGGTGTGAGGGCTTTAATCGCATCGTACGAAGCAAAAGTTCCCAAGATTGAATTCAATGTTAGAAAATCATACGGTGTTGCAGCAGATGCACCGAATAGCATGGGCGAGCCGGATGGCCTTAATTTGCGATTTGGCTGGCCTGCTGGTGAGTGGGGTGGAATCCCCATCGAGGGTGGTGTCGCGGCTGCATATCGAAGAGAAATTGAATCGGCTCCTGATCCTGAAGCACACCGACAAATGATTGAAGAAAGACTTTTGCGACTTCGAAGTCCAATTCGTGCTGCTCAAAAATTTGACGTTGTTGATCTCATTGATCCTCGTGACACCCGCAAGATTGCCTGTACTTTTATTGAATTGGCACAACCGCTATTGCATAAACTTGCTAGGGAACCAAAGCGTGCAGTTCGGCCCTAATACATTGTGAGAGGTGATTAATTTAGTTTCGCTCTAGCTCTTGAGTAATCGATAGAGTTAATATTGCCAAGTGTTAGAAGCGAGACCACATAATAATTTACGACTATTCAATTCGTTATCGCGAAAAATTGAACCATTTGTTCCTCTCAGTGAGACAGGAATTGGTCTCTATGTATGCGGAGTGACGCCCTATGATGTTGGTCATTTGGGCCATGCTCTCACATCAGTTGCATTTGACCTATTGCGGAGGTGGCTAGAGTTTAATGGTCACGAAGTCAATCATATTCAAAACATAACGGATATTGACGATGATATGGTGCGCGTCTCAGAAGAGCGCGGTTTGACCATCAAAGAGCTGACTGACTCAAATCATCAAATTTATCTTGATGAGATGTCAGCATTAAATATTTTGGCACCGAATGCGTACCCGCGTGTGTCCGAAACCATTCCTGAGATTATTGATGTTGTCTCTAATTTAGTAGAAAAAGACATGGCATACCTCCGGGATGGGTATGTATTTTTTGATTCTGATAAACAGCAGTCGTTGGGTGAGCTTATTGGTCTAACAAATACTGAACTACTTACTTTTGAATCTGATTCTATGCCTGCCGAGCCGGAGGAATTGAAGCGATTTCCACTAGATTTTTTGATTTGGCAACCTTCTTCGCATGCTGAGGCGAGTTTTGAGTCACCGTGGGGGGTGGGTCGACCTGGATGGCATATTGAATGTTCTGTGATGGCTCAAACTCATTTGGGAGATCGTCTGGATATACATGGTGGTGGGAAAGATTTGCGGTATCCGCATCACGCATCTGAGATTGCACAGAGTGAAGCATCTACAGGCAAGACTCCATATGTTTCCTACTGGATGCACAATGGGACGATGCAGCTTGATGGTGTAAAAATGTCAAAATCACTTGGAAATCTTGTCAAGGTAAGTGATCTATTGCAGCAAGAATTTTCTGGAAACGCCGTCAGGCTCTCATTAGCTCAAGTGCATTATCGTCAGGATAGAAATTATGATTCAACAGCTTTAGCTTTGTGTGAAGAGCTTGTTGGGATCTATAAGAGGGCAAGTGTTGTGGGAGAATCAGGAGGAGATCCACTTTCTTCTCAACCCTATCGAAGTCGTTTTCAAGCAGCAATGGATAATGATCTGGATAGCCCGACAGCAGTAAATATTTTAACGGATTTAGCTAATGCAATTCTGAGTGGTGAAGTG
>JAQWLS010000022.1 GCA_029247135.1 Dehalococcoidia bacterium | reverse complement strand
CATACCTAATCGACCGTAGCTGATCAGTCGACTCAGATGCTTCAACATTAAAATTAACCTCACTCCTATTAATGTCAGGTAAGGAAATTGATATCCCCAGCCTTTGGCACTCAGCAGCCGCCAACGCAGTTCGATCACCACTCGACGAACAGAGAACCGCGGCCATGTACTCGATGGGATAATGGGCCTTCAAGTAGGCCGTCTGATAAGCAATGAGTCCGTAACACACAGCATGAGCTTTGTTGAACGCATAGCCAGCAAACGGCTCAATTAGATCAAATAATTTTTCACCCAGACGCTTCTTATGGCCTTGTGACTCAATCCCCGAGACAAAGCGCTCTCGTTCTTCAACCATCACCTCAGCTATCTTCTTGCCCATAGCTTTTCTCATGACATCGGCCTGACCTAATGAATAGCCAGCAAATTTTTGAGCAATTTGTAAAACCTGCTCCTGATACGTAATAACACCATATGTTTCAGCCAATATAGGCTCGAGGGCCGGATCTAAGTAATGAGGCTCCTTAAGTCCTTTTTTTACTTCAGCGAATCGTGGTATGTGCTCCATGGGACCCGGACGATACAGAGCAACCAGCGCCGCCATATCTGAAATTCCAGACGGCTCCAACAATCTCGAGGCTTCTGTCATTCCAGAGCCTTCCATCTGAAAAACTCCAAAAGTATGGCCTAATGACATCATTTGAGCAGTCACCGGATCTCTATCAGGAATATTTAACAAGTCGACGGTTTCACCTGAAGTTGACTCAATGATCTCCAAAGCCTTACCCAAAATGGTTAGGTTAGTTAAACCCAGATAGTCAATTTTCAAAAGGCCAACATCTGCTATATCATCCATACCCCACTGGGCTATAGAGAATCCTGTGTCCGGATCTGGTCTCTGCAATGGTACAAGATCAAGAAGTGGATCCTTAGAAATAACTATTCCCGCTGCGTGGGTACTCGAATGACGAGACACTCCTTCTAGCCTCATAGCTAGATCAATAATTTCTCTTGATTCCTTTGTTTGTTTATACTCGGGACCTAGATCTGATGTTTCCAAAGCCCCCCTCAGTGTCGTATTAACCACACTAGGGACCATACGAGCCAAGCGGTCGCCGACACTTGGTGGATACCCAAGAACTCTAGCGGTATCACGAATAGACCCTCGCGCTCCCATGGTACCAAATGTACCTATCTGCGCTACTCTCTCGTGCCCATACTTGTTGACTGTGTAATCTATTACCTCGCCACGTCTGTCATCAGCAAAATCGAAGTCAACATCTGGCATACCAATACGCTCAGGGTTCAAGAATCGCTCGAAGACCAGCCCCCAACCGACCGGATCCACATCAGTAACACCGAGGCAATATAAAACTATTGAAGAAGCCGCAGAAACTCTAACGCCCATGCGGATCCCCGCTCGGCGCGCGAATTCCGCTATATCCTTGACTATGAGCATATATTCGTCAAAGCCGGTTTCTGCAATTACCGTCAGTTCATACCTCAGTCGGTCCTCATGTTCAGTTGTAACAATAGGGTACTGATCCTTGAGGCCTGACAAAGCTAAATTCTGCAAATGATCACGTGATGACAATCCATCTGGTATGCCAGGATTTGGTAAAGTTAGTTGCTCAAAACTCAACTCCAATTCAACTGATTCCGCAATAATACTCGTGTTATCTGCCGCTTCAGGAAAATCCGGATAAATATGGCGCATCTCTTCTTCACTTCTGAGATAAAATTTATCGCTATCAAATTTCATCCTTTTCGGATCAGTTATTGTTGAATTTGTGCCGATACACAGAAGTGCCTCATGAGCCTTGTCATCCTCCGCGAACGTATAATGAGAATCATTAGTCAAAACTAATGGTAAATCTAGGCTTTTAGAAAGAGCTATCACCTGATTAGTTGGCTCAGCAAATTTTTCAATGCCATGACCCATAATCTCAATGTAATAGCGATCAGGAAACACGTCGGAATACCAGCCAGCTACCCGTCTAGCCTCTTCAATATCGCCATTTCTAATTGCGGACATTAACTCGCCAGATGGACAACCTGAGAGCACTATTAGACCTTCTGAATGCTTAGCCAATAACTCTTTATCAACGCGTGGTTTTTGGTAGAATCCTTGCGTATGGGCCAACGATGTCAGCCTAAGTAGATTTTGATATCCTACTGAATTTTGGGCAATAACCGTCAAGTGGTTGGGTTGTCTCTCCCGTGGGTTTCTGTCCGACATCGCTCCATGGGCGACATACGCTTCCATCCCTAATATCGGCTTTATTCCATTTTTCTTTGCTGCCTTGTAAAAGGCCAACGCACCATGCATATTACCGTGGTCAGTTATAGCCAACGCCGATTGACCTAGTTCGCGGGCCCTTTGTGTAAGCGTTTCCATTTTTGACATTCCGTCAAGAAGAGAGTATTCAGTATGGGTATGCAAATGAGTAAACATTACCGTCTTTTTCCTTTTGAAATGTTTAAGCGCCTATACACTTGAACTCTAGTGGGGAGAAAATAATACCACTTTTAAACCCAACCTTGCAAGATTTTAAGTCATTCAATCTAGTCAATTCCAAGATCGAATGCAGCATTTAAGGCTACGACTGATTTTTCTACATCTTCAGATCTAACTACACAAGTAATACGTATGTCTGAAGTCGATATCATGTCTATGTTCACACCTAAATCAGTAAGCGTTCTAAACATTCGAGCTGCATAACCTGGGGAATTAGTCATTCCCGATCCCACGACAGAAACAGTGCCTAGGTCCGGGTTCGTAATCACCTCTGCAATACCTAAAGTTCTTTGGGCTACCTTGACAGCTTCAACTGCCTCTTCCAATAGATCTGGGGTTACCGTAAACGTTAGGTCCGTTTTCCCTTCGACCGAAGCGTTCTGAACAATTGTATCGACTGAGACGCCTGCCTCGGATAATGGTTCAAATAATTTCGCTGCGATACCTGGCTGGTCCTCTAGTCTCCGCAAAGTTATTTTCGCAACCTTGAGTTGGTGAGTGACGGCCCTCGCTTTTTTTTCTTTCTCCATTAACGCCTCTTTCCGAATGAAGGTACCTGCTGATTCAGGATCAATAGTGGATCGAACATGAATTATAACTTCATAATCTTGCCCTACTTCTACCGCTCTTGGATGCATTACACTAGCGCCAGTTGTGGCCATCTCCAGCATCTCATCGTACGATATATCGTGTAACGGCCGTGCCAAGGGGCATATACGTGGATCAGATGTGTAAACACCTGCAACATCCGTAAAAATTTCACAGGTGTCAGCATTTAACGCAGCAGCTAGAGCAACCGCGGTCGTATCCGAGCCACCTCTCCCTAAAGTCGTCGTGTCCTGATTCTCATCCACCCCCTGAAATCCCGCAATTATTAAACAACCGCGATCTGGTAAACGTTCTCGCAACTTGCCAACATCTATATTCTCTATGCGAGCATCTCTGAACATGGCTGTTGTCTTTATTCCTGCTTGTGCCCCGCTCAACGACAGAGCCTCCACTCCTCTTTTGTGTAGTGCCATAGATAGCAACGCACTCGACACTATTTCACCCGTCGAAAGTAATGCGTCATACTCTCGGCCAGAAGGTCGGTCTGTTATTTCTGAAACCATCGCTACAAGCTCATCAGTCGTATCACCCATTGCCGAAACAACCACGACAGCGGATAGCCCATCTGCGCAGACTTTTGCTATTTGTTCAGCTACGCGCTCAATATGACCTGTGGTCGCAAGAGAAGAGCCACCGTATTTTCTCACCCGAACCGGAAATTTTTGGCTCGTCATTATCTGTTCTCCGATTTGGAATCAAAGATATACGCACCTCGTCCTCCAATTTTACTTATACGATCCTGGAATCCAAGCCCATTTTCGGAGGCACAAGCCCGCAAGGCTGCTAAAACAGATTGGCTTTTCGTAGGGGCCGACAACGCTGCCACGGTCGATCCTCCCCCTGATAAGAAAGATCCGTAAGCACCTGCACCAGTAGCGGCCTCGAGCAACGAATACATC
>JAQWLS010000011.1 GCA_029247135.1 Dehalococcoidia bacterium | reverse complement strand
ATCTAATGGTTTTTTATTATTTTGACTTTATGGAATAATACTAATTTCTTAGAGAATACTTATTCAAATCTTATGATTTTCTTATTTTCCTCGCGTAAATTTATTAGAGATTGATTGTTGGCTTTATGAGCTTTAGAGATTCGTCATAAGCTCGGAGCTGCTAGTTCAAGTTTGCGGTCAATCAAATAGAATTAGGAAAGGAAATAAATTATGAAAAGTGTAAGCACCGTGAATATCGTAACTGTGGCCCTTTTTGGAATGGCCGTATTGATTGCTGCCGGACTATTTTTTAATGTTTCTAGCGTAGCCTTAGCAGAGGGTCCAGATTCAGGAGTATCGACTGGTAAGCGCGGAGTAACGAAGGCGAAGATTGAGACACGGATAGCCTCAGCGGTAGAGGCTGGGAAACTCACTCAGGCTGAAGCTGACCTCAAGCTGGAGCAACTGGCGAACGGCGAATTTTCCAAGCTTCGTGCTGGTAAGAAACCCACGCGTTAGGAATAAACTATCGTGTCTTACCAAGTACTAGTGGTAGACGATGATATTGCCATATGTGAGGCCCTTGAGCGTAATTTGCGCTTGAAGGGTTTCACTGTTCAGGTTGTAAACGATGGAGAAGAGGCCATCTCTGCGGTTGAAAGAGGGCCACCCGATCTCGTAGTTTTAGATATTGGCATGCCAAAAATTGATGGTATTCAGGTAACTGAATACCTGCGGAAGAGAAATTATATGATGCCTATATGTATTCTTTCTGCGCAAGATGAAGTAGCTGACCGGGTGAGAGGATTAGAGGTTGGGGCGGACGACTATCTTGTGAAACCGTTTGCGTTCGAGGAGCTTTTAGCGCGCATCAATGCTCTGTTACGTCGACGTCAGGAAGATATAAGTGACACAGTTGAAGTTCTTGATTTTCGTCTAAATCACCCCGGGCGTGTTGCGGAATATGCGGGAGTTAATTTAGAACTAACAAAAATTGAATTTGATTTATTGTCGGTATTGATTACTCACATGGGTCAGGTTTTGAGCAGATATCAGCTTCTTGAACTTGTGTGGGGGTACGACTTTGAGGTTGATTCAAATGTGGTTGATGTCTTTATTGGGTACCTCCGAAGAAAAATTAAAAATGCGGGTAGCAAGCAAGTCATACATACAGTGCGTGGCGTGGGATTTGTGTTTCGCGTATGAGTTTGAGATTAAGAATTGCAGGACTTTTAGCTGGAATTACGGCGCTTATGTGTGTCGTATCTGGATTCACAATTAACGAATGGGCTGAACGAGATCGAGCAGAACGACTCGATGAAAATCTTGAGCAACAGATCGAGAGCTTCTTGTCAGGACCGAGACTCGCGAGCGTCTTTGGTGGCGAAAGAATATTTAGGCAACGAAGCGGATCCGATCGAGGTACATGGCTGAGCGTGGAAATACCTACGAAGATAATTTTTTCACTATCTGGATCTCAGGATGTGGTGGTTGAAAGCGAGGGCTTTCCGGACATCGTAATTCCTAGTACCGCAGGCTTTTTCGAAGCGCATGACAGCATAACTACCTGGCGAGCTAAGGCAACGATTAGACGCCCTGTTCGTAGTCCGTCATCAGGAGCATTACTGGGTGGTGGATCCACGGGAAGAATTTTGGAGGCAGTTACCGTCGTTGCCGCCATCTCAGATGATCGCGACATGACCGCGCGGTCGGATTTGAGAAAGGCGCTGCTACGTGTGGGTCTATTTGCAACACTTTTGTCTGCGGCAATTGGATGGCTTTTGGGAGGGCACGCATTGCGACCGTTCGAACGACTGAGGACCGAGACCGATTTAGTTCGTGTGACTAATGATTTGTCTAAACGTGTGGATACAACAGGACCCGCTGAAATAACCGCGCTTGCGAATGATATTAATTCCATGTTGGCCCGACTGGAATCTGCGTCGTTAGATACTGCACAGGCGTTGACGAGCTCACGTGAATTTGGATCGAATGTGGCTCACGAGTTGCGTACGCCGCTAACTAGCATGCGTCTGAATCTAGATCTCTTGCGCACAGCTGAGCTTGAGTCGCACGAACAGGCATCTGTTTTGGAACAAATTATATCGCAACATGATCGCCTTTTACGGACCCTCGATGCACTACGTCTTCTTTCTCGTGGTGACTTAACTCAGGGAGAGTTTAATTTTGAACAAGTAGATCTCATTGATATGATTAGTCAAGCTGTTGAGCGTCACTTTTCGGGTGATAAAAATATCAACTTATCACTTGATTTATCGGATGAAATCCCTCTGGTGATGGGCTGGCGCGAAGGTCTGGATGTTGCGTTTCGGAACGTATTTGAGAATATTATGGTCCATGCCGTTAGACCCAATCAGGAATTGGCAGTTAATGTGACTGGTCGCCTTACGGACGGCAAGGTACATATTTCGATTGAAGATAACGGTCCTGGGATAGAATCTACTCGCCACGCACGTGTGCTTGAAAGGTTTTATCAAGTAGTTGATGGGAATAGTGAAGGATCAGGCCTTGGTCTTGCATTAGTTGACCAGCAAATGGCTATTCATAATGGGACGGTAGCGATAGGAGAAAGTGAGCTAGCGGGCACCTTGGTAACTTTGATTTTCCCGGTTGGAAAAAATAGTCAGAGTTAATTAATCTGATCTGGATCCGCCAAAATTGAGATTATTACACTCAATACATACTTTTTCCGGAATTAAGCCTACTCGCATGAGCAGGGAAAAGGCCCAGCAGCCTGCACAGAAACTGATCATTGACTCAAGTGCTGCAAAGAGAGCTAAAACTAAATAAAGTGTTCTAGCGATCGACGGTTGATCACCTATCAACAGCAGCAGCGCAGATGTAGAGAACAGAAAACCTATAGCCTGAGCAAACCGTTTAGGTGGTCCAGCGACATCTTTCTCTTTTTTAATAATTCGGGGAACAATTAGTCGTGTAGCAAGCAAACCTATTGGGCTCATAGTTGGCCCCGTAAGAACTCTAGCAGTGAAGCCGTACGCTAAAAAAACAGCGATCGGTAACCAGAGTGTCAGGCTTGCGACCAGGCAGAGGATCAGGACACATGCTGCGACCGTTCTAGCGGCATACTCGTTGACTGGATTTGGGAATGAGAAGAGATAGCCGAACACTGCTGTCGATCCTTTCGTAACCTAATAATGTTAATCGAGAAAGTAATGTTTAGTATAGTGTGTTTCAGGCTCTGGTGAGTGGTTGGTTTGCTCATTTGTGACTGTTCTTTGCTATGGTGAGTGAGTGCGGGTACCAATAGTGAGGTGATAATGATGGTAGATACGTTCGAGTGTGTGAAATGTGGGGGTTCTGAGGCTAATACAGGTGAGATACGAACAACTGGATCTGGATTCTCGAGATTCATGAACTTACAGAACCAAAAATATGCAACAGTCTCATGTGCCGATTGTGGGTTCACCGAGTTGTATAAGCGTAGCGGTGGCGGAGCATTAGGGAACGTTTTTGATATCTTGTCAAATTAATAACTTAAGGAGAATATGCTGTGGTTGACCAAGGGGTTATTTCTTTTCTTTCTGAATTACACGTAGGGATTTTATCTATTCCTCGACAAGATCGGGCTCCGCATTCGACTCCGGTGTGGTATCGATACGAATCAGATAATACTATTTGGTTTTTAGCAGACCCAAGTAGTCAAAAAGGAAAATTGTTGTCTGTCGGCTCCAAGCTCTCGTTCGTGGTTCAAAGTGAGGACATTCCATATCAATACGTGTGTATCGAGGGTATTGTGACGAATGTCACACGAGGTGACATCGAGTCTGATCTGAGGCCTATCGCACGATTCTATCTTGGCGAAAGAGGTGGTGACGAATACGTCAGTCAATCAGGAGAAACCACTGGTAATCGATATACTGTTGGGATAGATAAAGTAATGTCCTATGGCGTGGAGAATTGATTAAAGAGATAAACCAGTGCACTAACAAATTGGTATACGGTCAAAATTAATTAGAGAGGATAATGGTATGTCAGAACAACTTGCGACCCTGACGCGAGAGGGAGCAGTTTCTATCATTACGATGAATGATGGGAAAGCTAATGTATTTTCTCGACCGATGAGTATGACAATTGAGTCATTGTTAGATGATGTACCAACAGATGGCGGGTCACTTTTGATCACTGGAAAACCGGGAATTCTCTCTGGTGGATTTGACTTAAATGTAATCAATGAAGGCACGCCGGACGATCGTAGAGTTATGACCAAGGCAGGATTTTCCTTATTAAGGCGGATCTATAGTTTCCCAAGACCGGTGGTTATCGCATGCAGCGGTCATAGCATTGCGCTCGGGGCTTTCCTTCTATTCTGTGCCGATTATCGAATCGGAATTCAGGGCGATTTCCGAATTGGCGCTAACGAAATAATGAACAATATGAATGTGCCTGTACCCATTCTTGAAATAGCTAAAACACGTGTGGCTACGGCACACTGGTACAGGGCTATGCTTAATTCTGAGATTTACCTAATATCTGATGCTGTTGCGCCCGGATATTTAGACGAAGTTGTTGAACCTGATCAGTTGCTCCCTGAAGCTCTGAAGAAAGCAACTGCGATGGCTGAGCTTGGGCATCCTTTTTATGAAGTAACAAAAGGTATGGATCAAGCGAGTGTCTTGGATAGAATCGACGCTGCAATTGCTTCAATGTAGATAATACTCACTACCAGGTGTCGATATAGGGGTACTTTTTCTTCTTGCGTGGCTTTGTCGGAGGAATATTGGCGAGCCCCATGGCTATCCAAGATCGAGTGTCAGCAGGGTCGATTACGTCATCAATACCAAATCCTGCACTTGCGTTGACTGCCTTTGCCTCTTCGTACGCATCATCAACTTGTCGTTGATATTCCTTCAACCGGTCATCTGGATTTTCAATAGCTTCAAGTTCTTTTCTATAACCAAGCTTTACGCTGCCTTCTATTGCCATGCCAGCGAATTCAGCAGTAGGCCATGCAACGGTAAGCATGGGGACGAGAGCCGAGGCACCGACCATTCCAACTACACCAAGGCCATAGGCCTTGCGAACGACTACAGCAAACATTGGGACAGTTACATTAGCTCCGGCGTTAAATAATCTGACGCAGTGTCGGACTAGCGCTGTCGACTCCACATCTGGTCCAACCATCATTCCAGGGGTATCCATCAGACTCAAAATTGGAATATCAAACGCGTCGCATAATTTGATGAACCGTGCGCCCTTGTCGGCACCATCCGAGTCGATTGCACCCGAGATGTGATGGGGATTATTGGCTATAACTCCCATTGGTCGACCTTCTACTCGGATGAATGCGGTGATTATTCCAACACCAAATTGTTCTCGAATCTCTAGTACAGAGTCTTTATCTGCGATCGTACGAATAACGTCGCGCATATCGTATAGCCGCATGCGATTTTCTGGAACTATATGACGCAGTTGCCGTTGGTCATGGGCTTCCCATTCTTCTACTGCACCTTGAAAGTAAGACAAATATTTTTTCGCGGCAGTCACTGCGGACTCTTCATCCTTTACTAGTATGTCGACGACCCCGTTTGGTACTTGAAACGACATTGGCCCGAGTTCTTCCGGCGTATACACGCCTAGTCCACCACTTTCGACCATTGCTGGTCCACCCATAGCCACCGTCGATCCTTCCGTTGCGATGATGACATCACAGCAGGCAAGTAATGCCGTGTTGCCTGCGAAGCATCTCCCGTTAGTGACTCCCACTAAAGGGACCCAGCCACTGAGTTGAGAAAATTGTGTAAACGTGTGTGTATCAAACGCAACGCGTGGACCTATTTCATCATCACCCGGTCTACCTCCACCGCCTTCTGTGAAAAAGACAAGAGGAAGCTTGAACCTATGAGCGAGTTCAAACATCCTATCCTGCTTATAGTGATTCCTTTTACCCTGAGTGCCTGCCAGCACGGTGTAGTCATAAGAAATAACCATGGTTCGCGCTTGGCTTGCTGCAAAGTCTTTTCCGTTCACCGAACCAATGCCCGAGATTAAGCCATCCGCGGGAGTGTTTTTCCTTAATTCCTCGTCATTTTGTCGTTGATGCTGCCTGGCAACAACTAATGCTCCATATTCTTTGAAGGTTCCTTGATCAACTAATTGCTCGATATTTTCTCTTGGCATTCTGAAACCACGAGCGTAGCGCTTGGCAACCGCTTCTTCGCGATTCTCGTCAAGCGTATAGGCATGTCTGGCGTACGTCTCTGCTAAATCGGGTCGTATGTAATCGGGGTCTGAAGACATGTATTATCGCTCTCTTTAATCAACCTGTGTGACCAACTAAACTACGTTTAAGCTCGATTTACTATGGTTGGTAAATCGGGCCCTAAATCGAACTTCCGATAAAGTAATTCATTACTCTCTGCGGCTCAAGCAGTCAAACGTTTGGCACATAGCTTATTCGTGATCAGAACCATATTTTTCAGTTGTCCGCTCCTCGATCTCATACAATTCTTGTAAGCCAGCATGTAATTGGAGTGTTCTGTAAGTCTCCATAAGTGTGTCCATATTGCTTACAGCATGTCCTTCATAGGCCTCAGTGAATACACTCTGAATTGCTTGAATTGCCGCAACTTGTCCCGAGAATGGATCGAGCATCAATCTGAAATTATTTTCGATTAAGAGGTCAGTATTCCACTTGCCTGGTGTGGTAATTAAGGCCATAGGTACAGATATGCTTGCGCCAAGTATTTTGATTTCTTCTTCCGAACGGGGCGACAGTAGGATAACGTCAGCGCCTGCTTCGGCGTAGGCGTGTGCCCGTTCGATCGCCAAGTCGACTGACTCATTTGCGATTGCACTTGTTCGTGCGATAACGGTGAAATCAAGATCCTCTCTCGCGCCAACTGTTTCGCGAATTTTTTCTTTCATTTCATTTAGTGGTATGAGGTGCTCTACGCCTTTGTGGTGGTGAACCCTTTTCGGGCTGACTTGGTCTTCAATCTCAAGTGCAACCGCTCCAGTCGCTTCAATGTCGCGGCAAGTTCGCCAGGCGTGCACGGCGTCACCAAACCCAACTCCAGCGTCGACGATCAGCGAAATATTTGATCTACTAGTGATTTGCCGGGCGTATGTACTCACCTCGCTAATGGAGAGCAACGCCTCCGAGATCGCGAGTTCAAAACCCAGCGCCCCACCACTCAAGTATCCACACGTAAAACCAGACCCTTGGGCAATTCGAGCCATAAGCGGATTTAGGCAAAGTGGAGCGACTGTGAGACTCTGATCGTGGAGTCCTCGTACGAATGTTTTTCTATTATCTATAACAGTTTGTCTCATATTTCTATATAGTATGGCATTCAGTGATGACCTTAGGGGATCACAGAGAAAGACATTGTTTACAGAAAGTGTGATCCGATATGAGTAATAACAAATCGACGGTACTGGCGGAATACATAGAAAATGTCCTGCTAATCACACTAAACCGACCGGAAAGGCACAATGCATTGAATTCTCTTCTTAATCATGAATTGGGAGAGCTTGTTTCTACGGCCGTCGACTTTTCAATTCAGGCGATCGTTATTACGGGGGCTGGAGATAAGGCATTTTGCGCCGGAGGTGACATGCTCGAAATGAGCGGATTGGAAAATAATTCTGAACTACTTCCTCCGATAAATGAACGGAAGAATGCAGTGGAGGAATTACTGCAAACACCAATCCCGGTTATCGCTGCAATTAACGGTTATTGCTATGGCGGAGGTGCACGTTTAGCTATTGCATGTGATATGCGACTAGCTTCAGATAACGCAACATTCCGACTACCTGGTGTGGAATATGGCTTGGTGGTGGGAGCGGCATCTCTTCCACGCTTAGTCGGCGCAGCGAAAGCTAAAGAGTGGATTCTAACGGCAAGAAAATTTGATGCGTCCGCGGCGTTGGATGCGGGCTTGGTTAACTCAATGCACAGTGAAGAAGAGTTACTTAGTGATGCGATTGAGATGGCTAAGCTGATAGCTTCTCATTCTTCGGAGGCGGTTCAGGCATCAAAGAGGATTATTGATATGGCCACGATTTCTGAGGAAGCTACGGTTGCAGAGAACGAGGCGAATCAACGGCTTAGGGGAAGTGATGAGCAAACTCAGCGCTTTCGCACGGCTACCAAAAAAGTCACGGGGAAGTAATCTTCAGGTTTATTTTAGGCAGCGCCAAGAAAGGGAGCACATATGCCGGGTCCATTAACAAACGTAAAAGTACTAGATTTCACTTGGGCCTTAGCGGGGCCGTTTGGGAGCATGATTTTGTCAGATTTAGGAGCTGACGTTCGTAAGATTGAACCGGTCCAGCAGACAGAAAAAAGACGCGGAATGGGACCGTATGTGCATGACGTGAGTACTTATTTCTTCTCGGTCAACCGTGGTAAGAAGAGCTTGATAATTGATCTAAAATCACCTGAGGCAAAGGATGTGATTTATTCACTAGTGAAAGATTCGGATGTGCTTACCGAGAATTTTTCGCCAGGGACCATGGACAGACTTGGGTTTGGCTATGAGCAGTTAAAAAAAATAAATCCAGCCTTGGTTTATGCCTCAACTTCAGGATTTGGTCAGACGGGTCCGTATCGGAATCGAGGCGCGGTAGATATTATTGTTCAGGCTATGGGTGGTCTGATTAGCACCACAGGGCATAAGGATGATCCCCTTCCTTCGAAAGCCGGATACTCGATAGGGGATATGGCTTCAGGACTTTTTACTGCGGTGGGTGTGCTGTCTGCGTTGGTGGAACGTGCTGCCAGTGGTCTCGGCCAACACGTCGATGTAAGCATGTTGGACAGTCAGGTTGCACTGATGGAGAATCCAATGATAAGGCACCTTGCAACGGGTGAAGTTCAGGAGCGAATGGGGCTGCGACATCCGCTGAATACACCACATCAACTATTTCCAACCGAAGATGGTTGGGTAGCGGTAGCAGGAGTTAAAGATACAAATTGGCAACTGTTTCTGGGTAAATTGGGCTTGGACGAGTACGTGAGTGATGAGAGATTTTTGACGGGCCCGCTTCGTACTCAAAACTATCCTGAGCTGGAACCTATCTTATTTGCAGCGTTCCGGAAAAGATCTGTTTCAGATTGGTTACATGAATTAGAAGGGCATTTTTTGATCGGTCCCGTGAACTCAATTGCTGATGTGGCAAAAGATCCTCAGGTCAATTCAAGGGATATGCTTGTCAGCTTACCCACGTGGACTGGAGGTGAAATTGTCGTATCGAATACTCCGGTAAAATTATCCCGCACACCAGGTGGTGCGGCACGAGGTGCCTCGAAGCCAGGTGAGCATACGAGAGCATTGCTATCCGAGGTGGGTTATTCGAAAGACTCGATAGATGCGCTGATTAATTCTGGCGTGATCGGTATTGAGCCGGTATCCGATTAGTGATGATTAATAGCTTCTTATGACATCATCGTGGCCTTCTGTATTGCACAGATAATCACAATTCATCATGCCAAATAGATAATCTATGTGATGGCACCTTTTCAACTTTCACCAGAAAATTAACATTTGTGGACAGAATTTACTTGGTAGATTTTATTTATATATTTTTTCTTCAAATGCGCTACACTCCCCACAGGAATTACAGGCGTGTTAATTCCATATTCGCACTAATGTGCATGAGGGAGTATTTAGATGAGTGAACGGAACTACTGGTCTAGGAATCGAATTTCTCGAAGGACTGCATTGCGGTCCGCAAGTGTTTTGGGTGCGGGGCTGGCTGGTGCCGCTTTAATCGGATGCGGTGGTAGCGATGAGGCAGAAGAAGCTTCAGCTGCATCAAGTTCATCAAGTTCATCAAGTTCATCGAGTTCATCGAGTTCTGCGGCAACACAAGCAGCAACACAAGCTGCGACACAGGCAGCGACTCAAGCTGCGCAGACAGGACCAAAGCGAGGTGGAATTGGTATTGGCCAGTCCGCGACAGTCTATGAGTCGTTTGATTCACACCGCACGGCTGCAAGCCCAGTTCTTCAAATCACATCGCATTTTCAGAATAAACTTCTTCGCTTTTCACACCCTGATAAAGGTGAAGTAGTGGGGGACTTGGTTGAGAATTGGGAACAGGCAGATCCGACTACGCTCGTTTTGCACCTTAGAAAAGGTGTGAAGTGGCATGATGAAGGACCTGGCGCAAAGCATCCAAGCGCAGCACCGGGCCGTGAATTTAACTCAACGGATGTCCGCTGGAATATTGATCGACAGATGAGTGGCCTACTCGAGGATGGTACAGAGGCATCATTCCCTCGTAACGGTTATTGGAACCAAATCGACAGCATTGATACTCCAGATGACTATACAGTTCAGTTAAATCTTAAAGCAGTCGACGTTACTTTTATTCAGGGTTTGGCAAACGAGTTCAACTATATGAACCAACCAGAGCTCATGACTGCTGTAGAAGGCAAGCATTCAGAGATTGACGCAGGTAACGTGATCGGAACGGGTCCGTTCGTGTTAACCGAGTGGGTCCCAGGCGAGCGAGTCTCTGCCGTAAGGAATCCTTCGTACTATGACAAGACAAAGCCATATCTTGACGGTCAAGTATGGATTCAGAACTTTACGGATCCAGTTGCTTATCGAGTAGCGTTTGAGCAAAAGCAAGTTATGGGATTTACGGATCCTGATCCGACCGTCACTCTAGCTATGAATGCGGACAAGCCGGACGAAACTGAAGTTCGGTATAATGGAGTGGCTAATACAGTTGCCGCGTATACGAATACGAACCTTCCCTTTTGGAATGACAATCGTATAACTCGCGCGATCGACATGGCTATCGATCGACGGCTGATTATTCAGCAGTTGCATGGTGGACTTGCAAAAGTATCAGGTCCGGTTACTTGGATTCAGGGTGCATGGGCGGTTCCTCAGGAGGATCTAGCGACCACACCTGGATATCAGTCCGGTGCCGAGCGTGAGAAAGATCTCATTGAGGCAAATAAGTATTGGCAGGCCGCCGGTGGACCGGGCCAGGGGGAGATTGAGTGGACGATTGCAAAGCTGTGGTCTGATAGGGCCTCTTGGGCAATCACACCGGATCTTATATCTCAGATGTTCAATGATGCTTTTGCGACAAGCCAATTCAAGGGTGTTTCAAAAACGTATGGTGAGATTATTCCTTCCTGGTTTGCTAAGACATTTGATCCGTTCTTTGCGTGGATTCCAAACATTGAGATTCCCGATGCAAGAGCTGATATGAAGTCGGCCTTCCATTCGACTTCAGCTGCTAACATCTGGAGTGTGAATGAGCCGGATAAAATTGATGCACCTCTGGATAAAGCGTTAGCCGAGTTCGACTACGAAACGGCGTATGATCTAGTTCGAGGTGTTCAGGACTTTGTGATAGAAAATGGTCAATTTGGACGCCATATCGCGTACAACTATGTAGTACCTGCTTTGAGTTGGAACTATAGGAAGATGACTTACCCTGGTGATGGAGAGGGATGGAGCTTCTTATCTGGTAGCCTCTGGGCACACGATGCCTGGATCGACACCGATGACCCGACGTGGGAAGGTGCGTCACAACCTGCGCCGACTCCTCTCTAGTATCTAGCGAGAATAAGTGTTTCCCAGCCACAATCGTGGCTGGGAAATACTTCTATAGGCATGGTGATTTAGTTTTTTACTGTGTGCTGATAACGGTTGAAGGTGGGGTCAAGTTAATTCGATATGCTTAACTATATTATTCGGCGATGCACGCTAAATATCGGCGTAATTTATCTGGTCGGCAGTCTAATATTTGTGTTAGTTCGATTACTGCCGGGTTCATTTGTGATCCAACGGGGTGGTTTGGACATTGGGGGCCTTACCCCAGAGCGACTGGAACTTGCCAAGGCCGAGTTAGGTTTAGATAAGCCGGTTTTAGAGCAATACCTTACCTATTGGGCAGATTTGCTGCGGTTAGACTTTGGATTTTCTTTTGAGACCAGAAACTCAGTGGCCAGTGAGTTGATATCAGCCTTCCCTTACAGCATGGAGCTCGGGATAGGAATTTTAATAATCGGGCTATCTATTTCTCTCCCTGTTGGAGTTATATCAGCAGTGAAGCAAGATCAGTGGCAGGATTATCTTTTACGAGGATTTGCTATAGTTGCGCTGTCGTTCCCTGTATTTTGGACGGCAGCTTTGGTGACTATTGCCAATCTCAATTTTGGGAGCCCATTGCGGCTTGAGGTCATAGCACAGCCACATCTTTGGGAGGACCCGTGGGCTGCGTTACAGTGGTACATCATTCCTGCGACTTGTGGAGGAGTAGCAGGGACAGCTTCAATTATGCGAGTTTTGCGTTCTGAGCTATTGGAAGTTCTTCGACAAGATTATATTCGCACCGCGCGTTCAAAGGGCTTACAAGAACGTGGAGTTATTTTACGCCATGCCCTGCAGAATGCCTTTTTGCCGGTATTAACGTTGATTGGGATTACGATCGCGGGATTAATCACAGGCCAGATAGTGCTCGAGAGTATGTTCAACATTCCAGGAGTAGGGCGTGAACTTGTAGAGGCTGTCTCACTTCGTGATTACAGCATGGTACAGGGCATCACCTTGGTGGTCGCATCAGTCATCGTGTTTACGAATTTATTGGTTGATATCTCGTATGGTTATCTTGACCCGAGAGTGAGGTTCGCATGAGCCAGTCCGCCGACCCATTGATTGTTGATTCCATTTCAGAGACAAGTGCGATAGCCTCTCCATTTCGAACTTTTGGTCGCGGCTTGGCGTTTTTCTATAGAAAGAAAACATTAGGTGCTATAGGTCTTACCATAATTCTTGTGGTGATGATATTAGCCGTATTTGCCCCATTATTTTCTCGATATGATCCAAGTTTTATTTTTCAGTCGGAAAATCCGAATTATAAAACGAACCCCTCGATCATGGATTTAGCAAAAGATTCGAATATAGGTTCACCCATTATTGTGACGCAGCTAACTAATCCCGATTCTGAACACTGGTTTGGCACATCTCGAGCTGGTCATGATATTTATGCGCGAATTATTTATGGAACCCGCACGTCTCTGATGGTTGGGCTGATAGCTTCAGTGATTGCCGTTGGGTTGGGGATAATTGTGGGTGGTGCGACAGGATACTACTTGGGCTGGCTTGATCTACTCGTTCAAAGGCTTATAGATACTCTACAAGCACTCCCTTCGCTCGTACTTTTGCTTTTAATAGGGCAAACATTCGAACCCTCTCTGAGAAATGTGATAATGACCATGGGTGTAATTGGATTACCTATTACATCAAGGCTTATTCGGTCAGCAGTACTTGCACTGCGTGCGAGTACGTTTGTGGAAGCAGCAACCGCTTTGGGCGCGAGTGATTCAAGAATAATGTTTAGACATGTTCTGCCAAATATAGGATCTGTAGTAATTATCAGTTTTACTATTGGAATAGGTGCCTATATTTTATTTGAAGCCACACTTTCGTTCTTAGGTGTAGGGCCATCGGGCGTTATTTCTTGGGGCCGTATGGTAAATGAAGGTAGAGCATCAATTGATATCCATCCATGGCTTACAGTATTTTCTGGTGCGGCTCTATCACTGACTGTCGTGGCGTTTAACTTATTTGGCGATGCTATCAGAGATGTACTTGACCCTCGACTTAGAGGATCTTGATTTCACCAAGGCCAGACTAAAGAAGAGCTCTTGGCCAGATTACCTGTTATATAGCAGTAAAGCTTCCATCGGGCATGAGCCGTATTTCATCCGTTTCTAAGGCTATATTGAGTTACCCTTGCTCAAGCCTATCTACCGTTGTGTGATCAGAATAATTTCATCGATTTCTGGTCGGAATATGCGAACTCCGGTACAAGTTGGCATTCCGGAAGTTGGTGATTTATCACGACTCAAGAATCCAGAGAAGCCCCCTTATCTGTTGGTCTGACAGATGCAGATCAAGCGGGAAAGTTTCCGTATAAGTGGAGAGTGTTCGCGGCGGTTGGATTATCACTTTTTACGTCAGTAATGAGCTTTTCAATGACGTTTGTAGTACTTGGCGCGATCGCGGATGATTTCGATATTAGTTTGAGTACAGTGAGCTGGGTCGTGATAGTTCAGTCATTAGTGATTAGTGCATTAATGATGCCGATGGGTCGTTTCGGGGACATTATCGGTCGTAAGAGAATTCATTTACTTGGGTTGGTTTTTTTTGCGTCAGGGGCTGCACTCACCGCCCTCGCCCCAACCTTCGGGATACTGATTATTTCCCGAATCATCACATCCATTGGTAATGCGATGGGACAGTCTGTTGGAACCGCAATTGTGATCTCTGCATTCCCAACTACAGAGCGAGGCAAAGCCATTGGAAGTCAAACAACTGCTGTCGCAATTGGAGGGGCATCCGGTCCAATTTTTGGAGGATTTGTTTTGCAATTTCTCCCGTGGGAAGCCTTATTTATTATTCTTTTGATTCCAGTTGCAATAGCTTTTTTTGCCGCTCTGTTTTTTTTGAAATCAGACAGCCAAGTACAGACACTAGATTCCGTTCGAAGCCCGTTTGACGGTGTTGGAGCCTTTATTTCAGCCGCGGCAATAATACTTTTGGTAGTTGCTATTAATAATCCTTTCGGATTTCAGTGGATTTCATCTGAGATGATGATTGCATTGGGACTTTTTTTACTTCTCACGATTATTTTTATTATCTGGGAACTCCGAATTGATGTGCCGATGTTTCAGTTGCGAATGTTTGCCAGTGGCAATTTTAGTTTGGCAGTATTAACCAGACTTCTTGGTTTTGGTGGGGCCACAGCCGTACGATTTATTGTCCCGGTGTTTCTGATTAGTTTGTTGCAACTGAATGAAGCAGTCGCAGGTGCAATATTACTTCTTACATCTGTCGGCATGGCTGTGGGGGCTCAAATTTCTGGTCGTATGAGCGATAAATTTGGTCCACGGCCCTTTGCTATTTCTGGATTTACATTGGCTTTTATAACTACGCTTGCGATGGTTTTCGTTGGGCGTGACACGTCACTCGTACTGTTAGGTTTTATTTTGCTATTTAACGGACTTTCAATGGGCCTCTGGAATGTGACAAATAACGCCGTGATTATCGGATCTGTTGCTGATTCGGAATTAGGAGTGATTGGTGCCTTTACCAACCTGACTCGAAACTTAGGTAATGTGACGGGACAGGCTCTGTCTGCCTCAGTCGTTGCGGGTGTGATGTTAAGTAGTGGATTTGATGTGCCGCTCAATGAGATCGGAAATGACGTGGCTGCAGGTGATTCATTTCTTACAGGCACACGTGTCGCCTATTTGCTGGTATCAGGGATCACTTTCGTTAGTTTAGTACTTGCATTTTTTACAAAATCGAGTATCAGTCAGAAAGAAATAGAAATTCCGATGTTACTAATGGATGATAGTTCACTAATATCAGCTGATAGTGTTGTTCCCTTGCCTCCAAGACGTGCTGCACGCATTGTGGCGGACCGGCCACCATCCGCTAATTATCGAAGGGATGATAGAGGTAAGTTTGCTGCTGGGAATGTGCCACCTGAGACAGAGGTGGTATCTCGCCCTGCTGTACCGTTATTTGTCATTATCGTCTCGATCGTCGTAGGAGTCTTTGCAGTAATTAAGTTCTTTCAAACTGATGAGCAACAAGTTGACTAAGTATTATTTTCTTAATTGAGTTCGACCTCAGATGGTTTGCTTAGAATCCAGCCTAGTCCTCCGAACGTCAACATTGTGGCTGCGATTGCAAGCCATGTTGTAGTGTCATCGGTCGCACCATATAGCCACGTAAAGGCCAAGGTTGCTACTGCCGCTATTGCAACTGAAACAGAGACCAGTAATCCTTGTGCTGATGCCTGTCGTTCTTCCGATACAGCCTCAGATACCATCATCGGGGTGGCTGTGAAACCCATGCCCTCAAAGCAGGCATCTACGAAGGTTATTGCAATCAGTGGGATGAGCCCAGGGACAAAACCAAATGAGATGGCGATAAGAGAGCATCCAATGATTAGTCCCATAGACCATAATCGTGACCCATATTTTTGCGCCATTGTGCCGCCGATCGGTGCGAGAAACGCTATAGGGAAACAGATGAGGGTGAGTGCCAGGCCGATTTGCCATTGCTCAGCTCCACGGGCATCGAGTTCCATCACCCATACGGGTTCGAAAGCGCCGATGAACACCCAATAAGCCGCAACCATGCAGAGCGCGCCTAATACCTTTCGTTCCTTGAGTAGCAATATCGGATTTTCATAACGTGCTCCTCGTCTTCCCTGGTCGGCCTGTGCTCTCCAGATTGTTGGCAATATACAAATGAGAACCACAGCGAGGGCAAGGAAGGGTGTATGAAAGTTGCCAATGAGATTGAATACGATAGCTACTACTGGTCCTACTACAAAACCAGCCACATCGGCGGTACCGATTCTTCCAAGATTTCGACCGAAATTGTCTGGGTCGCTGAGAATAATGGTTCTTCGGACAGCCGGACCGGCTGCTCCAAGAGCAAATCCGAGTAGAGCTCGCCCGAGGATAAATTGCCAAAGCTCGGTACCAACGCCGAGAATCAACAGAGCGGCTGCACCCAACAAAACCCCAAATCTAAGTAATAGTGGAGCTTGCCCACGATCGGCAAGCGGTGCCAGAACTATGCTAGAGACGAATGAAGCGGCATAGCCGCAAGAAATAATAACTCCGATCTCAAAACTGGAGAATCCCAATTCATTTTTGAATTCAGCGACAAGGGCAAAGACACTAGCCAGTGCAGAGGCCATAGCGAACGTTGTTAGATAGTAGGGAATTAAATTTCTTGTTTGGGTGGAAATAACTAATTTTGTCATGGATCGCATTTCTTGGGATAAATTGATGTAGCTTGAATGCTCTATTTCAGAGCCTATCCTGTCGACCTACTACGGAGTAACTTATTGGGAGGTTGATTTATTAGGGAGAGTGTCACAGTGAATACCATCGATTCAGGATTGGAGCGCCAACGCGTAACCCGACTACGTGATCATCTAACTTGGGAGCTGAATTATGATTCCAGTGAATTGCTTCACGCAGAATTTGATTGTGACATCTGTGCGACACTAATCAACTACGTGAGAAATTTTGAGAAGGCCTATGAGTCTGCAACTGGCCATTCGAAGACCTTCGAGGAGGTCGTCGATAAATCTGAAGAATCTGCAGTTTAGAGAAGTCTTGGAGTAATCGTATGCCAGAGAGAACAGTCACCGGAGTTACATTAGGCGACCCGTCAGGAGTTGGCCCCGAGGTTGTTGTTAAGGCCTTTGCAGAATCAACTTTACATCAGGATTCAAAACTATTCGTGATCGGAGCAATTGAGCCGATTGAACGAGCAATTAAGCAGGTGGGTTTAGGCCAAAGTGCAAGAACTATAGAAAAACCTTCAAACGCAAATAGTTCGGCTGAAGTTATTGATGTATATGAGTTGGATGAGATACAAGATACGGACTTCCCAGTAGGAGTGTTATCAGAAAAATCTGCACGAGCCTCTCATGCCTGGGTAGAAACTGCGACACAGTTAGCACTTGCGGGCTCAGTCGATGCTATCACCACGGCACCAGTGAACAAGGAAGCATGGCGCCTAGCTGGGTTTTCTGACAAGGGGCATCAAGAGGTGTTTCAACGACTCACGGGCGCCGATTATGTCGCCACGATGCTCGTTAGCGGTCCTCTTCGTTGTATGCACCTGTCGACACATTTATCTTTGGCAGAAGCCTGTGAATATGTTACGAAAGAGAATGTTTTTCGAGCAATAAATCTCACATACGAATATTTCGTCCGGTGGGGGATTGCCACGCCACGAATTGGAGTAGCGGCATTGAATCCTCATGCGAGTGATGGAGGACTGATTGGCCAAACTGAAGAAAAAGAGATATTACCGGCAGTAGTAATGGCCCAGGCAGCTGGAATAGATGCGATTGGACCAGTACCAGCCGATACCGTGTTTAATCAGGCAATTGACGGCCTATACGACGTTGTGCTGGTGATGTATCACGATCAGGGTCACATTCCGATCAAAGTTTACGGTTTTGAGAATAGTATTACGGTTAATTTAGGTATACCTATTTTGAGAACATCGGTGGATCATGGAACCGCTTTTGATATAGCAGGTAAAAACCAAGCTCAGTCGGTCAGCATGGTTGAAGCCATTAAGTTGGCGCGATCATTGAGTTCAGGTCAGCATTTATAGATAGCCTATTT
The DNA here is from genome assembly GCA_029247135.1 of Dehalococcoidia bacterium. GTDB lineage: Bacteria > Chloroflexota > Dehalococcoidia > UBA2979 > UBA2979 > UBA2979. The sequence goes on along the minus strand of JAQWLS010000011.1, from coordinate 4,321 downwards.
TTAATTGGAACTCAGATACGATTTGATTGCTTCGGGATCAAGCATCGGGTAGACATCGAATTCGGCCGGCATTATTTCGGCCCACTCGTTCAGGAGACCGTGCAACATTTCATTTGAGTCAACGTCAAAAACTGCTACTCCGCCTCTTCCTGCACGAGCATACATTGATTGGGCCACGCCAATATCTAGCTGATTTTGTGCCCACTCCCAATACTGTTTGCGATATTGCTTCACTTCAGACGGGCGAGTTGGATGGGGTGTGCTTACAACTAAGAACAGCATATGGAGACCTTTCTAACGATCTGACTAATTTTGCCAGCTTCCTAGTAAATTTAGTACCAAAGCGATATAACAGATAGATTAGTTATATCCTCGTCAAGGCGACGTACGAAAAGATTTATAAATTCTTAGAAGGGACGCACAGATGATTACTCCGATTGAATCATATCTCATGACGTTTGTGCCTCTACTAATTGCAATATTAGTCTGGTTTCGTCTGCGGACTACAGGAGGTAGATTAGCTGTACCTGCCGCATTGGCCACAGTTTTGTTGGGTCATTTGATCTTCAGACTATTATTTTCTTGAGTAGGTAATTATTCGTTTTTATCATTTTTCTTTATCCAGAACCAGTCGAGCGCAAGTATCAGTGTGAGTATGAGAGGTATTCCAACTAGTATTGTGCGCGTTTTTACTTCAGGAGAAGATAATTCTTCAGATTGCGTAACGTCACCCACAGGCTGTTGAGTCGATGAGATCGTCTGAGGTGCTGACAGTTTGTTTTGTGAAGCGGACTTTGTGATTAGCGTTGTGACTAATCCTCCGACAGATAATGCGGCAGCAAGCCAAAAGGCTGTTTTCCAACCGCTCATGAAGGCATCGCCCGAACCTTCAGTATCTGCAATTTCACTTAATGGTATATCAAAACCCTCGGCTGTCATGATACTTACGACGATTACTGTCACAATGGCTTGCCCTGTGACATTCCCGACGTTTCGAGTGAGATTACTGAACGCACCACCAATTCCCAAGCTTGATTGTGGAAGGGAGCCCATTAGTAAAGCTTGATTGGGGACATTCCAAAATCCTAGGGCGAGTCCATGGACGAGTAGTGCTGCCATGAGAAATAATATAGGTATGTCAGTGGTGGCAAACGACATCCACAGGGTACTGATTACTAGCAGGGTGAATCCAAAAAGAGCAAAGGGTTTCGGGCGGAATCGATCAGAGAGCCTTCCTGCAGTCGTAGACGCGATGGCCATGCCAAGGAAGTTGAGCACAAGTATTAGGCCTGCAGAGCCAGCCGACAGGCCTTTCACGCTAATGAGTAATATGGGCGGTAGCAGTTGGATATTTGTAGCCGCCATAAAGCCGAGTGCTCGTGCACCGACCGAAGTGGCGAAAGTTCGATTGCGAAAAATACGTAGTTCCAGCATTGGCGAAGATGAACGTAATTCCCAAAAACAGAACGATACGAGAAGTAATACGACGGTAGCTAACCCGCCCATGAAACCAAAGGAGAAGAAGGATAAATTAAATGGGTTATTGATTATTGTTATAAGAATGATTACTGCTGGCGCTGATAGCAGAGCACCGCCCCAGTCAAATTTATGACCAGCTCTAGTTTGTCGATGTCTTAAAACAGAGTTGTCTATGAATACAAGCGCTGCCACCATGGTGACTAGACTTAGTGGAACTAGAATCAGGAACATTGCTTCCCATGGGAGAACCTGCAATGTGAACCCTGCAACCAGTGGACCACAGCAACCTCCTATAGCAACAGCAGTACTCTGACTTCCAATAGCTTTTCCTTGTTCTTCCGGGGGGAATGAGGCAATCGCAAGAGCCGTTTGAGTCGATTGAATCATCGAATTACCGACTGACATTATTAATCGTGCGCCGATGAGAGCTATAAAAGAGGGTGCGAAGGCAGTTGAAAACGCACCTAACGCAAAAAGTCCAAGTCCGATAACATGTATTGGTTTCCAGCCAAAAATGTCACCGACTCGCCCCATTGGCATAATTAATGAACTTAAGACCAGTGATTCGATTATCACTACCCAGGATACTGCTTTTAACGTAACTTCGAAGTCATCAGCTATAGCTGAGAGCGCCACAAATACCATCGTCATACTCAGGACAGTCGTGAAGAGTGACAATCCTATAGGAAAAAAAGATCTCCATTTTTTTGAATAATCAGGTGCGTCGAGGCTGGTCAAGGTATTTTGCATAAGGAGCGACTATGTTCCAGTTTCTTGGAATTTAACGAGGTCGCCTGGGTATGAGGACAGGTGTGCTGGTTTTATATTTTTGATAGGCCTCATCGGTGCCCCATTTCTGATCAGATGACTCTTCAAGCTTTGCCACACCAGATACTTTGACGAGCATGATAATCACGTAGGGGATGGATAAAAGTGTGATGTATTGCCAGTTGCTCAATGTGGGTAGTGCGATTAGCGAAATGCCTATCCATAGTATTATTTCACCAAAATAATTAGGATGTCGTGACCAGGCCCAAAGTCCACTGTTGATAAATCTGTTCTTATTTTCTAAAGATTTTCGGAACACCCTTTTTTGGCGATCAGCCACAACTTCAATCGAGAAGCCGACCAGCCAAATAATTAGACCAATTACGGTTGTTATCTCGATCGTGTCATTAATATTTTGTGATGTTAATGCAGTGAATGCTACAACAGGAGTGATGAAGGCCCAAAATCCCTGAAAAGTCCAATAAAACAAGAATCTTGTTTTGTGAGGAATCACCTCGGTGAATCTTTTATCATGACCGTCTTCTCTGATGCGCAAAAAAAGAAATGAAGAGAGGCGAATTGCCCAAATGGCGACCAAAATAGCCAGCAGGCAGGAGATTATTGTCAGAGTCTCCGTGAGAATGAGAATAAGTACGGTGAGTGATAAAAAGGTTAGTCCTCCTGTCAAATCAAAGTATTTTTCAGTTTTGTTTAAATATGAAGGTATAAACACTAGCCACTGAATCAAAAAGGAGATCCCCATGCAAAGTAAGAGCAAAGGTATGCCACCGGCTATATCAACACTAACGGATTTTCCTTGGCTTCCTGCCAAGGCCACTAATGTAGCAATGATTACAAGGGTTAAGATACTTAGAATGGCCTTCATATCAGAATTGCTCATTTCGTCACCTTCTTTCACACTTGATGGCTTACCCAAATCATAGAGTAAGCGGCCCGTAGGTATTCATTTTTATAGAGCTAGTTTTACGAATTTCTCATGCAAATATGATTAGATAGAGTACGTAGAGAAAATATCGGTCATATCGGTGGGACTGGTGGAGGTGCAATCGGGCCGAGCGATAGACCCGCAAACCCAGGAAATCGGCGTCGACGTTTCTGAATTTCCGCCGATTCCTAGATGTACCAAGGATATGCTAGGTATTTAACATACACTAATTTGTTTAGCAGTTAACTTATGATTACTGGCAAATGCCAGATTATAGCTTTTGTAGGCCTTGCTTTAGGGTTTGATAATCAATATCCCTCTTGGTAACCCCTCAATTACTGAGATTTTCGGGATTAATCCTAATCAAGGTCTACAAAAGTATCAATTCTTCCTAGATCACTCCGAGAAATTGTCGCCACGATACAAGCCAATCGTCTTCTTGTCGTGCTGCAGCCCAGATTGCCTGAACTCGTTCACCCGGCTCTTGCTGTACGGTCCGTAGTTGAACAGTTATTAGGTAGACGTTTAAGTCGCCTGTTGACGAAATAACAATTGAATGAGTAATTTCGGCTCCGCCAAAATCTGGATCATTCCATGTAGGAAAATCTAGCATCTCGTCTGATGTTTCATACCAATATTTTGTACCGAATTCATCAATATGTACGAACGGGTACTCTGACCCCAACCGTAAATCCTGTAAGTTCTTCTCTGAAATTGCTTTCATGTGTGAATTTATTGCCGCCATTGGTGTTTCTGCCATAGATGCTCCTCCGTCCCTGAATATACTTATCGTAACCTGTTTGTGGCTAACCCAATGCAGTCTTTCCGCTCACTAATTGAACGTTGATTAGTTAGCAGATACATTCTAATCAATATAAAAAAAGACTGATTATTAAGGAGAGATGAAGTGAAAGTCGCCTACATACTAAACACACCTAATGCGGCTAATTACAAGGTTGGAGACATGATTCTGCCCCAATTGGAGTCAGATTCACACGGCGTCGACGTATTAGGTATATTTTTCTTCGACGATAACGCCTTTATGTTACGTGCAGGCGATCCAAAAGGGGAACGTTTAGCAAAGATCGCCAAGGAAAAAGGCATGCTTTTGATGATGTGTGATCAATG
>JAQWLS010000005.1 GCA_029247135.1 Dehalococcoidia bacterium | reverse complement strand
CACCTTAAAGTGGCCATCCTGCTCAAAGAAACCTTGATAAGCCTCTCCGACACGTGGGAATGTTGTACCGTACTCAGTGGTAGAAATCCACTTCATAGGCAACGGAGTACCCATCTCCATACCAGCTGCAGCCATTAGTTTTGCTGCTTCCTCTGGGTTGCGGTAATACAACTGACTCTGCGCAGCATTATACTGCTGGCCATAATCCATAAATTCTTTACCAGCAGGGTCGACCCAGTAATCGTTATAACCGGAAGATATACCCATTCCATGAATTCTTGCCTTGGTTGGCCATCCCTTATCGCGGAACGCTGTCAAGTCATAGAACGTATCATTGATGAGCTCTCTGTCGATCAACATCGAAAGTGCTTGTCTTGCCCGTTGGTCACGCCAGATGGAACCTGGCCTCAAACCAAATGCTATACCCCAGTTACCCTTCTGCACCGGCTCCTGCCATACGTCGAGTTCGGGGATATCTTCCTTGGTAGAAATAATGTCTTCCTGACGTGTCTGGCTCCACCATAACTGACCTGCTTTAAACTGGGCCTGGCGTTGCGCGTACTCATCAATAATTGGGTTGTCAAAACCATCCATCAACGGCTTATTTACACCCCAAGCATTTGGATTGGCTCGCCAGCGCATAGCGACCGAACGGTCCCAGCTGTCAAGCATCCATGGGCCAGTACCGCGAATGTCATCTCTTGGATTATATTTTTCAGCAATAGCTTCCTGTGGCTGAATCATAAACCAACGCTGGTACGCAATAGCAGCTAGTATGTCACCGAAACTGAAAGCCATATCAATTCTAACGGTGTGATCATCGACAGCTACCATATCAATAATTGGAGCGTCATCACTTCGAGAGTGTGCAAGATCTGCTGCTGAGTTTGAAACAGCCTCAAATTTCTTCCACGACTGAACTACGTCTTCAGCAACAAATGGTCGGCTATTTGTGGGCGGACGTGGGTCCCACTTAGCATCTTTTCGAAGGTTCAAAATTAACGTAGTGTTATCAGCAAATTCCCAGGACTCGGCAAGCCCAGCCTGAACATTACCTTTAGCAGTCTGGTCACCCAAACCTGGCTCAAACTCAAGAAGTGTCTGGTAAGCCCAACGAGAATAGTAGGCAGCCTTATACGAGGTCGCCTGTAGCGGGTCAACCTGCTCTGGCTCTGCCTGAGTGATTCCCTTGAAAATACCTCCGCGAGTTGCCTGTGCTGTCGTATCAACTCTCGGAGTCAAAATTCCAGTCTCTGTCGCAGCAGCTTGCTGAGCGACGAGTGCCTGTGTCGCGGCAGCTGTTGCTGCACTTCCACCACTCGATGACGTAGCAGCTACTTCAGCCTCATCTCCACCACCACACCCGATAAGTGCAGCGCCTCCCAATCCCATTAAACCTAATGCGCTTCCACGCATCATAGATCTACGAGAAACTGAGCGTCTAGACCAATAATTTCCGGACATCACAAACCTCCCTCTGAGAGAAATCTAATTTTAGATCGCTCTTGTTGCTTGACGGAAGTATGTGGGATCAAAAACGGTTTGTCAACCAAGATTCTTTCCGGTTTAATTAGTCGGGATATAATACATTTTATGATTCAACTTTCATTCAAATCAGAGGACATAAAGTTCGCTTATCTCGCTACGATATACAATCTTGGATCGCCCGGAAATACGCTGAAAGAAACTAATCGGATCTCAGAAATACGAGACTTACTGAAAGACGATATTCATAAAGCGACGTCAACAATAGCTCTTTCAAATGCAGAAATTATCAAGCTTGGCGGAGCCCTTAATGGTGTCATCAATGAACTTAAGCAGTTTGCCATAGGCAACGGTCGATCAATGGTGCCTGACTTCAGCAACGCTGTGGAATTATTATTTCCTGAAACAAAATTAGATCCTGGCATCGCTATGGATTTAATCGAATCTCCTGTGAAACTAAAACAACGCCTATCTATTAATATTAGCGACGCGCATCAAGCCATTGAACAAGCAAAGGAAAGTGTGCAAAAACCTCGGTCAGGTTGGAAGTTTTGGAAGAAGTCATAAACTTCAGTCTATATACAACGCATGGCTATTATTGTTGAGTCCGCACACCGCGTCCTATTTTACAAACTCACTCTCTAAGTGCACAGACCAATCCTAAGAAAACAATTTGGTGAATTCAGTCATCCACGCCAAAATCCCATAATCGCTCTGACAGGATTTGCATTACACACGCATCGTGATTTAAATGACTCTCGCGTATTGGGAAGCTTGACTAGACTAGTTGGGTCTTTGCTGATCAGGTTCGCATCCTGGTCGTCTTTAACGGTCACCAAAATGTAAGTATTTACCCATGAATCAGATCGATCACTGCCGTCGATCAACAAGCATCCGTTAGAGTGCTAAGACGAGACATCAAAAGTGAGAAGACGAAGAATCAGGAGTTAATCAATCTAAGCCGATATTTTTGCTCGAGCGGCATCTTTATCAGTAAACCACAAAGCGTTGATCTCCGTATAAGCTGCTTCTTCTTCCGGAACGTCATCCTCTGCGTAAACAGCAGATACCGGACAGGCAGGTTCACAAGCACCACAGTCAATACATTCATCAGGATCAATGTAGAGAATTTTATCAAGGCCCTCTTCGAAATGTATGCAGTCGACAGGACATACATCAACACATGACTGATCCATTGTGTCAATACAGGGAGTCGTAATCACATAGGTCATTGTTCAAAACCTTTCACTACTAAATACTGCTTACGGAGTCAATAATGCTACTGCTAAGGGAGTTATGTCAACTCCTGCACTAAACATCAAGAGAATTAAGGTCCAAACCCTCTAAAAAGGGAAGATTTTCATGTTCAATAATTGAGCCACCCTCTTGCAGTGGAAGCGCTGTGACGTTCACACTCCCGTCAGAACTCAAGTTGACTCGAAGTGCATGGCCGCCATTATGGCCGCCAAGACCCTCGGATGCACCGCTATAAGCGGCCACAGTATCTCCTGCAGCAACTCGGGTCATTTGCTCCCAATGGCCCAACGCTACATAGTCTCTGCCGCTTGCCGCCAGTTCACTCTCCAGTATGTGAAATGAGTGATGGAGTAGTGCTTTTGGATGGATAAAATGGCCATGTCCAACTGCAAGTGACCAAGCGTAATTACCTCGCTCAGGGATTCCCTCAAAAGGCGAAAAGTCCATCAACGTCTCTGTATGAGAGCGCCCCCAAATCTCAAGATTCAAATCTTCAAACACAGCAGTTTCTCCATCACGTCCCCGCAAAAGAGTAACGTTAGGAGCAGAGGTAGCTAAATCAAATCTGTCATACACGGAATAAGGACCTACGTGATCATGATTACCAGGACCAATGACTGTTGGGCGATTCAATCTCGCCAGCTCCGACGCAGCAAATTGTAAAGTTGTCTCCTTAACCCGAGAGTTATCAAAAAAATCTCCGGCGATTATGACCAAATCAGCGTCTTCAGCAATTGCTAAATTCACGACTGCCGTAAAGGCCTCCTCAAGGTGAATGCTGTCGCCGCTGTTTCCAGCATCGTAAGCACCGAGGTGCACGTCGCTTGTATGTACAATCTTCAAATCAGGACGCAAATCATTAGTCATCTTTCACCTCTGTTGTTTAATAATCCCTAGAGTATATTTACAATCATTTTCATTCAACTGTCTTGAAATATTATTTTTCTCTCGTCATTTTTGGTTGCATGGAATTCAAACTATCAGCAAGAGCATCAGATAAACCTGAGATAGGAACACGTATCTGTTTCATACTATCCCGCTCTCGAATAGTGACCGCTTCGTCATCTAGAGACTCAAAGTCAACAGTTACACAAATTGGTGTCCCTATTTCATCCTGTCTTCTGTATCGCCGGCCGATCGACTGTGCATCATCATATTGTGTTCGAAATTGAGTTTTTAACCTATCGTGGACGCTTCTCGCAGTGGGACTTAATTTTTCATTACGGGATAACGGCAGGACAGCAACATTAACCGGAGCAACGTTGGGAGCAAATCGAAGCAGAGTCCTCGTCTCATCGCCTACGATTTCTTCGTCATAGGCATCCAGTAACAAGGTAAGCATTAATCGATCCACGCCAGCTGCCGGTTCTATCACATGAGGCACAACATGTTCATTACGTTCTTGATCGAAAAATGTTAATTTTTGACCTGAGTGATTTGAATGCTGTGTGAGGTCAAAGTCTCCTCGATTCGCAATTCCTTCAAGCTCTCCCCAACCCCAAGGAAAATGAACTTCGATGTCGGTTGTACCCTTTGAATAGTGAGAAAGTTCCTCTTGCGCATGTGCGCGAAGTCTAAGGTGCTGTGGGCGAATTCCTAAAGAAAAATACCAATTCAGACGCTCTTGCTTCCAATATTCGTACCACTCAGCCGAATCTTCTGGATAGCAGAAAAATTCCATCTCCATCTGCTCAAATTCACGTGTTCTAAAAATAAACTGCTTGACAGTTATTTCGTTTCGAAAAGATTTTCCAATTTGCGCAATACCAAACGGTAATCGCTGTCGCATAGAAGACTGTACCTGAGAGAAATTCACAAACATTCCCTGGGCAGTCTCTGGGCGCATATATGCTCGTCCGCTCTCGTCCGAAACTGGACCAACTATCGTACTTAACATCATGTTGAACTGCTTTGGAGCTGTGAAACCTCGGTCAGTTTTACAGGTAGGACACGAACCATCCGGGCTCTCTTCAGCCAACAAATCTTCACGAAATCTGGCTTGGCAATTGAGACACTCAACTAAAGGGTCATGAAATGCATCAAGGTGTCCCGCAGCAGACCATACTTTAGGGTTAGTTATAATCGCAGCTTCAAGTCCAACTATATTGTCACGCTCTTGCACCATGGACTGCCACCAAAGCTCTCGAATGTTTCGTTTAAGCTCGACACCTAGCGGTCCATAATCATAGGCCGCAGCAAATCCCCCGTATATTTCGGCAGAGGGAAATACAATGCCACGGCGTTTCGCCAGGGATGTAATCTTTTCTATGTCCGCTTTCATCTCTGAAGGCGCGTCGATTTCATTATCGGTCATAACCCACACCTCTCGATCACTATCGTTAAGTTAACTCGAGTAGACCTTGAAACCAACCGTTGCTTACGGGAAGCAATCGGCATCATAGTTGTGTCAAAAACGGGTTGAATTGCAATTCATTCTCAATCGTTGTTTCGGGACCATGACCGCTGTACACCAAAGTGTCAGCTGACAAACTCATGAGGTGCTCTTTAATCGAATTCATTAATTGCTCGCTATTTGAACCTGGAAAATCAGATCGCCCAATTGAGCCCTGAAACAATACGTCACCTGTAAAAACGTGCCCGTGCCCATATATACAAATATGCCCCGGTGTATGCCCTGGAGTAAATAAAATCTTGTATTCGATCGAATTACCTATCTGAATTTTTTCACCATGCAACAAATATCGGTCTGGGACACGAGGCAAAGAAATTTCACGACCATACCAAGTTGAGGCTGAGGGAGCCTGCTCAGCGATAAGCGGGTAATCAAGTTCATGCATAGCAAATACAGCCTTCGGGAAACTGGAAAGAATCTCAAACACAGCTCCGCTGTGATCGAGATGAGCATGTGTCACTAATACCGAGGTAACATTCCAATCATTTTGCTTGAACTGCTCAATCAGCTCGATCCCATTATCGCCGGGATCAACAACCATCACGTCTCGAGTTTGTTCATCACCTACAACGTAACAATTTGCCTGCAAACGCCCAACTACAAAATTTTGGAAAATCATCGGTTAGGTCTTAATGAATCGCTCGACAGGTAATACGAAAACCACTGCCCCACCAGCAGTAATTTGGACAATTCTAGATGAAAAGGCTGCATCACCCGCGAGTGGTAGTCCCTGAAGTGGCACCATCTCTTCCCTCTCCTGGCACTCAAACTTCACTATCTCCAGAATCCGATCAACATCTACATGATTTACGCCACTTAACAAGGTTGAAGATCCTTTTCGAAGAAAGCCGCCTGTACTACCAATCCTAGTAACACTGAACTGAGAGTGAATCAAAGCATTGCTTAGTGCGTCCGCATCATCTTGAGCGACCACCATTAAAACGATACGATCCACCTGTGACTCTGCTGACATAAACTCTCCCACGTCCTCATCTAAAGGTCTTGTGATAATAAATAGTAATACATCCAGCCTACTTTAACTAAGAGGTTGGTGTGACTCAGATGTGGTTTCGGGAACTAACTTCGACTATAACGCTTATTAAATCGTTCAACTCGTCCTGCGGTATCAACAATGCGCTGTTCACCGGTAAAGAACGGATGGCAATTAGAGCAGACATCAACCTTTAGATTTTCCTTGGTTGATCTCGTTTCCCATGAAAAGCCGCATGCACAAGAAATACTAGTCACGACATATTCCGGATGAACTTCACTCTTCATAATAATTATTTAACCTCGAAAACTACCGCCCATTGCTAGGCAGGATTAACTGATACTTTCTTTCTTCGGCCCTTAGCGTATG
>JAQWLS010000097.1 GCA_029247135.1 Dehalococcoidia bacterium | reverse complement strand
ACTCTCGGCGGGTTGAGTACGATCATCTTGGGCTTCAAGCTCATCGATAGAATCGTCTATTCTTACGAATTTACTGACATCTAAGCTCTCTGTAACTTCAGGCCAAGCGTCAACAGACTGGGTCAACTCAAGATCATCAGGCTCCATCGCAAGATCCGGTGTGTATTTACCTTGGGTTGGCTTTACTGGCTTTTGAGAGCTCATCACCAGCAGTGCACCAAAAATGAATCCACCCGCAAGTGCTAGATAGATCCCATCATAGTTTCCAACACGATCGAAATAAAACGCTACTGCAATTGGTGCTGATATCCCGAAAGCCTGACTGATAGGTGTAGAAATTCCACGCACTGCTCCTAGATGAGCCCGGCCAAAAAATGAAGCCATCAAGGATTCTTGTAACGGAATTTGCGAACCAATCCCAAAACCCCAAAGCATCGTCACTAAAACAAACGGAACAAATTGCTGAGTTGGGCCGACAACTACCATTAGAACCATGCCTAATGCAGCCAAACTGAAAGCAACTAGGGTCGATAAACGCGCTCCAATTTTACCCATCACCACTGGCCAAAAAAATTTCGACACCAATGCTGCCAAGCCTTGAAATAGCATCGCAGTACCTGCCTGTTGAAATGTAAAGCCATGCAATGTCATAAAAGGAATCAAGAAAAACAATCCAGCCATCAATCCCATCAGACCAAAGGAAAAGCCTATCTGTATAGTCCATAAGGAAAGAGTCTTTGCGGCTTCTCGAGCAGTTAAGGAGTTTTGTAAGTCCGCTCGGGCCATTTGAATTTGTTGCTCACTGGAGGCATCACCTTCCACCGCACCATCAGGAAGTAATCCATGGTCTTCCGGTTGACGACGCATCATCAACGCGACCGGATACAAAACTAACCAAGTAACCACACCCAACACAATCCATGAATCTCGCCAGCCTATCGTTGAAATAAGCCAAACCAGTAAGATTCCAGTAAACTGAGCTGCTGAGACACCAGTTGATGCAATTGAGATAGCCCATGCACGCCTTGAGACAAACCACTTTGCTATAACCACATTAAGTACAAGATTCCCCGCGAGCGCCAGGCCTAAACTTGAAACAACTCCTCTGATCAGAAACCACTCGAGGAGTGTATTGATTCTACTTAGATAAATAAGTGACAAACCGACAAGGGTGGCACCTGCGATCATCAGTCCTCTCGGTCCCCAACGATCTAATAAAAATCCAACCACCCCGCCAGCCAAAGCTGTCGATATAGACCCCAAAGTGACGCCTAAAGTGAACTGCGTCTGAGTCCAACCTAACTCCTCCGTCATGGAAGGAAGAAAAATTCCACTACTACTCGACATTATCGAAACCGCGACCATTTGAGCAATCAAGGCTCCCCCCACGATCCACCAACCGTAAAAGATTCCTTTAGTATTTGTGGTAGATTGAGTCAAATCACTTTCCGCAGATAGAGTCATAAATGAATAATAAGCTTGATTTCAATAGAGCGTGCGCCGATAAAACTGTATAGCATTAGGATGGCCGTATGAACATAGGAAGCACTGATCGCGGCGCAGAAAAATATGCGATTGATTGCAAATACCTAAAAAGAACCATTGATCGCGAACGTCCAGATCCATACGCAATGCTTTGTACACACATAATCAGAGATGACAAGGATTGCATCGGACCATTCTTAGAAGATATTGAAACTGAATGCGGACTTTGGGAGCCAAACACCGAGCTTGTGAATCGACAGAAAAATAGACTTTGACAGGTTAGATTTTGACTTGTGGTGCAGATGAAGGGATTCGAACCTCTGACCTTCGCATTGCGAACGCGACGCTCTCCCAACCGAACTACACCCCCAATTCCTCGAGCATAGCCCATTGGTTAATTTCAAAGAATGTTAGAATCTGGTTAATAAATTAAAAATTAATACAGCCGAGAGACTTTAATGCTTGACTCATTATCGGAAAAATTGCAACACTCGCTCGGAAAACTGCGCGGCACTGGGCGTATTCGAGATGAGGATCTTGATTTAACATTACGAGATATCCGAGTTGCAATGTTAGAAGCAGATGTACACTTCAAAGTAGTCCGTGAATTTCTTGACGCGCTTAGAAAGCGAATACAAGGTGCGGAACTAATTAATTCTATTGCGCCAGGACAGCAAATCGCGGCTGCTGTTCACGAAGCGTTAATTGACTCACTTGGTAAGGATACCCACACAATAAAACAAGAGTCTGACGGACCTACTCGAATTCTCATAATCGGACCAAAAGGAAGCGGTAAAACAACATTATGTGGCAGAATCGCGCTTCATTTCAAAGAAAAAGGTCTAAAAGCTCATCTGATAGCGACAGATTTTGAGCGGGTGGCGGCGTCAGAACAGCTTCAAGTAATCGCAAATACGTTAGATGTGGCCTGCTATGTTGAAAGCGTCGAAGCCAAAAGCAGTGACGTTGCAAAGCGTGGATTACTTGCAGCTCGGCAAAATAATGCAGATGTAATAATTGTTGATTCTAGTGGAATCGTTGATTTCACGGATGAGCAGGCTGATTCTCTGGCTGAACTAGCTGACGCGGTAGACCCAACCGAACTTCTTTTGGTTGTAGATGCCATGATGGGACAAGAAGCTGTGAATTTAGCTAGTGCGGTAGACGAAGCATTAGAAGGAACTGGAATCGTAGTAACCAAGCTTGATTCAGATGCGAAAGGTGGCTCGCTTCTTTCAGTCAAGTCCGTTACGGGACTCCCAATAAAATTTATTACAACAGGCGAAGAATTAGCAGCACTAGAGGAATTTCACCCCGAGAGATTTGCTTCTCGATTACTTGGTATGGGGGATGTTGCTTCATTAGTAGAAAAAGCAAAAAAGTCCGCACCTGAGATAGATTCAAAAAAGTTGCAAAAAAAATGCGCGATGGAACGATCGATCTAGAAGATTTCTTAGAGCATATTGAGCAAATAAAAAATATGGGATCTCTTTCCGGTCTGATGGACATGATTCCAGGTGCTTCAGGACTGAAATCACAGATGGGCTCTGTTGAATTCAACGATAATGAATTTAGGAGAAGAGAGGGGATTATTCGATCCATGACCCCTTTTGAAAGAAAAAATCCTGACGTTATTAATGGGTCGCGCAGAAAAAGAATTGCAAATGGGTCCGGGGTTGGCGCCTCAGACGTGAATAAACTACTAAACGAATTTAAACAGAGTAAGATGCTCATGCAAGCCATGGCTGGAGGCTCTGGTAAAGCTGGAAACAGTATGCTACGTAAACTCGGTTTATAAGGACGAGGCATCCCTACAGGACCTTATGACAAAGAGGCAATAGAATTGATATCCTGTTGAATCATTGCTTAAGATGAAGGAATTAAAATAATGTTAAGGATCAGGCTGCGCCGCGGGGGCAAAAGAAACCAACCGTCATACAGAGTCGTAGTGGCAGACCGCCTAGCGCCTCGTGACGGCAAGTTCATTGAAAACTTAGGGCACTACAACCCGTTAACCGACCCGATCACGCTTGAAGTAAAAAAAGAACGTGTCGACCATTGGATAGCATTAGGGGCTCAACCAACTGAGACCGTTCATAGACTGCTATTTAAGCATGGAATCATTGAAACCGAGCCACCGAAAAGACCTAGCAGACCCACACGTGCTGAGCGAGAAGCTGCTGAAGCTGCTCAAGCCGAGCTCGATGCGGAACCTGAAACACCTGCTGACTCGCCAGCTGAGGAGCCGGGTGATGAATTGGCTGACGCTGAATAACCTAAACCCAAATTATTTTTAGATTGAGGAAACGTACATGAAAGCATTAATTGAATATCTTGCCCGGGCGTTAGCCGAACACCCAGAGGACGTGCGAGTAGAAGAAGTTCATCAAGGTAGAAGAGTGTCATTTCATCTCTACGTTAATGATGAAGATAAGGGTCGTGTTATCGGCCGCGAAGGTCGATGCGCATATGCATTAAGGTCAATCCTGCAAGCAGCAGCCACTCGAGCCGGCGTTAGAGCAAGCCTCAGCATTGAGTAAGGTTCAGCCTGTTATTTCAATTAACTAAAAGTTATGTCCGATCAGAACCGCGTGGCAGTTGGAGAAATAAACAGCCCTTGGGGAATTAAAGGACACGTTAAGGTAACCCCGTTAACGTCAAATCCTGAAAGACTACAACCCAAACAAAAAGTGTTTGTTGGTGATCTTTCTTTGATCATCACTGATGCAAAAATTGTGGGCAAGATTCCTGTAATTCAGTTTTCTTCATTCACCACAAGGAATTCCGTCGAGTCTCTAAAAGGGTCCCTAATAGAAATACTTGAAAAAGATCTCCCAGAGTTGCCGGAAAATATCTTTTATATCCATGACATAGTCGGGCTCACCGTCTTTACTGATGATGAAGAAGTCGTGGGCGAAGTCATCGAAGTTTTACAAACCGGAGCTAATGATGTTTACGTCATCCGGCCGAGCATTGGAAAAGATGTATTAATCCCTGCCCTAGAATCAGTCATAGTAGCGATAAAAATCGAAGATGAATCGTTAATCATTCGATCAAATACCGGTTTATTCGATTAGTTTTCTTAACATAAGGTCTTTCGGTAAGGTGTTTCGCGCGGGCCAATAATATGGGATAATTTCAGTCCTAGTTGTTTGGAATAGGTAAACATTGCCAAACTTGCTTAATAATAGGAAGGGACCCCAGCCCTATGACCGCCGAAACCACCTCTGGTTTAACATCAGACTTGAGAGTAGTCAGCACAGAAAAACTACCTACGCCAGATGAGCTTGCGAGCCAAATTCCACTTACGGAAACTGCTCGAGACACAATTATTAATGGAAGAAGCCAAGTTCAAGATATTCTGAGTGGTAAAGATTCTCGGCTTTTAGTTGTCGCCGGCCCGTGTTCAGTACATGATGAAAAAGCAGCTCTCGACTACGCCGATCGGCTCGTAAAACTTGCCGATGAAGTCAAAGACCAAATCTGTGTCGTTATGCGTGTCTACTTTGAAAAGCCGCGGACAATTCTCGGATGGAAAGGATTGATCTATGACCCTAATTTAAACGGTGAAATATCAATCAAAGAAGGACTCGAGCGCGCACGAAAAATCTTATTAGCTGTTAATGAAAAAGGCCTCCCGGCCGGTGCAGAATTTTTAGATCCGATTGTCCCGGCTTACCTTGCCGATCTAGTTACTTGGTCCTCCATCGGTGCGCGAACAACTGAAAGTCAAACACATCGTCAAATGGCAAGCGGCCTATCGATGCCCGTTGGCTTTAAGAATGCAACCAGTGGAAGCATCGATATCGCTGTCAACGGGATCAGGGCTGCCAGAGCTTCGCAAGCATTTATCGGTATTGATACTTCAGGACAAACTAGTGTCGTTAATACGGCTGGTAATAGTTCAGCCCACCTGGTCCTACGTGGTGGCGAAGATGGACCCAATTATGAAGCGGCCCAAGTGGCAAACGCTCAGAAAATATTGACCGACGCTGGATTACAACCTCGTCTGGTGGTTGACTGTTCCCACGCTAATGCAGGCAAAAAACATGAAAACGAGCATATTGTTTTCGAAAGTCTGATTAGCCAAAGACTTGAAGGGAATACTGATATAGCTGGCTGCATGCTGGAGTCATTTATATCCCCTGGAAATCAGACTCTCCCCGAAAACCTTGATGACCTCGAATATGGAGTTAGTATTACCGACGCCTGCATCGGATGGGATGAGACAGCAGAGTTGCTTTCTCGTGCCGCAAAACAATTAGCGAGCGGGTAGCACGTTATTGAAGTACTACACACATCAGTTCGCAAAAGCTTGTTAGAAGATGCTCAATAATCGCGATAACAACGAACCCGTTTTAGAGTTGGATGTCATCGATTCTATCGACAAGGCAGCCACACTGCTTCATAAACGACCATACACGGTAGCACTCGCCAGAGCAGGTATATCTAAAGAGAGTGGAATACCT
>JAQWLS010000092.1 GCA_029247135.1 Dehalococcoidia bacterium | reverse complement strand
CCCTATAAGAAGAGATGAATTTCCCTGACAGATCCGTCACCACTTCCTCATGAGTGGGCCCTAACACTAAAGCCCTAGACCGCCTATCTGCTAGCTGAAAAAGCACCTCACCCATCGTGGCAGACCTGCCAGATTGGTCCCAAATTTCAAGAGGCTGCAGAGCTGGCATCAGTATCTCTTGGGCACCAGCCGAATCCATCGCATTCCTAATTATATTTTCTATTTTCAGACGTACGCGATTGCCGAGCGGCAAGAACGAGTATGCACCTGACATAAGTTGCGAGACAAATCCAGCTCTGATCAAGAGCGCATGAGATACGGTGTCAGCATCGCTCGGCTGCTCACGTAAAGTTTTTCCAAATAATTGAGACATTCTCATATTTATCTCCCTGACAGCTATTCTACAAAGAATTTTACATCGTACGAGCTATCCAGAAATCCTAAAACTAAAAATAAAACTGACGTTTAACCCGAGCTCACTGAATCTAGTATTCTAACTGAACAAAGACCAAGAGTATGAGGGATACCTATGTTCGACTGGAAAACTCAATACAGGGAAAAAATCATATCGCCTGAAAATGCGGCTCTACTCCTCAAAGATAATATGTTCATCCATTTTGGTGCACTGCCATCGGATCCATGGTATCTAGCTCAATATATTCACGCACGATCAAAAGAACTTAATAACGTGGTTATCTATGGCGACCTTATGCGCGACATGAATAATTGGGATCACATATCCCTTGATAACAGCGACAATCGGCATATTGAGTTCAGGTCCGGCTATCTTACGCCTGGGACTCGAAGCACTTGGCAGCGCAAACACCTGCACTACACACCAGGAACTGTTTTCACCGATCATTTTAGATATTCGAGAGAAATACCCCGTCCAGATATAGGATTTTTCCATATGACTACTCCTGATGAGAACAATACGTCAGGCTTTGGTATCGGTTTATGGGATAACAAAATAAACATTCAGAAGTGTGGCTTAGTCGTGGCCGAGGTTCAGGAAAATATGCTTCGTACAGCCGGTGACAATTTCATAGATAGTGACCTAATCGACTATTTTGTGATAATTCCGGATGGGGAGTCACCCAAGGCCCCTGCACGACCTGAGAGAACACCAGTAAATCTTGAAGCTATCGATGTAGCTGCCGCACTCACGGCAAGTTTAGTGAACGACGGCGATACGTTAGAAATCGGAGTAGGACTTGCGTCAAATGCAGTTACTCCACACCTGTTCGATAAGAAAGACCTTGGATATCACTCGGAGTTAACGAGTCCTGGAATCGCACAGCTATACGAGGCAGGCGTAATAAACGGTTCAAACAAAAGTCGAGACATAGGAAAAATGTGTGTCACACTCCTGCCAGCTCAGCCAGAAGACATAGAAATAGTGGCTCAAAACTATGCTGACTGGGAAGTTTACGGTGTTGACTATATTCACAACCCAAGCGTTATTGCTGCTCAGCGACAAATGACCGCGATAAATACCGCCACCATGATTGATCTCACCGGACAGGTAGTATTCGATTCTGTGGGCCGCGATCAGATCACAGGACCGGGTGGGCAATTCGAGTTTGTAATTGGAGCACTGTACGCAGATGGTGGACGTTCAATTCATGTTTTACCGAGTCTCTCTGGAGAAAATTCAAGATTCGTTCCTGAATTTGATGCGGGAGCACGAGTAGGAGTTCCAAGATTCTTAACAGATATAGTTGTAAGTGAGTATGGAATCGCATCGCTACAGGGTAAAACAGATAGGCAGAGAGCAAGGGAAATAATAAGTATTGCCCATCCTGACCATAGGTCAGAACTAACGAGTAAGGCAAAGCACTTGGGGATCCTTTAAACGTAACTCAGCTCTATCTCAGTTAGGCCTGACAATCGACGGCACGGTTTCGTTAGGAGGCATACCTACTAGAAATGTGACACATCCTTATCTTCCTTATATCAGACATCTGTACGAACTTTGTTAAAAATTAAAATAAAGGGTGGTTTGACTTAAATGATTTCTAAAAAAGATGTGCTGATAGCGGGAGCTGTCGCATTAATTGGTATGGCTGGTCTTTGGTGGAACGGTTTTATTTCGGGCAATTAGGAAAAATCAAGTCCGGTGAAAGAATCAAATTCAAATGTTAGTAGATTCCCAACCATTTATAAAAATTTTCCAAGAGACCCACATAAGTACTAAAATTGGCTGGTGATGAAGAAAATATTAGTTGTTGAAGATGATCCTGTAATTTTAGAAGCCGTCGTCTATAACCTCGAAGCAGAGGGATATAAAGTCGATACGGCCTCGGATGGTACTGATGGTCTTGAAGCCGCGAGAAAATTACGCCCTGACATTGTTTTGCTTGACATAATGCTTCCCAACATGTCAGGGCTAGACGTTTGCAGACTCCTAAAGGACGAGCTAGACCAGCCCATAATCCTGATGACTGCTCGAGACGCCGAAATTGATGTGCTTAATGGATTCGATTGTGGCGCCGACGACTATATAACCAAGCCATTCTCAATGAGGCTCATGAGGGCTCGCGTCAGTGCGCTGCTGCGCAGATCCACAAAGCCAGAAACAGAACTCCTCGCGGCTCACGAGGACTCAGCTGCTTACCGAGCAGATCAAAAAACAGAAGGTAGCAATGTTGCACCGATTATCAAAACGGACCGTATAGAGCTGGATACTATTGCACACGAGATAAAACTTGATGGGCATTTATTAGAAGTACGACCACGGGAATTTGAACTCCTCGAGTTTTTTATGAGACATCCGCGTCAGGCTCTGAGTCGTGAATTGCTACTTGAATCAGTTTGGGGATATGAATTCCGAGGAGATACTCGAACGGTTGACGTACATATTCGGTGGCTACGGAAGAAAATTGAAGCGAATCCCGCGACACCAACACGAATCATCACTGTCAGATCAATTGGCTACAAATTCATGCCGTAAGTAGGCTCATACCCTTTTCATTGATCAAACGTCTCGGGGAAGTCTGAAGCTGAAAATCGCCCCGCCATCTACTCCGTTGCGCACGCTAATTTCGCCACCATGCCTCTGAACAATATGCCTTGCAATCGAAAGGCCTAGTCCTAAGCCCTCGTTTTGAGAATTACGCGAGGCTTCTCCGGTATAAAACCGCTCGAAAATACGTGTGCGGTCTCCTGGCGGCACACCCGGCCCCTGATCAATTACTTCGAACACCACCTCCCCTTGTGAATCAATTTCACCAACCGAAAAAACATTAATTAATATATTCGAGTGTCTGGGCGACACACTTATAGCGTTATCGATAAGGTTTGCCAAAACCTCCATCAACCTATCAAAGTCACCCGCCATCTCAGGGTCATTCGCCAAAAACATCTCGGTATCCTTGCTCTGCAAGAGACTAATTTCAGCGGCCGAACTTATTGTGGACATATTATCTACAACGGTCACAACAAGTTCTTCAATGGGAAATTTGAGCATTGTAAATTCATCTTCATGGCTTTCAATTCTGGATAATTTGACTAACCTCTCTACCATTCTGCTTAATCTATTCAATTCCCCCAAAAGGCTTCGATGAAATTTCTTACGAAGCTTTTCATCACTCACGCCGGCTTCAATAGTTTCAGCCAATAATCGACCTGCAGTGATGGGCGTACGTAGATCGTGTGACACATTCGCTATGAGTTCTGAACGCGACCGTTCTGCAATTCGCTGATCAGTCAAATCTTGTAGGGAAAGAATTAAGCCTTCTACTACTTCGTCAGATTTATGAGTCATAAAATTGGGATGACTAAGAGCGGTACAAGATACATTGAGTATCCGACCACCCGGTAAGGTCACTTCCTCGGGGATACCGTCTGCCCTTCTGGCGACCTCAAGTAAAGATGCATCTAGGGATGCTCTAATAAGCGACGAACCTGACATCTGTGATCGTTCACGATCTAACATCTGAGCTGCGGCCGAATTAGCGACGAACACCTCCCCCGCATCGGCCGAGCCACTAACCACGATAATACCTTCGTGCATAGGCTCAATTAATTTTAAAAAGACAACCGGTGTCAAAGTTTCAAGGTCGAAGAGATACTCAAGCGCCTCGATCTGTTCTCGCTCCAATTTTGAATCAGCCATGCCTCTTGATTCAGATCGTAAATGTCTAATCGGAATAATTGCAAAAGCCGTCGCGACTATCAGCAATATTAATGATTTAAGAGCTGGATCACCTGTAAAAAAAATACTGCCTAGTCCGATAGAAACGAAACATAGGATTACTAATAGTAGGTATTTGGACTGACTCTGACCGTTCATTTGAATACTCAGCGCAAGGGCATAATAGTTTTTAGCAAAATCATCGGAGCACCCTTACTAGCCAAATCTTCCGGTAATGTAGTCTTCCGTGCGACTATCTGAAGGATTTGTAAAAATTTCCTGCGTCTGATTAAACTCAACCAATCTACCAACGCGCTCCTCGCCAGCCAACATAAATGCAGTCTTGTCTGAGACTCTTGCAGCCTGCTGCATGTTATGAGTGACGATCACGATCGTATACGTCGATCTTAATTCACGCATTAAATCTTCAATCCTCTGCGTCGCGATTGGATCCAGAGCGGAACATGGTTCATCCATCAAGATAACCTCGGGTTTAACGGCAATTGCTCTCGCTATACATAAGCGCTGTTGTTGACCACCCGACAAGGCGAGACCGCTTTCATTTAACTTATCACTCACCTCATCCCATAAAGCAGCCTGTTCAAGGGACTCTCGAACTAATTCATCCATATCACCTCGATACCCGTTCACCTTGGCACCAAACGCAACATTATCGTAAATACTCTTGGGGAAGGGATTAGGTTTTTGAAACACCATTCCAACATTTCGCCGAACTGAAACAGGATCAACGTCTTTTTCATAAATATTCTCGCCATGAATCTGAACAGCACCTTCGATGGATACGCCTGCAATCAAATCATTCATTCGATTTATACATCGAAGCAGCGTGCTCTTTCCGCAGCCAGAAGGACCAATCAAAGCAGTCACCTGATTCTCCGGAATATTCAGAGAGACGTTGTCCACAGCTTGTACTCCGCTGTACCAGAGACTTAAGTCTTGAATACGTATAGCAATAGCGTCTTCGTCTTGCATAGCAAAATCAATCTCAGCGGAATCAGATGAAACCAAAACTGTTGGTTGCTCCTGCTCATCCGTACTCATAGGGCCCTCAGATTTCTGATCTTCCATCGCGTCCACCATAGAACTACCATAACCACTATACATTTCGTTACCTAAACACGATCACTACATTATTTATCGGGCACTTTCCCTGCCGAGTTTAATTCTCAAAACTACAGCCAAAGTGTTCATAGTAAGCAGAGTAATAAGCAAAACCACAATCCCAGTCGCCGCTAAATCATGAAACTCAGCTTGTGGTCGAGACACCCAATTGAGGACCTGAATTGGCATCGCAGTAAATGGATCGAGGGGGGTCTCCGGGGAAAACGCCACAAAGGTTAATGCACCAATCATAATAATCGGCGCTGTTTCACCTATTGCCCTGGACAAAGCTAAAATCATCCCCGTCATTATGCCTGGCATTGCCTGCGGTAAAACATGAGATGAGACTGTTTGCCAGCGCGTAGCGCCTACACCGTAAGAGGCTTCACGTATTGAGGGAGGTACCGACTTTATCGCTTCCTGCGACGCCACAATGACCACTGGAAGTATGAGCAACGTAAGCGTAAGAGCACCCGACATCACGGACCGACCAAAGCCGCAGCTCTCGCCTATACAAATTGCTGGCCCATACCCAATAGTTCCCCTCACAAATAGCTGAAGTCCTAAAATACCAAACACAATCGAAGGAACTCCTGCAAGGTTGGAAATATTAGTCTGAATTAAGCTTGTCAGTCGATTTTTTTTCGCATATTCCTCTAGATACAGAGCAGCACCAACTCCGATCGGAAATGCGGTAGCCGCGACGATCGTCATCACCCACAAAGTGCCCATAATCGCGCCCCTGAAGCCAGCAATCTCAGGTTTACGAGACGGATAGTTCGTGAAGAAGTGACGGCTAAAGTACTCAAATCCATCCTGCCGAATATCGTTCATCAAAACAATTAACAACAAAATTCCAACTAACGAACCGGCCAAGCATACTCCATAAAAAACACGACCACGAAAATGGCGAAGCGCAAGGCTTGTTTTAAACATTGAGCTCTGGGATTTAATATCAGTCCTCGAGGAACCTGAAAGATCACTCAATCGTAGACCTCCCTAAATCGTCTTGTGATTCGCGCGGAAATTAAATTCATAACTAATGTCATAAAAAATAGAGTTAACCCAACAGCAAAAATGGTTTTAAATTCTATAGTCCCGTGCGGAGTGTCACCCAAAGAAACGCTGACAATATAGGCCGTCATTGTCTGTACTGCCTCAAATGGATTGGCCGTCAAATTTGGCCTAGCACCCGCAGCTACGGTCACTGCCATGGTTTCTCCAATAGCTCTGGAAATAGCCAAAATATACGAGGCAACTATCCCGGAAAGTGCACCCGGAAATACAACCCGGGTTGTGACCTCTAACCTATTTGCACCAACTCCATATGCAGCTTCACGTAGCTCTTTGGGAACCGCTCGCAAGGCATCATCAGATATCGAGGCGATAATAGGCACGATCATAATCCCAACAACAATAATCGCTGACATTGCCATATAAGGGCCAGCGTCAGGCCAAATGTAGTCTTTAATAAAAGGGGTAATGAACGTTAACGCAAAATAACCATATACAACTGTCGGTATTCCTGAAAGCACCTCAACTGACGGCTTCAAAATCGAACGAACTCGAGAAGATGCATATTCTGAAAGGTAAATAGCAGTCAATGTTCCGAGTGGTAGCGCCACAAGTGCGGCTCCGATACCAATCAAAAGCGTACCAGATACCAGAGGAAGAACTCCAAAGCCTTTTGACGTGAAAAGCGGCGTCCATTTAGTTCCAGTAAAAAATTCAAATGCACTGACTTCAGTAAAAAAAGACAATCCCTCAATAAGAAGAATTGCGACTATGCCTACGGTGGTGACCACAGTCACACCCGCACATAAAAACAGAATCGCGCCAATTAAATGGCCACCGATGTTGCTCCGGAAGTTTTGGCGGTAACGCCGCTCAAGTGGATTTACCTCTATCGACATAACCCCCACCGTATTTAATCCCAAGCGAGATAATGCCTACTTGATGACTTCAATTTCGTGCTGCGCCCAATGAATTATAACCAAAAAAAGAGTAGCGGATGCTGAGGGCCATTCGCTACTCTAGCTAACTCAGTGAACTCTTTTATTGAACCGATTCTTCTACAGTCCTCCGTGATGCTTCGAGCTCATCTACAGGCACATTGGAATATCCAACCTCAATAACCATTGCAATTCCCTCGTCAGACAGGTAATAACGAACAAACTCCAGAACCTGTTCTTTTTTCTGGAGAGAGTTGATGCTTACATAGATATAAAGTGGGCGAGAGAGTGCGTAGCTACCGTTACTGACGGTCTCATTGCTTGGAGTGACACCATTGACTTTTATAATGCCAAGCGTGTCCATGTTCTCTGCATAGTAGGCATATCCAAAGTAGCCCATGGAGTGCTCATTACCTGCAATACCGGTTACAAGAACATTGTCATCTTCTGACGGAGTGTAGTCACCACGTGATGCACCACCTTCCCCATTTACTTCTTCAGTAAAAAAGTCAAACGTACCTGAATCCGTACCAGGTCCATACAGATCAATATCCTCAGCCGGGAATGAGGAATCTACCTGACTCCACTTCATCACACTGTCTTCAGATGCTGGTCCCCACACTTTGGCTAATTGGTCCATTGACAAATCGTTTAGATAGTTATTGTCCTTGTTCTTCACCACAGCTAAACCGTCAAGCCCTACACGTAGCTCGATAAACTCGACACCATTTTCGGCGCATAGCTCACGTTCGTTGTCCTTAATCGGACGAGATGCACCAGAAATGTCCGTATCACTTACACAGAATTTCGTGAATCCACCACCTGTACCAGATACACCGACCGTGACACGAGTGTCCGGATTTGCGATCTGAAATTCCTCAGCTACCGCCTCAGTGACTGGATATACAGTTGAAGAACCGTCGATCGCAATCGCTCCAGAGAGGTTCGACACCGAGCTATCACTTGAACTGCCACAAGCAGCCATCGATAACATAAAAAAAACGACCAAATATAAAATAATCGAGTCCCTTAGCATTAATGAAGAGTTGAACACACTCACTCTTTTTTTACCCCAATCTTTTCTACTTTCCGAGTTCTTGTTTTCACGTTGGTTATTCCACCAAGTACCCTAATTTCATCTCAGAAACTGATACTCCTACATAATGCGGGGCAATTGTTAACAAATGATGATCAATAAGCCTACTCGTTAACGATTTTCAAATTTATTTTATAGTGGTAATATTCGTCTACACTTATTCACCCTATTGGTGCAATTAGCAAAATATAGCGAGGTCAACAGGTGCCACGAGAAGAGTTCCAAAAGCAAATCAAGGGTGCCCTAGATTCGGTCTTAGAAATGAGCTCGCATGTAGACAGGGCACTTGACCGAGCTATGCAAAGCCTCATAGAACGTGATGTAGCTCTGGCACAAACGGTGATTGATGGAGATTCAGTAATTGACGAGCTTAACTACGAAACTCAAGACGAGGTGCTCAAACTACTCGCTCAGCAAGCGCCCCTGGCGACGGATCTTCGCGTAATCGTCTCAGTTTCATCCGTGATGATTGATTTAGAACGAATGGGAGATCACGCGGAGGGTATAGCTCGAATCACGATCACGATGCAGGATGAACCGCTCGTCAAGCCCTTGATAGACCTCCCAATTATGGCATCAAAAGCCCGTGATATGCTCCGTGATGCGGTTGAAGCTTTCGTTGATGCCGATCCTGCAAAAGCGTACGCAGTAAACGCTGCTGATGATGCAGTGGATGCCATTTATGATCGTGTATACGAGGAGCTAATAGGGATAATGGTGGCCGATCCGCAAACCATCCTGCCGAGTACTCATCTTCAGTGGGTTTCTCACAATATCGAGCGAATAGCAGATAGAGCAACAAATATAGCTGAACGGGCAGTCTACTCTGCTACAGGGGTCTACCCCAGAGATATGAACGTCTCAAACTATTAAGACTTATTCCGAAATCTACTTAGTTAGACGAACTGTCCAGATAGAGCCATCTTCTGACTCGTCGACTTCCATAATCCCCTGCCCAACCATTCTAGCCACATGCGACCGCACCTGACCGTGAGCAGCTCGACGAAGACCTTTCTGTATTTCCGGATAAAGCGCACGACGGATTCGTTGATCTGTGTCATAACCTTTTTCAACAATATCGATTATCTGCCTGTCGCGAATCTCACGATGATCTAAAAGTTCCTGTACTTTTGCCGCTGTCGCGGTAACTACAGGACCATGGCCAGGAGCAAACAACTTTGCTTGCAGCTCTTGCATTCTTCTCAAAGAATCCAAATAATTTCCCATGTTGCCAGAAGGTGGGGGGCCGATAGCACTTGTTCCAACTCCCAAGATATTATCTCCAGTGAATAATTGTCCTGTTTCCTCCACGTAATAACAGTTATGCCCAGCTGTATGACCCGGCGTATGAACTGCGGTCACGGTCAAACTTCCTACTTTAAATTGCTCACCATCCGCCATGGTGACATCGATGGGTGTTTCAAACGCTTCTTTTTTCCATACTTCTGCACGATCCGTGATCACTTTGTCATCAGGCAAGTCTTCATTGCCCTCTGCTGGTCCAAGCGGTGTGTGAAGCAACGCCTCGTCAAGTGGATGAATTGCCGTATCGGCGCGAAGCATATCTCGAAGCTGTCTTCCACCACTCGAGTGGTCAAAATGATGATGAGTCATCGCAATTCTTACAAATTTTGTATCAGCCCAATTCTTTCCAAAATACTCCCGCCTCGCATCAATTGATGGGGCGTCTCCGTAACCAGAGTCGATAAGTGCAGCTTCATTACCGTCATGTAAAATCCACACATTTGATGTTGGAAACGTTCTGCTGAACATCTTGACTGCCACAACATGCTGTACCAAATGCTGATCGATGATCTTTTCGGTTGTAGTAGCCACAGGAGTATTCTCGGAATCCTTCTCTGAGGTAGAGTTAGCCCCGGAGTTCCCAAGTATCCGCTTGCCTATGGAGGTAGACGCAAATGTAGAGCCACCAGCATTTTTTCTTATTTTGCGACCGTATCTGTGCGCCATTAGGCGCAACTTCCAAGTCTCGCGCTTCATAATTCAAATGCCTTCCGCTTTCTAATTCAGCATTCCGAAGTCCCATAGTAAAGCCAAAAATCGCTTTTCACATCTGATAGGTTCCAGGCAAATTGCTTAGCCCAGCTTCACTAAATGTTTCTCACGCGATATTAAAGAATCTTTTTCTAGGCCGGTTAATAATCGCTGGGTCTTCTCGTCGGACTCCAAATTTAAAATCTTCTTAATTTTCTTCTCCGAAACAGGTTGAGAATAATGCCTAAGTAGTTCCAAAATCTTTCCTCGCCATTCACGATCACTACCAGCATAAACTTTACCTTTCCTTTGCGGTTCAGGTACTTGGCCACTTCTAAACTTAGTCGCCGCTTTGCAAATATTTAGTGCCGGACAGATTTCGCACTTAGGACGTCCAGTACATACAGATGCACCAAAATCCATCAAAGCAGGATTAATAAGATTAGTACGACCTAAAGCAACAAATTGATTAGAAAGTTCTTTTATCCTGTTCTTGCTCGTGTCCTTAATAGGCTGAAGATCTCCTTGGAAAATTCGACCGAATATGCGCACAATATTTGTGTCTATAGTTAACACCTCAAGTCCAAACCCAAAGCATCTGACAATTTCTGCAGTGAATGGCCCTACACCAGGCAAAGATAAAAGGTCATTAAGTTCACTCGGAATCTCACCGCCGAATCTTTCAACGCACTGTTGTGCTGATTGCTGCAAGTGCACTGCTCTTCTCGGGTATCCCGTTTTGCCCCAGACACGAATAACGTGTGACGTCTCGGCTGCGGCTAAATCGGCCACTGTAGGGAAGGCATTCAACCAACGCCTGTGCGTATCGAGTGCGCGTGACATCTGTGTCTGTTGTGTACAAAATCCTCCTACGAGCGAATGGTAAGGATTTTTAGAAGTCCTCCATGGGAACTCAACAAAATGATCCCCGTACCAGTCCAATACAATAGTCCGAACTTGAGACACATTATCCACTCCCATTAGAACCTTTCACTATGTATTAGCGCCTGTTCCAAAAACACGGCAGAATAACTTTAGTATGAATATATTAGGCATAGAATCGTCTTGTGATGAAACTGCGGCTTCAGTAGTCAGTGACGGATGCCTTATGCATTCATCAGTGGTCGCATCCCAGATCAATCTTCATGAATCAACAGGCGGAATAGTTCCAGAAGTCGCAGCTCGCGCGCATCTGCAGGCAATTGTACCCGTTATAGAACAGGCAATGCTCGATGCGAAATGTGACTGGAGCGATATAGATGCGATCGGTGCAACAAACGGACCCGGCTTGCCCGGCGCTCTCCTCATAGGATTCAATGCCGCACGTGGTCTTGCATACAGTAGGAATATTCCATTGATTCCTGTAGATCACATCGAAGGACATATTCGTGCGTGCTGGCTAAACGAAAGTCCTCCGCCACTCCCCGCGCTTGCCCTAGTAGTTTCAGGCGGACACACTGAACTAATTCGTATCGAAGAAAATAATACTTTCGTTCGTCTTGGATCTACTCGAGACGATGCAGCAGGTGAAGCGTTTGACAAGGTGGCACGACTTCTTGGGCTTCCTTATCCAGGTGGACCACCTCTCTCAGCCCTCGCCGAAACAGCTCAAGAACGGCAGCTTAAGCTACCTCGCGCTTGGCTTCGTGGCACCAACGACTTCTCGTTTTCGGGATTGAAAACGGCAGTCTTGAATCTCCTAAAAGAAAATGATCATCCGGCTCCGGCCGAGATCGCTTGGGCATTTCAGGAATCTGTCTGCGACGTTCTTGCTAAAAAAACTCGCAATTTGGCTGAAAAAGAAAATGTGAAGTCCGTTCTCGTTGCAGGCGGAGTAGCTGCAAATCGACGCCTAAGAGAAGTTCTCGCCGAACACATATCGATCGAGTTGCGAATACCTCCTCCAAATCTCTGTACCGATAATGGAGCCATGATCGCAGCAGCTGCTTATGCACACAAAAACAACGCGGTGAACGCAAAGAGCCCTCTTGATATAGAGCCAACAGCGATGCGCAAGAAAAGGCTGCGTAGCACTGAGACAGCGAGATAACTTGTTAGTCTGAGTCTACTAGGGGTAAGGCCTTACTCAAAATAATGTTTGCAACTTCGTATTTGGACAATACCGGCAGTGATTCTTCCAAACCAGATGCATCAAGAATAGTTACCTGATTCGTATCAACGGCAAAACCTGAATCGGCAGCGCTCACGTCATTTGCGACAATGAAATCAGCACCCTTAGCTTCGATTTTTCGCCGCGCATTATCAATTAGATCTTGAGTCTCTGCTGCAAACGCAACCTTAACCAATCGACCTGTTTTCTGCTGCCTATCAATTGAGGCAATGATATCTGTGGTCTGCTCGAGTTCAATAGTCATACTGGACCGGTCAGATTCTGCCTTTTTAATCTTTTGATCAGCAACATTCATTGGGCGATAGTCGGCGACCGCCCCGGCCATAACCAACACATCGGCAGTTTCACATTCTTGACGCACAGCCTCAAGCATTTCCGCCGCACTCTCTACACGAATATCACGAATTCCTGCTGCTGGCAGCCTATCTACAGTCGTGACTACGCTAACAGATGCCCCTCTATCTCTGGCCGCTTCCGCAATTGCATATCCCATTTTCCCAGTGGATCTGTTTCCAACATATCGCACCGGATCTATTGCTTCACGCGTGCCTCCAGCTGTCACGACTATCTTTAATGGAGCAAGATCGCCTAGTTCGCGGGCCAATCGGTATCGAAGTTCGTCGACGATACGTGCGGGATCAGTTAGTCTTCCGACTCCGACACGCCCCGACGCAAGTCGACCGTCTGATGGACCGATAATTTGCACACCTCGCTGAGTAAGATTTTTCACATTGTCTTGAGTTGCTGGATTAATCCACATTTGTGAATCCATTGCTGGAGCTACTAAAAGAGGTTTGTCCGTAGCGAGGGCTGTCAGCGCCACAAAGTCGTCTGCTAATCCATGGCTAAGTTTAGCCAAAGTCGTGGCAGTAAGTGGAGCGATTAGCATCGCGTCGCATCGCCTTGCGAGCTCAACGTGCGACTCTCCATCTTTAGATTCAAGATTGAACATATTCACGTAGGGCTGTCTGTTCGTAATCGCTTTGAACGCTAAAGGCTGAATGAACTCAGTTGCACTTCGGGTTAGCGCTACATCGACATAGGCACCTGCCTGAACCAATTTACTAGCAATATCAATGGCCTTATAGCAGGAAATCGAGCCCGTAACCCCGAGCACGATATGCTTCCCATGTAGAGGATCGCGATTCGTTATTTGATAAATACTTTGTTCAGCCACGACTTTCTCCGCTCATTCGCTCGTTCAATATCTGCAACCCTTTCAGATTCAGATCTTCCTCAATAACGTCGAAACTATTCACTGCCGACTTAACCAGGTCTACATAGCCACCAGTTCCGATCGTCGTTACCGATCCACCGAGCTCAAATTTAAACTTCTCCACCATACCGTCCACAAGTGCTCCATATCCAAGACATATACCTGATTGCAACGCATGCGCAGTTGTATTGCCAATTGCGGTTTCTGGAGCATCTAACTTTACAGTTCGCAACATAGCAGCTTTATCAAATAAAGCATTAGACGCTAACCCAATACCAGGCGCAATCGCACCCCCAACATATGCTCCTTGGGCATCGATCGCATCAAACACACAGGCTGTTCCCAAGTCAACAATTACTATTGGAGGTTCATAGAGCTCCAAAGCTGCAACTGCATGCAGTATTCGATCGGGTCCAATCTCGCTTGCGTCTTGATATTTGATTTCAAGACCCATTGAAACTGCAGGGTCAATCACTAAAAGTGGCACATTAAAGTGTGACTCACATATATTTTTGAATTTATCCTGTAATTGGGGAACTGTGGAAGAGATGGCTGCAGCCGTAAATGAATCTGGATTGACACCACTCGATCGCAAAAGGCCATCAATGTATACAGTCCACTCGTCTTCGAATCTGTCCTGATTCGAAGCTACCCGAAAAGTGGTGACTAACGATTCATTCTCAAAAATACCAATAGCCACACTGGTATTACCAGCATCAATAGCCAACAATCGAACCAAGTCGTTTGAATCTGTCACGCCTCTACCCCCGTAATTGGCGTCTGCTTGTAAACGTTACCCCATATTCTAAGTATTTATGAGCCTGCCGACCATTAAGCCGATACTGCCCCTAAACCCTATTCCCTAATGGTATCCATGTACAGCGATGCTAAGGCATCCGCATATTCATTCCACTTTGATCCTCGATGAGCCCTTATCCACTTGATTTCTGCACCCGGTCTCTCTAGAAAGAGTTCATAGGCCTCCTGCACAAGGTCAAGATTCGCTATCTCGCCGGTCTTTCGACGCCAGCCTCTCGCGACCCAGCCGGCTGCCCAGATAGTTAATGTGTTAACGACAAGCTGACTATCACTATAAATTACGACTTGCTCATCAGAGTTAATCATCTGTAACCCTGCAATCATGGCAGTTAATTCCATTCGGTTGTTTGTTGTCTGAAAATCTGTGCCACTCAATTGACGAATCATCACATCGTCTCGCACCTGCACGGCGCCCCAACCACCTGGACCAGGATTAACAAAGCACGAACCGTCCGTAAATATCCCAGTTACTGGACCATCTGAATACTTCTCAATAACTGAGTCCAACGAGGCTACCTGCGTAGGTGAAAGGCTTTC
>JAQWLS010000069.1 GCA_029247135.1 Dehalococcoidia bacterium | reverse complement strand
TTCAAGGAATAGTGGTTGATGGTCCACTGGATACCCCGGGGTTTGATCCCTCGCAAGTTCGACCTATCGTCCAACCAGAGTTGCCAGAAGTAATACTCTCTCCAGAGCAATTACGTTTAGCCAAGTGGCTCTCTGAGTACTATTTTTCACCGCTTTGGGACTGTCTAAGACAGTTTTTGCCACCGGGTGTCGCTCGAATTTCTGAAAAGATGTTGATTAGAAAGGACCGATCTGAGCATACCGATCAAGCGATAAGTGTGCCGCAGAAAAAATTAGGCCTATTGCCTTCCACTGATCAAGAGAAAATTCTAGATTCACTCTCAAACGTCGATTTGATCTCAGAGAGGGCCGCATATGCAAACTTAAAAAATAGTATGTCAAAGAATAAATTTGATGCGGCCGTGAAGTCACTCGAGCGATTAGATTTGTTGGATATTACATATTCGTTGCCAAAGCCTAGGATATCGTCACGAGTGGAGCAGACCATTCGGTTGAGAATTAATCCGGAATCGGATAGCGTATCCCGGCGCCACTTCTACGGCCGACATAGAACACGTGAAGCTGAAATAATCCGACAGCTTATTAGATCACGAGGTGATACTTCGTACGATTCCCTAACAAAGGACGGCCCAGGTAAAAAAATTATAGATCGATTGCTTAGCGATGGCATTTTGACTATTACGAATGGTCACATATTCAATAATTTTGATAACGATGAGAATATGAAATATATTCAGGAAAAAACCTTCACCAATATAGATAAATCGGCTTGGATGATTTTGCAAGTTTTGTTGCAGAAGGTTGAGTCCCAGGAAAATCCAGAGATTTCGCGAACGGAAATCACTAATTTGATGGGACGCAGTGACATAACCACTTCAATAATGCGGCGGTTGGCTGAACAAGGATTGGTTGACTACTCTAAAATTCTTCGGCAACGCGATCCTTTGAAGGACTATCAGATACTTCAAGCAAGTCCGCGAAAACTTACGCTTGACCAGCAGGCTGCAGTAAATCAAATTTCAAGAACCTTTGATGAAGAACATGGGGAAGAAATTTTATTAAAAGGGGTAGCTGGGAGCGGCAAAACTGAGGTCTACATAGATTGCATACGAGACCTTATTGCAAGACAGAAGACGGCTATTCTACTAGTTCCTGAGATTGCTTTAACGCCCCAAATGATTCAGAGATTTTCTGAACAATTTCCAGGCAAAGTCGGTGTCATGCATTCAGCTCTCTCTCAGGGAGAAATTTATGATGAGTGGCAAGCTATTCGGCGAGGGGACTATCAAATTGTAATTGGATCCCGTTCATGTATTTTTGTTCCTCAGCCAAACTTGGGATTGATTATTATCGATGAATTTCATGACACTGCTTTTAAACAAAGCACTCCATCACCAAGGTATGATGCTCGATTACTTGCCCGCATGATGAGTAAGGTCCTCGGTTGCACTGTGGTCTATGGTTCGGCAACCCCTAATCTTGAAAAGTATTTCGATAGTCAGCAGAAACAGATTCTGAGAATTGACATGGATCAGAAGATCAATATGGTTCGTCAAGAAGATTATGAATTGGTGCCTTGGCCCACTGCAGATAAGAATCAGATCGAGGTCATAGATATCAGATACCAGCGCAATCTGATTTCACCTCAACTTAGTTCGGCGATATCAGAAGCATTAGATCACGGCGAGCAAGTTTTGCTATTTGTTAACAGGAGAGGCTACGCACCATATCTCGTTTGTGACAACGGATGTACTCCCAAATGCAATCGGTGTGATCTGGTTATGTCATTACACAACCATCCAAGTCCGGCGCGACTTCGATGCCACTTATGTGGTTTGACGAGGATATTCGATGGAAAATGTCAAACAGACGGATGCGAAAAGATTTTAAGGCCGGTGGGGGTTGGAACAGAGCGTGTTGTAGAAGAAATTGAGTCACTTTTTCCGACTGCCAAAGTGGGACGTTGGGATTCTGATTCGATAAAAGGGAAAAATGGCCATTTGGGAATAATGAGAAAAATGCAAAATCAAGAAATTGATCTTGTCGTTGGTACCCAAATGATTACCAAGGGACTGGATCTTCCTCTTGTCACATTAGTGGGAGTTGTTGTTGCAGATGGATTATCCACAGAAGGAGACTTCAGAGAACATGAAAAAATGTTTGCACTGCTCTCTCAAGTCTCCGGGCGGGCCGGTCGGAGTGAGCTCTCCGGAAGAGTTATTTTTCAAACCTTTAATCCATCGCACAGTGTGATTCAAGCTGCAGTCACCCAGGATGTCGATTCATTTTTAGAGAGTGAACTTGCGTGGCGTCGTGAATACGGCTATCCGCCATATCGGCGAGTCATCCGTTTAGGAATACGACATCACAATGAGGAATATGTCGACGAGGAATCTTCACGTCTCGCTCATAATCTTTCAGTCGTGTCGCTCGCGTATCCAAATAGCGATGTCCGTGGACCTTTCGTGCCGAGAATCGCCCGCGCACGTGGTCTATTTCGGAGAGCAGTATTGATATTCTCTCCCAGTCCTGAAGTGATTCTTAGAGATTACGGTGATTTGCCTTCGGGCTGGGTAATTGATGTTGATCCGGTGGATTTTGATTAGTTTCGCTGCGCTAGCTGCGCTAATTTCTAATACGTGCGATGCTTACTACTAATGACTATTCGACCAATTCGTTACTTAGGTGATCCGGTTTTGAGATTGCCTACTCGTCGAGTTAGACGCGTGGATCTTGATATCCGATTACTTGTTGCGGACATGATTGAGTCAATGTATGCCACAAATGGCGTGGGCCTAGCTGCTCCACAAATTGGGATTCCTCTGAAACTAGTAGTAATTGGTATGCCCGATCAGGATCCTTTTGCATTAATCAATCCTGAGATAACCAAGCGCGAAGGTACGCGTGTTGTTATGGAAGGCTGTTTATCAATTCCTGGCTATTCCGGACCAGTAAACCGGTCGGAGCGCGTGACCGTTCGTGCACTTTCAGCCAAAGGAGAGAGGATACATGTTACTTCTGAAAACGATTTATTGGCTCAGGCATTGGAGCATGAGACTGATCACGTAAATGGATTGCTCTACGTTGATCACATAAACGTTGGATCGGATCTACATTACATGCACCCAAGAGAGGAAAACCACTTAGAAGATGACGATATGGAAGAGTTAGAGGGCAATTTAATTGAAAAGTCGAGTGAAGATTGATTTTTTCAGGAGAGGTTGGTTGATATGGAAGGTTTGTTACTACCGATAGCACTTGCTGGTGCATTTTATTTTATTTTATTACGTCCGATGCTGAGCCAACAGAAAAAGCGAAAGGCAACCTTAGCCGATCTTGATATTGGCGATGAAGTATTAACTACATCAGGTTTTTTTGCGACAGTTACAGATATTGTCACCCCAACCTCCGGACCGATGCGAATTCATTTAGAACTGACAGAGGATGTCATAGTTGAAGCGACACCCGACGCGGTAGTATCTATAATTCCAGCTTCCGAAGTTGAAGACTCTGAAGACTCTGAAGACTCTGAAGACTCTGAAGAAATTGTAGATCAAGAACCAAGTGCTCAGGATGCCAAAAAATAGAGTTTGAAGAGTCCTGACCGCGATTATACTGCAACGCTGCTTGGTACTATGCTGTTTAGCAATGTAGTCAGTTGGCTCTGCTAGAGGTTCGGTAATGCGCAATACGATTTCGCTTTTTTTAATTCTAGTCGTGACATTGTTTTCTCTTGCTTTCATATGGCCAAATAATGCTGATGAACACCTTCCTAATCTGCCAGGGAATCTGTCCTGGCCAGATGGATCAGGATTAACCATTGGAGAGTTTGACCGAAGTTCGTTGAGATTAGGTCTTGATCTGCAGGGCGGAACGAGGTTGCTGTTACAAGCTGATGTACCAGATGATTTTGACGGGGATCTCACAGAAAAGATCGATGGAACTATCAGCGTCCTTCGAAAGCGAGTGGACGGGGCTGGTGTTGCCGAATCAGAAATTACCCGACAGGGGGCTTCTAATATTTCCGTGCAGCTACCAGGACTCTCTATCGAACAGGCACGATCCCTCATCGGAAGAACCGCACAATTGCGATTCTGTGAACCGGCACAGTCAGCACTACTTACTCTGAATCCGTGTGATAGCGATGGTTTGTGGTATGAGGCGGTCGGTACAGTTAATGGAGAAGTAAGAGCTCTCACTGGTGCTTATCTCGAACCGAATACTTATGTATCCTTCAATGAAGTTGGAGACGCTCAAACATCATTTGAATTTAACAACGAAGGATCTGAATTATTTGAACAAATTACCTCACGTGCAGTAAATAATCGAGGTAAATTTGTGGGTGCAGATCAGATAGCCATATTTCTTGATTCTGATTTACTGTCGGCACCAAGAGTAAATGCAGTGATACGGTCGAGCGGTGTGATTACTGG
>JAQWLS010000038.1 GCA_029247135.1 Dehalococcoidia bacterium | reverse complement strand
ATTAATTTGTGATGTCTCATCAATATGTGCTAGCACAAGAATGGGATCAGGCATTTAGGGCACCTCGCTCTCTAAGGATCTGCAGTAAATGTATTGCCTTTTCCTTCGGATCAATACCTTCAATTATTTCGCAGTCTCCCTGCACTTCTGGGACCGTTAAGAGTTTGATGCTCATTTTGTCAGTAGCTGGACCTGACAGTAGTTCGTCGGCCCAAAAAACGGTAGGGGGGTTACGCCGGGACTGAATCATGCGCCGGCTACTCGGATAGCGTGGTTGTCCGATCTCATTACTAACAGCCACTACCGCTGGCAGATTGCATGCTAGTGTTTCCGGCCCGTTTGGAGTCACAACGTCAACATGCAATGATTGTGTTTGTTCATCAAAACTTACCTGAGATGCCATTGTGATGAACGGCATTTCGAGATCCTCGGACAAGATTGCTGGGACGGCGCCTTGGTCGTAATCAGAACCCTGACGACCACATAAAATCAGATCGACATCTCCTAAATTTTCGGCCACGGTGGCAAGTATCTGAGAAATCCGGAACGGATTACCGGATTGTTTTTCGTCATCGTGCACGTGAATGGTGTTTTCAGCCCCCATTGCGTAGCAGCGCTTTAGTACATCAGGAGCCGTATCTGAGCCAACCGTGACCGCTGTCACGCGTGTACCGACTTGGGCCTCGGCAATCCGTAGGGCAGCCTCCATCGCCTGTTCGTCGTAGGCATTAATAATATGTGGCACGGTCGCTCCGGTATTAAACCCTCGCCCATCCTCGCTAACTTCTAAACGTCCCCATAACGCATAACTGTTAATACCATCTGGATCCAAGACCTGTTTTGCTGCCACAAGAATATGCATAGTGCCCCTTATACCTCCAGAGATTTAGTCGAGAGAATAGACGTAGGATTCCTCACACCAAACGAATTCATCCTCAAAATCATCTGGCTTGACCGACAACTGACCTATTTCTACCCAGTACCAAGGAGGATCTCCCTGAACAATTTTTCGTCCAGTTAGAATTCCCTCGAACTCAGCGCGTGACGCAAAATTGGTGTTCCCCACTTGGGTGCCACCATCGGCCTCGACGTGTCTACCTGTAAGTTCAGGATCGACCGTGATCTGCATTGATCCGTCCGACTGCCCCGACTCTATCTTTTCGCTCATGAAAAGTGTTCAGGTCAGACTTAAGCTGTTGCTGACGGTTCAGTAGCACGCTCGAAGAGTTCAAGCGCTTCGTCGGCCATTTCATATACAACCTCAGCTGCTGGTTTGATTGCATCAATGCCAACGATTGCCTGACCTGCTGGTGTAGTCATCCAATCTTCGAGATTTGCTTCCTTAATGTCCCGGAGCACATCGTTCACGAGCATACCTTGAAGTGGCATGGGGAGAGTATCGGGAGCCCCGTCCTCTTTCCAAATATCAGACCATCTTGATCGGAGTTGTCGTATTGGCTTTCCGGACATAGCACGCGACTGTACGGCGTCCTCTACTTTGGAGTCTATAATTCGTTGTTTTAGGAACATGGCGGTTTCTGATTCATGAGTAGCGAGCCATATAGTACCGGTCCAAACCCCCGCCGATCCCATTGCAATCGAGGCTGCGAGATGTTTGCCACTCGATACCCCGCCTGCAGCTAGGACGAGCGTATCCGTACCTTCGGCCATTTTTACAATTTCTGGCACCAGCGTAAAAGTGCCTACCGTTCCACTATGTCCGCCAGAGTCATAGCCCTGAGCTACCACAACATCGACGCCTGCTTCGATTTGTCTGCGAGCTTGTCGTGGAAGTCCCACCAGTCCCCAGACTTTCATACCCTCTTGATGGGCCCGTTCGATAATGAATGCGGGGCTGCCTAGGCCGGACGCGAATATAGGTACTTTTTCCTCAAATAACACATCAAGCTGCTGCCGGGATCGCTCCAGAAGGTTTTCATAACCAGAGTATGTCGGGTCAATATCACTTGGTGGAGGGGAATCAGGGGCGCCTGAAACAGACTTAACATGCTGCACAAATGTTCGATGTTCGTCTGGGATCATTTCGTCCAGATCTTCACGATTTCCCTCAACAAATGAGGCGGGTACTAGCAAATCAACACCAAACGGCTTATCACCAATTTTATCCCGAATCCAGCGAATATCTGACCGTAGTTCATCTGGCTTAAGTCCGGTTGCCCCAAGTATTCCAATCCCACCGGCATTCGAAACGGCGGCAATTACGTCTTTAGTATGAGCGAATGCAACAACCGGAATTTCACATCCATATTCTTCGCAAAGCTTTGTGTTTAGTGGGTTTCCATCCATTTTAGTGACTCCTTATTAGTTTTTTAACTTCTGTTATTTCTAGACCAGTACTGCTGGTGTCAGGGTAAACTCTTCAATCATTTCATCGGCATATGCTATTCGACCTGACAGATCGCCGCCTTCATCATGTACTAGCCTGAGGCACGCTTCTGCCATGTTTTCGACCGGAACTACTCGAT
Source organism: Dehalococcoidia bacterium (assembly GCA_029247135.1). Taxonomy (GTDB): domain Bacteria; phylum Chloroflexota; class Dehalococcoidia; order UBA2979; family UBA2979; genus UBA2979. The sequence goes on along the minus strand of JAQWLS010000038.1, from coordinate 6,978 downwards.
CTTTATTTGATTCGTTCACCAATCCATGGTGCACAACTCCAGGAGTTGCGACGAGACCTGGAGAGATCGCATTTACCCTGATATTTTGATCGGCAACTTCAGATGCAAGACCGGTAGACAACCTCTCGAGCGCTGCTTTGCACATTCCGTACACGGTACCACCGGATGCAGGCCCGCCGACTTCTGGGTGTAGAGCTGCGTGGGACGAAATATTAAGTATCCAACCACTTCCTCTCTCACGCATACTTTCCATAGCGAGTTGGGCCAGATGCAGTGGCCCATGCACTTGCACCTCAAACATCAGTTTTTGACGTTTTTCTGGAAATTCTGAGATAGGTATGAAGTACGTTACTGCTGCATTGTTGACTACGATGTCGACGCTTCCAAAAAGTGCCTTCGTGGTTTCAATGAGCTGTACTCGATCTTCGGCGAGCGCCATGTCGCATCTGACTGCTGCCGCTTCACCGCCCGCATCATTAATCCGTTTCACAACAGAATTCATGCTTCCGGCTAGGATATGATCTCCGTCATCAACGGTTCGTGCGGATACGACTACTTTAGCCCCTTCCATTGCGTATCGAATAGCAATTGCTTCTCCAATACCGCGTGATGCGCCAGTGATAATTGCGACCTTGCCGGCCAATAATCCATTTTTGTTAATTGACATCTATACCCCCGTATTTCTGTTTGCTCAGCTTAGCGCATTTCTACTGAATCAGATGATTCCATTACGTTGAAACTCTAGTACTTCTCCTTCTTCGTATCCTAGAAGGTCAAGTAATATTTCACCATTGTGAGCACCGGTACTTGGTGTGGGGCCAGTGATTTCACCCTGTCCTTTTTCAAGCTTCCATATCACTCCTCGATAAAGTGAATCAGGAGAGAAGTTGTCGTCTGTCACGGTGATATGAGTGCGGTGCAGACTATTGAGATTTTCATCGTTTACGAGATCCAGTGCTCCCATGACCGGGTACGCCGGAATTTTTGACTTTTGGAGAATTTTCGTCAATTGCATAGCTGTGTAATTTTTGGTCCATGATTCAATGGTCTGGTCTAATTCATTTTGGTTATCGAGTCGACTCTGCAAGGTCTTAAATTTAGAGTTTGTTATATTCTTTGAATTTTGTAATGCCAGATCTCTAAATGCTTCCCATTCGTCTTGATTTCGAACTGAGATTGATATCCATTCATCTAGTCCTGATGTTTTGTAGTGACCGTGTGGTGCTGTCGCTGGGTATCTATTGCCTTGCGGACCCGCAACTCGACCGTTTAAAAAGTAATCCATCAATGGTTCAGCTATGCGTTGAATGCAGGCTTCTCCTTGGGCTATATCAATGTGTTGACCCCGTCCGGTCGCGTCCCGAGATTCAAGTGCTGCAAGTATTGCAAAAAACGCATGACCTGCCGCGGTGGGATCTAAATCTGCTTGGTCTTCTTGCGGATGGTCAGAATCATGGTATCCAAGAACGCTTTTTATTCCATATAGAGCCGCCAGAGAAGGACCGTAGGTGACGAGATCTCTCCATGGGCCGTCAGTTGCTCCGGTAGCGGAGAGTGAGGCCAATATTATCTTCGGATTAACTCTCGTAAGGACGTCGAAACCGAGACCTAACGAAGGCATTACACGGGCTGAAAAATTTTCGACTACTACGTCGCTGACCGCGACAAGCTTTTTATATATTTCTTTGCCATCTTCTGACTGGAGATCCAAACTTAAGCTTTTCTTGCCGCGATCGAAGGCGTGATATGCCATCGGATCAGAAACATCAACGGCATCCCGAGTAGCTGTGCCGGCCATGCCTTTGCCTGCCATTGATACGCCTGATCCACCGGTGGGGGATTGTATTTTTATAACTTCCGCACCCATATCTTTAAAACTCATTCCAAGGAGCGGTCCAGCCCAGACATGACCATGGTCGATTACCCGTATTCCACTCAATGGGCCGTCAGTTGTTGTAGCCATTAGGTAATCCCTTGCTTGATAAGATCTGTTCTTTCAGAAGTGTTGAGTCCTAATCTGGTTTCGAAGAATTCATCATTATGCTCACCAAGCTGTGGTGCAGGCCGGTACACGGCCCAGGGTGTTTGCGAAAATAGATAGGGTGCGCCGGGTATTTTGTAATTGCCAACAACGGGATGCTCAATCTCATGCCAAAACTTCCTGAGAGCCAAATGTTCACTTTCAACTATTTCATCAACCTTGTTGACTGGCTGAAAAGGAATTCTATTTTCTGAGAATAATTTAAATAATTCTGATCGAGTTTTACCTTTCATCCAAGGATGCCAAAATGCGTCTAATTCCTTGTGCCACTCGAATGATAGCCACCTGTCCGAGAGTCTCGGGTCGTTTGCCCAGTCGGGATTATCCATAAGATTGATGAATCGTTTCCATTGTTCGTCTACCATCGTTATCACCTCGACAAACCCATCGGACGCTGGAGTGACCTGCCATGGATAGAACCCACTGCGATGTGTGCCATCTCTGGAACCGAGCACTCCTTGGAAGACAAATCCCGGAACGCCTGAACCTCCTAAGTAGCTAGCCATAACCTCTACTACAGAGATCCATGCATGCAGCCCTTGTTTAAGTTGCCTTTTTTTGCGTAGTGCGAGAAGGGCCGCAATGGCACCATGAATACCTCCCTGGAAATCAGCGGCACAGTAGGGTAGCCAGAGGGGAACTTTATCAGGGCTTCCAATCTTCATAGAGGCACCTGAAGCGGCTGTAGCAGTTAACGCTGTTCCAGCCCAGTCTCTGTATGGTGTGTCATAACCAAATATTGTGATCGATGACATCACCAGCATGTCATTTTCTTTGGATAGTGATTCGTAATTCAAAGAATCATTCGTTGTGTCACCCAAAGCGAGATTACTGATTACTAAATCTACATCAGCTGCTGCTGCGATCAGTAGGTCCTGTCCGCCTTTAGTAGCTAGGTCAAGAGTTACACTTTTTTTGTTGGTATTAAGAAACAGGTGCAACCCGCTTTTTTCTATATGTGGAATGTCTTTGGGAAACGGACCATGATTACGGAGCGAATCACCTGTCACAGGTTTTTCTATCTTGATAACTTCAGCACCTAGGTCAGCCAATAATTTTCCAGCGTAAGCCACTGAGATGAAGTCACCGATCTCGAGCACACGTAAATTCTTTAATGGTCCATTTATGTCCATAAGTATTTCCTGTGCCGGAATCATAGTGAAGGCTGTCAACTTTTTCCATGAAAAATCTTAAAAGGCTTAAATTACAACAAACTAATGCCTTCGTTGATCGATGAATTAGAAAATCAGATTTTTAGTTCGTAGGATATTAGAAGATCTTCTCGATTTGCTATTTGTCTTTTCGCATTTCAGTAAACTTAATCATTTTGATAGCTTCAGACACATTCATTCGACCGATTGGTCCTGAAGCGTATAGTGATCCTAGAATTTTGCCGTCAGTATCTAATAAAAATTCCGCTGGTTGACAATATTCACCGTGGCGATCTGATCCCCACCAACCACCGATTGATTCTGTATGGTGTTTTTCTAGGCTGTGGATCATAGTGAACGTAAGATTGTTTTTCGTAACCACCTCGGTTGCCTGCTCATGTGTATCTACGCTGGCCGCATACACTGTTACTCCCAGTTGGTCCAGCTCTTTTTTTGCGGACTGCCATTCGGCCAACTGCCGATTGCAAAATGGTCACCAGTGTCCACGATAGAAAAGTATGGCCGCATAGTTGGTGGGGATATCTCTTGGGAGTTCGATTTTTTCCTTACTCAGTGTTTTAAAAACGAGTGAAGGAAAGGTCATATTCTGTTGAAGCATAGCGTTCAATGTTAGGGCCTATTTGGGTGCAAAGCTCGATCGAGCTTGTGCTCCCCACTTGCCATCAATTTTTCTCATTATCCAAAGAGCCTGTTGAGTGGTAATTGCACGTTCATGTTCGTCATAACGGGTCCATTGAATAAACAGGTGCACTTTTTTCACTGAACCTTGCAGCACTTCAACTGAATCAAGGGTAGTGTATTTCCATGATGGTCCTGCTCGATTCATAAAGCCCGGTAGATATTCTTCTTCCAGTTCTTTCCTAGTCGCATAGATAGTCACATCTTCGCCGGCAATACGAATATGCGGTGTGTGAACTTTTCAAAAAGAGTTTTATGATCGGCTTCGTTCAAAGCGGTCATATACTCTTGAACAGCACGTATCGCACCTGATTCTGCCGCCCGAAGCTGCTGTTTAGTTATTTTTTGAGATTTTGAACTTAGCAACTTTTGACTAACTAACCGTGTACTACGTGTGTAAGATAATTTACATTTTCAGTTTACCTGTTTTTATACATATTTTTGGATATAGTTAAATGAGTTACGTGTTGACTTAATTGTCAGCAATAATTGGATGCGGGGGCTTCTACCCCAAATCTAATAAGGAGCGAGGTCTCAACCTCGCTCCTTATTTTTTAGGTAAAACTATCTATTCAAAAACGTATGATGTAATTTCTTACCGAAAATATTAGACTTTACCCATTATGAAATCACTTACGCGGCGTCATCAGTACAGGCCAAGTGTTCAACTAATTACTGGATACGGTGTTTTGTTGATAGTAAGCGGTGCGATAGTTTGGCTTTCAATTCTGATATGGTTCAGTAAACAAGTTTCTAAGGTACTAAATGCGTCTTTCAGCGAGTAATAAAGCTTTTCAGCTTGTTGGTTTTCCGGCAGATATATCTACGTAAGTAGATACAATCAACTGAGTGTTTAAATATGTATTTTGGAGAATATTATGCCAAAGGATTTCACAGATGGTCAGCGAGAGGTTCAAGCTCAGGCTGACTCACTTCGACTTGCTGATCAAATGGCTGAGAAAGCTGTACATGCCTCTATTCGAGAAAGTGATCGACTTTTTATTGAGGCGCGCGATATGTTTTTTCTGGCTACGGTTGATGCGGATGGTCGTGCAAATTGTTCGTATAAAGGCGGCTCGCCCGGTTTCGTGAAGGTGTTGGACGAGGAAACAATCGCTTTTCCTATTTATGATGGGAATGGCATGTTTATGACTGCTGGCAGCATTGTCGACAATGGTGAAGTCGGATTGTTATTTATCGATTTCGAGGGCCAGAGTCGAATGCGGCTCAATGGGACAGCATCGCTTCATTCATCAGACGATTTATTGTCCGAGTATCCTGAGGCCCAATTTATTGTGAAAGTTAAGGCGCGTGAGGTATTTGTGAATTGTCCACGATATATTCATAAGCTTGAATTAGTCGAACGGTCAGTCTTCGTACCGGAAGCCGGGACAAAGACACCAATTGCAGACTGGAAATTACGAATGATTGACGCCGGATCTGGCGATTTATTAAGTTCTAAGGACCATACTTTGCCCGAATAAATACCTCAGGCGAGTATGTTTTCATTGATTGGGATTTAAAGATATGCCCAGGCAACTGGGCATATCTTTAAATATTTTTCACTAGTAGATTGTCACTATCGCGACAACAGCGACGACCACCGGCAGAACCAAGTTAGTCAGACGAAACATTGCCCAAGGCGTAGCCTTCAAATCTTCATATGAGGAACTACCTTTCAGTTCATCATCATCAAGATTAAGTAGATCTGATGCAATCATCATTGACCCTTTAATAGCGGGATCGCCGGCAATGATTTGAAAGAGAGCGGCGACAATCATTGCGACACTCACCAGTAGTCGCTCAGAACTGTCAATGTCTGCGGCAACGATTGCTATCACAAGAGCCATTTGGCTAGTGACTGCAATTGAGCTGACTTTCCAGTAGTCACCAATTCGGTTTCTAAGGCCTTCGCTAAGTTCTTCTCGGTTCATCAAGTCTCCTTTTCGTTCGACGCAAGGATACAGCTTGCTATGTGAGATTTGTGTTAAAAATCTCAGGCGAGAAGATTAAGGCTGGTTAAAGAGTCAAATGTGTGTCATCGCAAAGAGGCTGATCGCCAGAGTTTTTACATCCGCAAAAATAGATTTCCTCATCAGCTTCGGCTTTGTACTTCACTGGCTTAAATTCAGTTCCGCGATGGGAGGAATCACAAAATGGTTGCTTTTCACTTCTTCCGCATGAACACCATAAATAACTTTTTCCCTCTTCCACATTTACGATGTACGGATCTTTTTGTGCGATGACTGGTAGCTCTTTCATTGATATGCCTTCCTGACAGTGCGTCCCTGCATAATTTTTCGGGATCGAGTTACGTCGAATCGTATCAGATTGTGGTCGGCCTGATGGCAAATCAGGCCGACCATCTACAAGAAATATGCCAGAGATCTGCAGTTGTACTTCGGCAACTAGTGTCTTTAGCTCTAAGAAGGTTCACTTGCTGCCAAGCGACAACGATCACAACAGTGAAGGACTTCTCTGGTGGTCTTAATCGTAGGAATTGAATTAGGCAGGGTGCATTGGCAAAAACTTTCGTTGGAGCGGCGGTTGCAGCGGGTAATATAACGCTGGGTGCATGCCTCGTAATCGACGCCGGCAGTTAATTCTCGAGCCATCAAAAGCCAACAGTAGCCAGCCAGAGAATCCGGAAGTAATGTTGTGATTGCTTGACTGCCTTGAATCGTGATGTCACCTGACGTGTGCTGTTTAATCTTTCGTTTGATTAATGATTCATTTGCATATGTGCTAGTACGATCGATCTTTTCAACCGTCCCGCTATATATGAGATCGTCAGTGCAGCCCACAGACTTTTTAAGCACGCAGTAACTCAAGTCAAACCATTCAGTGAACCAAGATTTCAGGCGTGGATAATTGGCGAAACGATGGGTATTACTCTCCAGAGGTCGAAGAAACATATGATCACGGCTTAGGTAGTCCCCATATTCTCGGGCAAACTCTAAAGCTATGTGCTCAAAGGCTTGTTCATGGTCTTCATAGTTACCAACTAGTGATAATTCAACTTGGGTGGCATTCCCTTTTTCATCCTGTTTAAAGTGTGTCGTGGTTTCAATATTGCCGAGAAAGAGA
>JAQWLS010000016.1 GCA_029247135.1 Dehalococcoidia bacterium | reverse complement strand
GACGCACTAGGTTATGAGATTGACCACATGCGTTGGCGCAGATTATTCGAGGAATTCCCCCGAGATGCTGGGATGGTCAGTAATATTGAGCAAAGAGTGACCGAGGTCTTATCTAGATATCAAAACACGTACTTTGATGAGTTGCCGATGACTATAGACTTCGACAATGTCAGTTCAGATCAATACACAATTCTAGAGGTCAGTGTCAGAGATCGGCCGACTCTTTTGTATCAAATAACCAAAGCCTTGTCAGACCTAGAGCTCAACATTCATGTAGCAAAAGTCGACACTATTGGAAATCAGGTCGTTGATATTTTTTATCTATCTAAGTTCGAGAGCAAGTTACAAGGCGATTTAGATCTAGCGCCTGTGCGCGAGGCCGTTTATCGTGCTGTACAGTTATAAAAAATAAACTTGGAGATAAAATATTTATTTCTAAATTGATGAGCCCTGGAGGAATCTATGACTGAAACTAAGGATTTATATGAGCTTGGTGAGACACCTCCACTAGGCCATGTGCCCAAACAGATGTATGCATCATTGATACGACCAGAGAGGTTTGGAGATCCGTCTGACGCATTTGAGGTGGAGGTTGTAGATGTTCCTACACCAGAAGCTAATCAGGTTCTGGTTTGGGTTATGGCGGCGGGTGTCAACTACAACAATGTCTGGGCTTCTTTGGGCACGCCAGTTGATGTGATTGGGGCACGCCAGAAGCAAGGAGCGCAAGAAGATTTTCATATTGGTGGGTCAGATGCGTCCGGTATTGTGTGGGCAGTTGGTGATTCAGTTTCTTCTGTGAAGGTTGGTGACGAAGTTGTTTTGTCGTGTGGTAGCTGGGATGAAAGCGACCCGGACATTGTATCCGGTGGTAATCCCGCATTTTCTCCCACTTTTAAAATATGGGGCTACGAATTAAATTATGGCTCTTTTGCCCAGTTCGCATTGGTCGACCACTATCAATGTTTTCCTAAACCACCTCAGCATTCCTGGGCAGCAGCGAGCGCATACATGTTGGTTGGAGCAACTGCATATAGGCAACTGCTTTCTTGGGAGCCACATGTAGTTAATGAGGGTGATCCCGTGTTGGTATGGGGTGCAACTGGAGGATTAGGGGTAATGGCCTTACAAATAGTTAAGGCGAGAGGCGGTATTCCAATAGCTGTTGTGTCGGACGAGAGCAAATACGATATGTGTTACGAGCTGGGTGCACATGGCGTTATTAATAGAAAAGATCCAGAATTTACTCACTGGGGCCGTTTACCAGATGTTGATGATGGTGAAGCCTTTGGTAAATGGATGCAGGGGGTTCGTGCTTTTGGAAAGAAATTTTGGGAAGTGCTTGGGGATAGACGATCACCGAAGATTGTGTTCGAGCATCCGGGCGAAGGAACTATCCCTACATCTGTGTTTTTGTGTGACAACGGTGGCATGGTTGTTATTTGTGCCGGCACAACTGGATACAATGCCGACGTAGACTTGCGTTATCTTTGGATGCGGCAAAAACGTTTGCAAGGATCGCATTTTGCGACGACCGAAGAATGTTCAGGGCTAAACGATATGATCATCTCAGGATCAGTAGATCCTGTTTTATCAGATGTTTATCAGTTCGATCAGATCGGCGAGGCGCATCAAGCGATGATGGAGAATAGGCATGCCCCTGGGAATATGTCGATTCTTGTAAATGCGTCAGATAGAGAGCAAACATCAATTTAATTCGACTTGTAATAACATAATTGACTTTTTTGAGAAGCTGGCACGATTGAGATGCTCTGTGATGCGGTGACGTCTAAGCACCACCAGCAGCGTCTCCATATTTAGTTTGTGACAGATCGCTCGGTGTGTCATCGGAGGTCTCCATGATTTTTCCAATTATTGATTCATCCATTCCCAATTGCTCGGCAATTTCTGAAATAGGTATTTCAATGTAGTCAGGTAAATTCGGCATATCTGTTGCTTTTTCAAGACCAAAGTGCGACAAAAATTTCTGAGTAGTCTTGAATAGAAGAGGCCTTCCTGGTCCACTCGCCCGACCAGCAGGCTCCACTAAACCCCGCAGGCGCAAGGTCGCTAGGGCTGAATCTGATCCTACACCCCTAATTTCATCTATTTGCCCTCTGGTCACGGGTTGGCGATACGCAATAATCGACAAGGTTTCTAACGCGGATCTTGATAGCTTTCGGTGTGCAGCTAAGCCCATAAAGTGTTCAATGTGCTTTGATTGCTCCGGAGCTGATACTAGAGTTATTCCGTCGGGACCACTTTGTACACGGATCCCTCGAGCTGAGTGACGGAGATCTCTTGTCAGGATGTCAACTGACATCGCTACTTCTTTTGATGACGTTTCAAGGGCTTGGGCAAGGGCTCTAATTTCTACCGGTTCGTTTGCAACGAACAAAATAGCCTCAATCGCCTGTACAAGCAGAGTCTTTTTATCGCTTGCGATTTTTTCGAAGTCTAGAGTGCGCTGCTCAACTTCGGCTATGTCTTTTACTGTCATGGTGCAGAACCCAATCTATCGTGCACCCCGCCTTCTTAGATCCTAAGATACATATACCGTTTCCGTCGAGGGGGTAAAGTAGTTCTATGTTGATAGACATACATACCCATATTTTTCCTCCAAGCTTTATCAAAGCAAGGAAAACTCTCATGAAAATGGAGAAGCAATTCGGTGAAATTTATGGTGACCCAAATGCCAAGATGGCAACAGCTGAAGATTTGCTTGATTCCATGTCAGCTGCAGAAGTGGACATCTCGGTTGCCTGCGGATTTTGGTGGTCGGATGCTGGCTTGGCAGAAGAGCATAAGGACTATTTGCTCGAGTCCGAAAAGAAATCTCGCGACTCCTCAATCTCGAGAATTATTCCATTCGTACCAGTTCAAAAAACAGATCCACCAGACTTTACTTTAGGTGTTGGCGAACTTCGAAAAAATCATCGAGCTGATCTGGGTGTAGCCACCGATCTTCAAGGTGTAGTGTTGGTCCATGTCAGTGAAGAAGTCGGCCATGAGTATCCTGGAAAGAGTGGTGGTTTAACGGTAAGAGAACTATGGCTTTTGCTGTTAAATAATCCAAATCTACGAGTCATTGCTGCACATTGGGGCGGTGGTTTACCTTTTTATGCATTGATGCCGGAAGTTCAAACATTGATAGATTCTGGTCGACTTGTTTTTGACTCGGCAGCAAGCAAGTACTTATATAGATCTGATATTTATAAATTTATACCGAACATTGTCGGCAACTCGTCTGTTTGTTGGGGGTCAGATTTTCCTCTTCGCTCGCAGTTGACTGATCTCAATGATGTAAAAGAAAATCTTTCAGGGTCGACTTATATTGAAAAATTTATAGGTGGAAATGCTATGAAATTCCTTAAAATAGATGGCAAAGCGCGAGTCTAGGTAAGACAAGAAAGTAGTTGTGAATATGGCGAATAATGACGATTCGGCACGCGTAGTCGTAACTGGAATGGGAACACTCAATCCCTTGGGGAATGATATCAAATCATTTTGGGAGGCATTGATTTCTGGTCAGTCTGGTGTTTCTGGAATGACTTTAATTGATCCGTCTGGCTATGACTGTCAAATAGCGGGTGAAATTAAAGACTTCGATTACTCGGTTTATATGGACAAGAAAGCAGGGCGACGAATTGCTCGGTTTTCGCAAATTGCGGTGGGCGCCAGTCGCATGGCATTGGATCATGCTGGACTTGAGATATCTCATATGGATGAACTGAGTCGACAAAGGGTTGGGGTGCTAATAGGTAATGGTGGTGGGGCGATTGATGAAGATCAAAGATCTATGGAAACAATCCATTCCAGGGGTCCGAGCCGAGTTGATCCCTTTTATATTTCTAAACGTTTAGGCAACATGGCCGGAGCTAATATAGCGATTGAATTTGGATTACTTGGTTACAACGGCACCTTGGTCACGGCTTGTGCGGCGGGTACTCAAGCTTTGGGAGAGGCGTTTGAAATAATTAAACGTGGCTCATGCGATGTAATGCTTGCGGGTGGTGTGGAAGCTGGAATTAGCCAGCTTGGTTTGGCTGGGTTTTCAGCGATGAAGGCTGTTTCGGTTGGTTTTAATCATGATCCAACTAGAGCATCGAGACCATTCGATAAGGATCGATCTGGATTTGTACCTGCAGAGGGAGCCGCCATTCTTGTTCTTGAGTCTCTTACTCACGCGAGGCAACGGGGAGCAGAGCCACTTGCGGAAATAATTGGATTCGGTTGCTCAGCTGATGCAAGTTTTTTGGTCGCACCGGCGGAGAACGGAGCGGGTGCGGCCAGAGCAATTCGATTGGCTTTAGACAGCGCGAGAATTAATCCTCAAGATATCGATGTAATTTCAGCTCATGCTACATCCACGGGAGTAGGAGACATTGCCGAGACTCGAGCACTGCACTCTGTATTTCAAGAGCATGTTATGCATATACCGGTTTATGCGGCGAAATCTATGACAGGTCATATGTTGGCGGCTAGCGGGGCAGTAGAGACTGTTGCTTTAATTGAAGGTCTTAGGCACTCTATTATTCCGCCAACGATCAATCTTGAGAGCCCTGATGAGGAGTGCGATCTTGACTATGTTCCTCATCAAGCCCGTGATGTGAAGTCGAGTATCGTTCTGAACAATTCATTCGGGTTTGGGGGACAAAACTCGGTTTTAGTCTTGAGGGATGTAATTTAAGACTATTGAATTATTATCTGATTTTCTCTTTCGTTTCGCTTGTCAATTTAAGTTCAAATGCCCGAGCTTCACTTGCAGTGTAGAGACTTCCTACAATTAGTACGGTGCTATCAGGCTGTGAGATTTGTTTTGCGTATTTGATTGAGCTAGAAATGTCTGGTTGGATGCTAACGTGGTGTGATCGTTTTCTCAGTTCATGTGCAATTGTGTCTGCTCGTAAAGTTCGTAAGTCCGAGAGTTCGGTGGCAATTGCTGTATCGGCGGGCATCACTAACTCGTCAATAATTTTAGAAATAGACTTACCTTCTAAGAAGCCGAAGATCCAAATCAGGTTTTCAGTGATATCCAATTCTTTCAGACTTTCCGAAAATCGTTTTGCGGCAAGAGGTGTGTGTAACCCGTCTGTAATTATGAGCGGCTTTTGGCCCAATACTTCAAACCGTCCAGGAATAGTAAGCGAGGCTAATCCTTCAAAAACAGCCTTTTTAGGCAGCTTGGTTCCATTGACCTCGCGCCAAGCTATTTCGGCAGCTCGAATGCCACTACAGATGTTTTCTAGTTGGTGTTCTCCCAACAACAAAAAAGTTAAGTCATTATAAAGATGTTCAGGTGTTTGAAGCGTAATCACTTGCTTATCTAGACTCACGGTTCTGGAAATAATAGTGCAGTCTGTTGTGGCATCATGTATATGCTTATTCGACAGTTTAGATCTGTTTTTGATTGCATTGCTTGCGGATTTGTTCATCGATGCTAGAACTAAGTGTGTAGATCTTTCGATAATTCCCGCTTTTTCGATAGCTATTTTTTTAATTGTGGAACCTAGTATGTCGGTGTGTTCTAGGTCTATAGCTGTTATTACTGATACTTCTTTTTTTAGTACTGCATTGGTCGTGTCGAGTCTTCCACCGAGCCCAACTTCAACTATTTGCCAATCAGATTGAAAATAGTGCGCAGCCCACCAACCAAGTACTATCATCATTTCGAAATAAGACCAGTCAGCTGTTACGGGATCGTCCAGAAGTTGATTTGCTAGTCGAGTAAAGTCTATTTTTGAAATTAATTGGCCATTTATTTGAATACGTTCTCTCGCGCTATGCAAATCAGGTGATGTGAGTAGACATGTGGTCGCACCACTGAATCTTAAAATTATTTCGACTATTGATGCGGTAGATCCTTTGCCTTTTGAACCAGCGATATGAACAGTATGTCGGCTGTCCGGTCTCTCGTGCTCATCTAGATAGTCCCATATACGGCGCAACCTGCTTTCCTGACTATTTTGCTTAGTCCAAATATTTTGATATCCACCTCTTTTCAACAATCGTTTTAGCGTCGTGACATAGAGTTCATCTTCGCTTACTGAGCTTGGGGCTAATCTTTTCTCATGTATAGAAGACATAAAACCAGATGATTCCTGCTATATAGTGACTTAGAATTATGATTTATATGAACTCATCGTATGTCAGGAAGTAGTCAGGGTACACGTGTGTGGAGATCTTTATCAGCGGAAGTGGATCACGAGCTTTTTTTTGCTAATGGTCGTGAGGTCGGTGACGGCGTTTTTTTGGATATCGAACTTGGACCAAATAGTAAAGTAGGCTCCTCAAATTTTCGGGTATTTTTGAATTCTAAAGATTTAGGTCGATCGCATTTTCCAGTTGTTATGGGACTTCAGAATTCAGGCAAATTTCCGGGATTTAATTGGTTAGAGGTAACCCTTTTTGCAGATGTACTGGAATTTGATCAGGGCCAGGTAAAAGTCCCTGAGAGTGTCGATTTAAACATTATTGCTGTGTTATCAGAGATTGTGCCGAGTGGAGGCCATCTGATGGTTGAATATGACTCTATTCGAAGAAAGACGACGGCTCGATCTCTCACAGCAGGTGTGCCACCAATTATCACACCACTTGGATCTATGATGTTTAGTATGGGATGTGGTATTGCTTTTAAAGATTGGTATATTTCTGAGGGTGGGCGTGAAGGCCCAAGAAAGTTGCAGGGATTTAAGGCAATTGATGCGCAGCACGAAAAAATCCGCTTTGGTGATTCTTTAAATTCAATCGAGGGTTTTATGTCTAATTTTCAAGATTTAGACTGGGATCTTCAAATGTTGATTCGGCCATTGGCTGATGCCACAATTACTTTATTAAGATCGAAATTAGAGATTCCGCATGGTCCTACTATCCGGCCATAATTATTCTCTAAATGTCTGAGTACAGACGGCCGCTCCGAAAATGAAAATGTATGCAGAAATAAATATGAAAAGCATAATCGCCATTATTGATGTCAAAGGGCCATATATTAGGTCAAAAGTGATTGACCGAGAAATGTAGAAAGTAAATCCATATTTTAGAATCTCAAAACCAACGGACGATATTATTGCGCCAAACCAGAGAGTTTGTATTGCCGGTTTTCTAGTGGGCACAAAGTGATACCAAAGTATGGCCGACAGTAGTGTGAGGGATAGCGATATCACGGGCCCAATCGCTAACTCTGGAGTGATCAGGTATTGATCGATGTCAAGGATGGATATATCGCTTCTACCATTAGTAGACAAACTCCATATAGCAGTTGTTATAAAACCACCGATTAAGGGCAAAGCCAGAAATGGTATTAGTGCATAATCAATGAGCCTTGATCTGAGGAAAGATCTGTTTCGCACTGGTCCAAAGGTTTCGTCTAGGCCTTTTCGTAACGAAGAAGTCATAGTTCCCGAAGTCAAAATTAATGCAGGAGCTGAAGCAACTAGAACAGCGGGTCCGAGTTGAAGAAAGTTTTTTAGTGCGGATTCGACTGACGAGTCATTCATCTGTAATTGATTGACGAGTATTTCGATAGTGATTTCTTGGGCATCACTCTCAAAGAGAATTCCACATACGCTACTAAGTAACAAAGTTAATGGGAACAGGGAAAAAATTCCGAAATAGGCAGTTGCTGCGGCATGTTGGGGTCCGTGAACACGAACAAAGCGCTTCCCACTTAAATAAAGAAGTCTGACAAGATTTTTTCCGTTTTCTGATGTGATGTATCGAGATTGCATATTATTACTTTAAACTCTAGTAGATCAAACTCTAGTCCGTAAGATGTTTTTCAGCATTGCAGGGCGAATTGAAAGTGGCGAATCCTTGGTTAAAAACAACTCAGATATATACCGAGTCGTGGTTAAGATTGGAACGAATGTACTCACTCAAGGTGGCGATATGGTCATTTACGAGAAGATGCAGGATATAGTTCGTCAAATCTTGACACTCCATCGAGAGGGTTATGAAGTACTTTTGGTCACGAGCGGTGCTATTACGGAGGGACGATCTCTTTTAGCTAGATCTAAGAATAATCAATTTTCTATGGAGTCTGGAGGCATTGCCTCTAAGCAAGTGTTGGCCGCAGTTGGGCAAGTACCGCTCATGCGTGGTTGGGAACAGGCATTCACTGAATTAAATATTCTCTCTGCTCAAGCACTAATCACCCGTCGCGACGTGAGCGATAGGCTATCTTATCTGCACGCTAGAAATACTTTGCTTAAGCTCTTGGAGCTTAATATCGTTCCAATTATCAATGAGAATGATGTGGTCGCCGTCGATGAAATAGCCGAGGTAAATATTGGTGATAATGACCACCTTTCAGCACTTATTGCAAACTTAGTTGATGCTGACTTATTGGTTATTCTGAGCGATGTGTCTGGGTTGTATGAGTCAGATCCTAAAGTAAATGAAGATGCTGTTTTGATTGAAAAAGTAGAGTCGGTCGATGATTATGTAATGTCAATTGCTGGATCTGCGGGTGATCGTGGCAGAGGAGGAATGGCTACTAAGGTGTCGGCAGCAAAAATTGCAACGGAAAGTGGTACGCATGTATTAATTACAAATGGCAATGTCGAAGATTGCGTTTTGTATTCAGTATCGGATGAAAAAAGGGGTACTTTTTTCCCCGCTCAGTCGAGTAAAGTCGAAAGCCGACGAAGGTATCTACTTTCAAATGTGGTAATAAAAGGTAGTCTTACAGTCGATGACGGGGCTGAGGAGGCATTAAGAAAAGGGTCTTCTATTTTGCCTGTAGGAGTTGTAAGTAGTAATGGATATTTTCAGCGTGGAGATGTAGTCGATATACATTCGATACTAGGAACACGTATCGCTGTTGGCATCACAAATTATTCTGTCGACGAATTAGGGAAAATTAAAGGAATACAAAGCTCAGAAATTCTTAGTAAGCTTGGCTATGAATATGGTGAGGAAATCATACATCGTAATAATATGACCATGATTTGAATTATTACTTGAAGCAGCTTGGTTGAGCTTTAAGGCCCCACCACTCAATTTCAGGGTTAAGTGTAATTCCAAATGACGAATACACTTTTTGTTGGATTTCTGTAATTAAATATACGATTTCATCTGAACCGGCATCACCGTTGTGGGTGATGAAGTTCGCATGTAATTGATTAACTGAGGCATTTTTGGTGCCAAGCTCTTTACAGCCCGCTGCTTCAATCAATCTTCCCGCGTAGTCGCCTGTAGGATTTTTGAAAATTGAGCCAGCGTTTGGTTCAGCTGTAGGTTGGGTGGCCTTCCGAGATGCAAGTAGTGCACGCATCTTCGAGTTAATAGCATCATTTGATTTACTTATAAGACTGAAGCTGGCCTCAATAACGATATCGTCACTGCGCTTAAGTGAGGTTTCTCGGTAGCCCCATATAATATCGTCGTGAAAATAGTTTCTAAATTTACCATTTTTTAGGACGGTTACCTGTCTGACGATAGTACTTATATCTGAGTTGATGGCCGTACCAGAGTTTGATTGTAGTGCGCCTCCCACAGTACCTGGTATTCCTATACAAAACTCTGCTCCTGACAAACCGGAACTCGCAGCTTTTTTTGCCAAGGCCGGTAGCATTACTGCTGATCCGGCTGTGATATTGGTTCCATTTACGTCTATTCTTGCGCAGGCTTTTTTCAGGGATATAACTAATCCTTCTACACCTTCGTCATCAACTAGAATATTCGATCCCGCTCCAATTATTCGCACGGGTAAATTTTTCTCGTCGGCCCAATTAATTAGTTCATGAAGTTCATCAATGTCAGTCGGTTCAGC
>JAQWLS010000013.1 GCA_029247135.1 Dehalococcoidia bacterium | reverse complement strand
GTCAATTGCATTCGCGGCAATTGATACTGAATTCTTGATGCGTAGAACTTTTTGTTCAATCGCCGAGGTCGTAGTATCACCAATTTCTTGCAGTCCAGCTTGGATAAATTGATTCATCTCAGTTACATGAAGTAGCAGCATTTTATCAAAGCGTTCACACAATGCACTTGCAACTTTAGCGATATCCGAATCTTCGCTTCCTGACAGGAGTAAGACTTGTTGCATGAGATATCTTCCAGCCGTTAGTTTATTGAAATATCTAGCCCTATATCGATAGCAGCCGCTGAGTGCGTCAAGGCTCCCACAGAGATTAAGTCGACTCCGGCCGCTGCTACTGCCTCAATTGTAGCGTTAGTAATTCCACCGGACGCCTCAAACATCACATGCTCTGCTTGTTTAGATTTACGAACGCTGCGTATAATTTTCTCCATTGTGTCAGGCGTCATGTTATCGAGCATTACAATATCAGCCCCTGCCAGTACAGCTTGTTCAGCAAGCTCTGGAGAATCCGCTTCAATTTCTATTTGCAGAGTATGTGGAATTTGTCTCCGCACATTGGCTATTAGCTCAGATATTCCAACGCCCCGTTTCTGGGCGGCTGCAATATGGTTGTCTTTGATAAGAACCCCATCTTGGAGATTGTCACGGTGATTTGATCCACCACCACATCGCACCGCATACCTTTCAAGCGATCTCAATCCAGGTGTTGTTTTTCGCGTGTCCACAACTGACACGTTGGGGTACTGACTAAGCTGTGACACCATTTCTGTGGTGAGTGTCGCTACACCAGATAGTCGTTGTAACAAATTTAGAGCGACTCTCTCGGCTGACAAAATTGCTTGCAAAGTTCCCTCAACTATAGCGATAGTTGAGCCATTTTCTACCTGTGTCCCATCAGGTAAGACTTTTGACATCAGAGTACCTGGATCCATGTATTTAAAGGCTGTTTCAGCTGCCCTCATTCCTGCTAGCGTGCCGTTTTGCTTAAATTTAAGTACACCTGTGCCGACTTGTTCTTTAAGAACAGTGGATTGAGTAGTGACATCGTATTCACTTCTGTCTTCACGCAATGCTGTTTGGACTATCTGTTGCCAGATGTGAAGTGATGGTTCTTTAAGGTCAGGCTCCATAATTTCTTCCTTGATTCTCATGGCTGTTGATAGCGGATATGTTTTTTCCAATTTTCACTACTCGCGGCAAAGTCTTCTCTAAAATGAGAGCCTCGTGACTCTGTACGTCTTAGTGCTGCATCAATCATTAATCGACTGACCGTAAGAAGTGAATGAGTTTCGTAGTCACTAATTTCGTCTGTGTTTGTTGCATATTTTGCGAGCTGTTCGAGTTTTTCTCTTGCAAGTTCTAATCCTTCTCTCCCACGAACAACACCCGCATGCGCCCACATTGTATTTTGAATTTCTTTTTTTATTTCTGATGCAGTCAAAACACTTCCATTTTGAGTCAATTTAATCGATGGAATCGAGTATGTAGGCTCAACCGGTTCGATGATAGTTTCTTTGAATTTTGGATCGATAATCTGATCTATCGCTCGATGCGCGAAAATTACGGTTTCGAGCAGAGAATTACTTGCTAGTCGATTGGCTCCGTGGACCCCCGTACAAGCTGTTTCTCCGATTGCGAAGAGGCCAGGTACTGACGTTTCTCCATATGTATTCGTGACGAGCCCTCCCATTAGATAATGTGCGGCTGGTGACACGGGAATAAGGTCTCGCGAAATATCTATCCCAGCATCCTCACACACTGAACTGATTTGAGGAAAGCGCGCAAAGAGCCATTCTTTGGACTTTTCGGTGGTTTTTGTTGTGATGTCTAGCCATACGTGATCTTTATTTGTATTTATAGACTCTTCGACAATAGCACGGGCTACTATATCGCGAGGCGCGAGTTCAAGTGATTTGTCATAGCGGCCCATAAATCTGTCGCCTAGATCATTAAGGAGCTGGGCTCCATCACCCCGTAAGGCCTCTGAAATTAGAAAAACTGGTCGGTCTGTGAGCACCAGAGCAGTAGGGTGAAATTGGACAAATTCCATGTCAGTTACGATCGCGCCTGCATGATAACCAAGGGCTACACCATCGCCTGTGGACACTTGTGGATTAGTGGTCACCTTGTAGATTTGACCTGCTCCACCAGTCGCGAGCATTACATGGCGGGAAGAGATCGATTCAGTGATGCCCGTGAGAGTGTTGTGGCTTTCTATTCCTACAGCCAATTGACTACCGGTGCTATCGGGTTTTAAAAGTATTTTCTTAGGGATCGTGTTCTCGCGAATTTCTAATTTCTCTTGAGCTAGTTGGGACAGTGAGGTTTCTATCTCAAGTCCCGTACCATCTCCTCTTGCATGTAAGATTCTCGGCTGAGAATGTGCTCCCTCATGACCTAGATTGACCTGTCCATCGATAGAATCAAATTGCACTCCAAATCGAGATAAATCTGCAATTCTTGAAGCAGCTTCGGAGCAGAGTATTCTTGCCGCCACCTCGTCGACCAAGCCAGCACCTGCTTTAAGTGTGTCAGCGAGATGTTTTTCAGGGCTGTCACCTGCTCCGACTGCTGCGGCAATACCTCCTTGCGCGTATCGTGTGGATGCTTCTTCGATACTCGACTTTGTAATGAGTAAAACGCTGAGACCTACTTCTCTAGCTTTTATGGCAGCATAGAGACCTGCAATACCCGACCCAACAATTATTAAGTCGTAATCAGGGGGAGCATTAGACATACGGGTCGTACTCTCCAAAACAATTTTTTTGACCTTTATTTACCGCAGTTCAAGCATGCGATTAAGCGCAGTTCGTGCGTGAGTTTTCACCCCAGGATCGACACTAATCTGATTGTGAATATTACCCTTTGTGAGTTCTTCCATTACCCATGCTAAGTACGCGGGGTGCACCCGGTACATGGTTGAACAGGGACACACCACAGGATCGAGACAAAAAATATTTTTATCTGGATTTTCTTTTGCAAGCCGAGCTACCAAATTAATTTCTGTTCCTATACCGATTGTGGACCCTGGTGCAGCATTTGCTACATATTCTGCTATAAACGCTGTGGAACCGTTTGCGTCAGCGCTCTGCACTACGTCATGGCGACATTCAGGATGGACAACAATTTGCGCATCTTGATGCTTGTCACGCGCGTCACTAATTTGCTGCGGAGTGAAACGTTGATGAACTGAGCAATGACCCTGCCAAAGAATTATTTTTGAATTTTCTAATGCATGTGGGACAACATCTCCGAGAGATCCAGGTGATAGGCGCCAATTCCATAAAACCATTTGTTCCAATGGGATATTCATCAAATGTCCAGTGTTCCTACCCAAGTGTTGGTCAGGAAAAAAGAACACTCGCTTCCCTTGCTGAAATGCCCAAGTAAGAACTTGTGTTGCGTTCGAGGACGTACATACGACTCCACCATTTTCGCCGCAAAAAGCCTTCAAGCTTGCTGCTGAATTCATGTATGTAACCGGAATAATGTCATCGGTTGATCCGAAAAAATCTTCTAATTCTGACCAAGCATTTTTTACATCTGCTTCTCGTGCCATATCTGCCATAGAGCATCCGGCTTCCATATTGGGGAGAATCACGTGTTGGGAATCGGTCGATAAAATATCGGCAGCTTCCGCCATAAAATGGACACCACAGAACAAAATATACTTAGTTTGGTCGTTTTTTGCCGCATATTCTGCCAGCGCAAATGAATCTCCCCTCTGGTCCGCGAACTGGATAATGTCTTCCCGTTGATAATGATGCCCGAGCACGATGGCCTCAGGCCCCAAATCTCGTCTAGCTTCTGAAATTCTTTTAACCAAAGTCTCAGCGTCAAGCGACCAGTATTCTTCTGGGATAGTAGTCTGCCACGACCCAAACGATGACTCTGACGCGAGGGGAAGGGTATCAATTCCTGTGTCAGTTTCACACTGTAGTTGCGACATTTGAAAATACGGGTTTGGTTTCGTTATGATTGACATGTTTTTCCTACTTCTGGCGTGTTTGTGTACATTGTACACAAACTAATATGAATAGTAGATTAAAACTCGGAGCTCAGGATGTCAAGACGTGACTAAACTCTTAATGGAGCAACCTCGGCAATTTCTGCCATGAATTCTAATGCTTCTTCTTCTCGGGTATTGATGGTGAGTCCGGTGATTCCTGAGTCTGCCCAAGTCATGTACCGGTCCTTTATTCTCGCTTTTGAACCTATAAGTGAGCTCTCGTCACAATACTCGTCCGGTATTTCCTCTAGGGCTTCTGCCTTACGCCCAGCTAAGTACAGTTCCTGAATTCGCTCAGCTGTTTCACCATAGCCTCGGGCAATCATTTGTTGTTTGTGAAAATTCATGTTTTTGTGGCCCATGCCTCCAACGTAGAGGGCAATAGATGGCTTCATCGCCCTGAAGGCAGATCGGACATCTTCCGTGATATTAACAGTGACACTGGGTTGAAACTCAAAATTATCCCAAGATTTATTTTTATTACCGTCTTTGTTTGCTCTACTGAATCCTTCTTCAATTTGGGTTTTGTATTCATCCATTCGGTTTGGTACAAACCCTAGAGGGAGTACGCCATCACAAATTTGACCAGCCATACGTAGGTTATCGGGACCACCTGCACCAAGCCATATTGGCATATGGGGGTTGGTGTGCAGAATGGATTTGAGGGGCTTACCTATACCGAGCGCACCTTCTCCCGTGTACGGTAGGGATATTTCGACCCCATCGTGCTGGACTGGTTCTTCTCGCAGAGAAATTTTTCGCATAATACTTATGTAATCTTTGAGTAAATAGTATGGCTTGCCCCATGGTCTGCCGTACCAGCCTTCAACTATTTGTGGTCCTGATACTCCAAGGCCAGCGATTGCACGTCCGCCACCAGCCAGCGCGTCTACCGTTTGCATTTGCATAGCAGCCATGGCAGGTGTGCGACCGGCCACCTGAATAATTCCGGTGCCAAGTCTAATATGCTCAGTATGTGCGGCTATATATGCCAGAGGCGTGATTGCATCTGAACCGTAGGCTTCAGCAGTCCAAACGGAGTCATAACCCAAATTTTCAGCTTTTTTTATAAAATCAATTGGTATTGTAAGATTTGGTCCGGAGTAACCTATTGAGACACCTAATCGCATATTTTGCTCCTTCTATATCAGCTCTTAAACTTTATATCAAAGCTCTAAGGCTTTTTACTGAACCATTATGATAGCCGAGCTTGTGGGTTTTGTAGTTTATTTCTCAAGCTCAAGAATTAAGATTTGCGCGCATAACTCACTTGACTTATCGTCCCGATCTATTAGCAGGTGAAGACCAGATCCCATGGCTATTTTTCCTAGCCATGCTAGCAGTGACTGATTTTTATTTAATTCTTTTGAATATAAATTTTTAAACGTTTCGGGATCCATCTCTTGGCTGTTAAGTGCATCAGTAAGACCTGTTGAAGCGGCTATATCCGGATCCCACTGATCGACTTCTTTTTTTGCGATGGCGCCAGGCCAGCGTCGGGCGATTAAAACACGTAGTAAATTCGATTTGTTAGGATTGTGTATTTCTGAAACTTCTACAGTCACTGTTACGTGTATCTTCCGAATTCATTAGTGATTATAGCTAGCACTCTGATTGCTAGGGTGTTTTATATTTTATAGACGCGAACTCTGCTCTTTGTTTAGTTTTGTCTGATGAAGAGATAAATTCTTTAGAAGTAAAGAGGATGGTCTATTTAGCAGAGTAGAATTCATTTGGCTTACATCAGTTTTTACTGTTAGTCGCGCGTTTGAATTTTGTGTTTTAGACAGCTTGGAATCTTTCCACTGTATGATTAGAAAAATATTAGAAACTAATACAAATCCAATCAGCAGAACAACGATCCACGCGGATTCACTTGTACTTGTCTCAACGATTCCCGTCGCTATTTTATATAGTTCGGTTGAGTTTGTGGACATTGATTAGTTTTCCTTGCTGACTATAAAGAGCACGTTTGTTCTATTAAAGGAGAATAATAGTACATTTGTTCTATTATGGTCAAGCACAACAAGAAGATTGAGGTAGTAAGCCTATAGTTCTTTGACTACCATTCCATTAGGTGACCAGCGCCAGGTGCGGAATTTAACATTCCTGATATTAGCTGCTCGGGCGTAGTCCTTGGCTTGTGCAAGTAGGCCCGCAGGTACATAGATATATAGCGGACAGTCCTGGTTCTGATAGAGAGCCCATACGTAGTCGGCTTGATCGCGGGTAACAGTTTCTCGGGATTCAATTTGTGCAATTGCCACGGGGTAATTCCCTGGTTGCATGACAGTCACTATGTCAGGGAATACTTTCTCTCCTGTGCCACGTGGCTCGATTCCGAATGCTGGATCAGGACAGTTAATGTACGACTGTAGGTCTGGATCTTCGTCACTAGGGAAGTTAAAACGGTCTTGTGCGATTGCGTGGACTATTTCTGCGAGATTATACTTTCTGGATTCTTCGTTTCTGCGCCACTCGGTCCTTTTTTCTCGCCAAGAGTTGAATTTACGATCTGTTTTCGCTGCAAAGTCTCCAAGTTGCTTGCCTTGCAGCACTATGAACAGAAACAGAAATAAGCCTGAAAGCGGAAGGAGAGCAGCTACAGTGAGTCCTACACCCTGTTCGTTATCAATTCTGAGTAAGTTGAAGATGGGTTCTGCCCAAGTAATATGAATAAGAGTTGGCCCTGGCTTTACCAACATTAGAAATACGGATCCCACAAATAAGCCCAGCATAATCACTGATACTGGGGATAATTGTGCCGGACGGGCAGCCGGAACGCCCGTTATCGTAGCGTCTTGAATTGTTCTTCCAACCACCACAGCTTCAGGAGCTTCGGGTTCAGGTTCAGCTTCAACCACGTCGGCAACAGGCGCATCGGCAGTGGCTTCTTCGGTTGCAGTGGTTTCAGCAACAGGCGCATCTACAGCAGCAGCTTCGGTGTCAGCAGCAGGTGCTGCACCACCA
>JAQWLS010000004.1 GCA_029247135.1 Dehalococcoidia bacterium | reverse complement strand
AGAGATACTTGATGAAGCAGCTCGGCAGTTGGTTAGTGAGACGTGCGCTACTGCTTGGAGTGTACAAAACTTCGGTTCAAATGCTCTCTTACGATCAGATGGAGCTCTCTTAACAAACAATACATCTCGTAACTGGATCGTCTCAAGTGATGGGGATATGAACTTTGCAATCAATGTTGTGCGACTACAGCCAGCGAACACGCAACAGGAAATTTTGCAACAGATAATTGAGGCCATAGAAATAACCGAACTCACTAAACCAGAGGGAATTAAGCATATTTATTTATACGTAGATATTTGGCATGACGGCCCTGGTTATGCACACGGGATTGGATACAATATCGACGTAACCCAGCCAATTATTGATAGTCTTTCAAGTTATGCGGGGGAACTTGGTATTCGGTATGTCCTTACAAAACCCTTCCAGTGGGGTAATCCTGTAGCTGAATGGCTTTAGCTGAAAGCTAGATTAGTTAATCGTAATTATCGGACAAAGCATCTGATGACGGCACGTAGTCATATCCTAGATTATCAGCAACCTCTTTACAGGTAACTTTACCCTTATAAACATTTAAACCAGCCTGCAGATGCTCGTCATCCAGAAGAGCCCGTTCTGGCCCTTTGTTGGCTAATGCGATGACATGCGGCAGGGTTGCGTTATTGAGGGCAAAGGTAGAAGTCAGTGGAACTCCCCCAGGCATATTCGCTACACAGTAATGAACCACCCCGTCAACAACATACGTGGGATTGTCGTGACTGGTTGCGCGAGATGTCTCGCAACAGCCGCCCTGATCAATAGCTACGTCGACGATTACTGAACCTTGTTTCATTTTTCGAACCATTTCGAGGGTTACAAGTTTTGGAGCGCGCGCGCCCGGTACCAAAACACCACCTATTACCAAGTCGGCATCTAATGTATGTTGTTCCAAAGAATCCTGAGTTGAAAAGATAGTATGAGAGTCTCGACCAAACTGCCTCCAGTGACGCTCGAGCGCTTGGTCATTATTATCCATAACCCATACATCGGCGCCCATGCCGATAGCTATGTGGGCAGCATGGGTACCAACGACACCAGCACCAAGAATCACTACTTTCGCCTGACTCACTCCCGGAACGCCACCAAGTAGAATTCCTGATCCGCCATGGGGCTGCTCCAGACAGTAGGCTCCTGCTTGAATTGCCATCCGTCCCGCCACTTTAGACATTGGAGCTAATAGTGGTAATCCTCCAATAGGGGACGTCACCGTTTCGTAGGCAATGCAAGTTGCCCCACTCGCTATCAGATCGGCGGTCTGTTCTGGATCAGGTGCCAAATGGAGATACGTAAAAAGGGTTTGCCCTTCTCGCAGCATCGATCTCTCTTCAGTTTGTGGTTCCTTAACTTTTACTATCATTTCGGCAGACGCAAAAATGCTGTCAGCGTCTTTACTGATGCTAGCTCCAGCTCGTTCATACACGGCATCATCGGCTCCAATTCCCAAGCCAGCATTACTTTCGACTGAGACGCTATGGCCCAAAAGTACCAGTTCACGAACACTGGCCGGTGCTAATCCAACCCGATATTCATGATTTTTTATCTCTCGTGGTACACCAATTTTCATTTATATATTCCTTTTTATTTTGTGGAGTAGATGGTTTCTCATTTTTCGAACGATTCCATCCAGAATTTCTGGCGCCACTTAGGATTGGTATTACCAATTGACCGTACTATCGACTCTAGCTTCTGTATAAATGGTTGTAAACGCTGGTCAGGCCCGTTGCGGATCATCTGAGAGTGAACCGCATTTCGAATCACGGCCACGCTAAACTATTGGAACGAAAGTTGAGGATGGATTAGACAACTGAGATTGATAGCGAAAGAATTTATCTTTCCATTCAGACACAGTATGGGGACAAAGTCTAAGACTTTCTGAACGCATCTGAAACATCAAATAGGCATGGAACTTAGCCCCGATAATGAATCAAGAAACAAATACAGATGTCATTATTGTGGGCGGTGGTCCGGTTGGCCTAAGTCTGGCTGCCTTCTTGACCCGATTCAATGTGCAATGCGTGGTACTAGAAAAAGATGCTGGTACGACTGAACATCCCCGCTCACGTGGTCTCACCGTGCGCACTATGGAGCAATTTCGCCAACTGGGTATTGGAGATGCAATTCGGGCAGGTGGGTTACCCGCAGAAACCGATGTTTTTTGGGTCTGTGAATCTGTCACGGGCAAGGTGTATGGAGTTACTAACCCTGCACCAGTGACAGTTCATTCCCCCACAACAAAATGCATGGTTGGTCAAGATGTCGTGCAATCAGTATTAGCAGATCATTTGGCAGAACGCGGGGTAAATGTGCGTTGGTCGACGCAGGCCTTGTCTTTCGAAACATCGGATGACTCTGTGACACTCACCACCCAGCAAGCTGATGGTACACAATCCACAGTGATCGGCCAGTTTTTGGTCGCCGCTGATGGTGCATCCAGCGATGTGCGTCATCAGCTCGATATTCCCATGTCTGGTCCTGACGAGCTAGGTCGATTTGCGAATCATCTCATGGAGGCGGATTTAAGCCACCATCCAGTGACCCGCCAAGCCGGCATGTTTATCGTGGCGTCACCAGACCGCGAACGGCCAAACCGCGAACGTGGCCACTTTGTACTCAATGGCAACGGCAAAGACCGCTGGCTGGTCGTTCAGCCAATCACTTCAGACACCGAAATCATGGCGCCAGCAGAAGTTGAAACCTGGACAGCAGAGTTATTAGGTATATCTGCGTCAGATGTACGGTTTATTAATAGCGCGACTTGGCGCATGAGCGCACAAGTTGCCGAGCGATTTTCTGAAGGTCGTGTCATGCTATGCGGTGATGCGGCGCACCGGTTCCCACCAACTGGCGGGTTTGGCCTAAATTCTGGCGTACAGGATGCGCATAATTTAGCCTGGAAGCTGGCTTTTGCGGTACGCAGTTGGGCAGGGGAATCACTTTTACCCAGTTATGAAACTGAGCGTCGTCCTGTGGCAGTCTCCAACACGTCTTGGAGTCTTAGTAACTCGCAACGTATTACAACCAAATTGGTGCCTACGCTCCAAAGCGATCGTGAAGCCTGGGAAGCTTTTATGATCGATTTTGATAATCATCTGCATAGTGAAGGGCAGGCCCTGGGGCCTTGTTATGCCTCCCAAGTTATTGATGCCGGCAATGAACCGGCGATCCATAATGCGCGCTATTATCATCCTTCGGATGCGCCAGGTGGTCGTTTTCCGCATATGTGGTTGGACTCGGAACGCCAGGACTCGACACTCGATTGGTTTGATGATCAATTGGTGTTGGTTTGTCGAGAATCCTATTCATCATGGCAGGTGTTAGCCCAACAGGCTGCCGAAGATATAGGTATTCCAGTTGCAGTCAAACAGCTGCCTTTTGGTACAAGCTATAGTTCAATTGACCAACAAGGCGCCGTGTTGGTACGGCCAGATGGCTATGTGGCTTGGCGTATATCTAACCAACCGGAGGCACTACAAGATGAGCTGACCAAGGCAGTTCGTATGAGTGTCGGACAACTTTGAGCGTTTGTGCCACAAAGTAACGGTACTACGAGAGAGAGAATCGCCACTGAGAGCCCCTTTTTCGAGGGCTCTCTTCTTGAGGGTTTCCTAAACCCAAGGATGCTCGATTGTTACGGACCAATATATCGATATAAAGTAGGTTAGAGGGGCGGTGGCATGAAATATTTATTATTGGTAATTGGACTTCTTTTCCTTATCCCCGCTTGTGCAGTTGAATCTAACACCGAATCTGTAGTAGATACATCTAATGAAAATAATCCTGCTCCTTCAGCGACACAAGTAGCGACACGAGTAGCGACACGAGTAGCGACACAGGTAGCGACACAGGCTGCAACACAGGTGACCGGAAGCTCGCAGAGTCCACAAACATTGCCGGATATAAGTTATTTTGCGACAAATAAAAGTGACAGGTTTTTTGTTGATTTTGAAGATATTATCGCGGGCCATCCATTTGTAGGTGCCCGCAGTCCTCGGCCGCACAACGATGCGCAGGTATATTTTTCAAGCAGCGACTCCAGATGGAAAAATGCCCAAGCCCCTAGCGATTTTCCTGCTATTTATGCAGTTGCAGATGGTTACATAAATATGGGTGAATCATGGTTTAATAATGTAGTAGACCATTCAAATTCCACACCTCCTTGGTGGCATGTTGCATATGGATTTACTTTGAGAGTCGCTACACATAACGGCAAGTCCATAGAGTTTATGTACCAGATGGAGCCATATATGATCCCTGAGCTTGTTGGGAAGCCAAAAGACTTTTATAAACAATTTGTAGTTGTTGATAAAGGTCAATTTGTCAAAAAAGGAGACATCTTGGGCTACATGTATGTTCCATCATTTGATGAAATGGTAGGCAGTAAATCCGGTTCTCCGCACATAGCATTTTCGTTCATTAAACAGCCTCGTACTGTATATGCTCCAGCTATTTTTACAGAGGATGTGGTCAGGAAGTTTGGAAATATTTATCGCAACCCCATAGAAGGTTGGGAAAGTAAGAGTTTTGGAAACGATTGGAACCGAGGAAGGGGATTGCCTGATGCCATGGGTTGGATGATCAGCGGCGAAGAAAACCCCTTTAATGATAATGAAGTTGACGTTTTTTTATATGACGGAATTAAAGATCAACAATTAGAGTCTGTGGCAATGGTATACCCGGCAGATTTAGGATTTGAAACAGATAAGATTCTATACAGCGAATTTGGATGGGGGGATGCCGTTTTAGATAACATCAATATTGAAGAAGATTGGCAATTGTTGTTTGCTGGTATAGGTGGTCCAATGACCTTTTCAATTCAGATTTTTGAAAATAATAGTGTTAGAGAAACACAGGTGTTCGAATTGAGGCAGGGCCAGAACTTTAGTTTGAACCATACTGACAATTTTTTGGGAGACACGTCTGAATTCTCTATATCCATATCTGATCCAGAAGGCTGGGGTTGGAGTATTGCATTTGCAAACAGGGAGGCCAACTTTGTGGTTCCGGGAACTACCAGAGATGTAAGCCCATTATGTCCACCAGAGTGCCCTCCGAGTCCCAATCCCTACAAACTTAGAGGCAGTGATTGATATTATTTAAGACAAGATCAGGGATCAAGAATTTATTGGGAATAGAGTAACTTAACAAGGACGCGGCAGCGGCCTTTGGGAACTTCTTGAAGGAGTAATCAAGTCCAGTATTTACGGCGCGAGAATCGCGTTTGAAGCCCCTTTTTCGAGGGGCTTTCTTCTTGTCGTAGCTCAGGGGACAGAGCGAGGACTTCATAGAAAATCAGCCAGAAATTGCTATATTTTTATAAATATTGGGACCAAATCACGTTCACGTCCTAACCATCGTTCTGGAAAGAGACGAGAATTCCTTGCTATATATGGTGTTTAAGGAAGTATGGTGCCCTCGGCAGGATTCGAACCTGCGGCCTAGGGTTTAGGAAACCCTCGCTCTATCCCCTGAGCTACGAAGGCATTGTTTGATAATCAATGTGGTTATTCGCCACTTTGAAAATCCTGTTCCAGAACAGCGTCCCAAGTACTCACTTGTGGATGGCCCAATAACAAAGGCGTAGTACTTCCACCACCACGATGACTTTGGACAAACGCGTCACTTTTTGTCCACGTATCGAAATCTTCCCTTGATCTCCACATTGTGTGGGAGGAATAGTTCAGTGCGTCTTCCTCAACGTCTCCCCGTAAAAGCGCAAAGTGGAGTATCCCAGGTACTTCATTTAGGTAAGTATCTCTTTCACGCCAAGCGGCTTCAAAGGCTTCGCCTGAATCTTTTTTTACCTTGAATGCATTCATAGCTATAAACATAGTTCAAACTCCATTTTGGTATTTTAACTGACTAATTATAAATTAATTATCTATTCAATCTCGAAGGTAGCTTTGAACTCACGCCATTCTCCGGCTGACATTCCAACATCTTCTCGTTGCACCTGCTCACCCTTGAGCATTCGTGTGATAGCTTCTTTTCCACCAGCAGAAAGTGCGGCACCACCGACCCGATATTTTTCGAACGAGTTATACACTAATGGGACCCACTGTCTCACTATTTCGAGGAGTACATCGGCATATGCTCGTATTTCATATTGGGCGTGTGAATCGGTTCGTAGTGCAAGGAAGCCGAGAAGGTTGTGTAGATCGATTTTCCAATACCACTGCGTATAGAAATTCAAGGAAAGATTCATTCGTGCAAGTTCCCTAGCGATGCCATCCTTGTTTTCATCTAATATATTTCCTTCAGCATCATTGTTAAGTAGCACTTCATAATTGTTGTAGACGTGAAGGGCATCCTCTCGTAATAAATTTTGAACCCGTGTTGCTTGTTCTTCAGAGAGTGGCTGGTCTGCGCGCCCTTGTTTGAGGTCAGTACTTTGGGCAGCAAGGTGATCTTGTTCAGGGATATAGAACT
Source organism: Dehalococcoidia bacterium (assembly GCA_029247135.1). Lineage (GTDB taxonomy): Bacteria > Chloroflexota > Dehalococcoidia > UBA2979 > UBA2979 > UBA2979. The sequence goes on along the minus strand of JAQWLS010000004.1, from coordinate 1,780 downwards.
CACGGTCGAGTATTGAATATCGTGCCGAAATTTCATTTACGTTCGCAGTGCGATGCCTGATCCACTGTCGGGCCACGAAGATAGGCAGCTTTACATGCATTTTAATTTCGCACATCTCAAATGGGGTTGAGTGGCGATTTCTGAGTAGATAGTTAATAAGACCTTGGTCTGTATTTACGGCTCGTGTGCCTTTGCCGGTCGATACTCGAGCTGCTTGCACTACAGCGCCGTCATCTCCCATGTAATCTACTATGCGGATGAAGCCGTGATCCAAAACCGCAAAGGGCGTATGGAGGAGCGATTCGATTCCAGTACTCACAGGTCGGAGCGTAGGCTCACTTTGATTTCGGAGCTCACTTGCATCAGAGAGAATTTGTGGTGAGAGGTTAGTTTGAGCCTTTTTAAGCGCCTCTTCTATTAATTTTGGATCGTTTTTATCTGATGTCAATGTGTAAGTCCTTTATAAATCAGGCGTGAGCAGATGGATAGGTTTGTTTCTACTACTTCTTCCTGAGGGAGAATACTACTAAAGCTACCATAGCAGCCGCTGCACCCATAACAGAGCCTCCTTTGAGAATATTGGCCACGATATTGCTTTTTTGTCGGGCTGCGATGATTGCATCGGGAGTGATTCGCTCGACCAAGACTTTTTCATCGGACGTGGTGACTGAGACTTTTTCGCCAGATGGGTGCACGTGTTCAGATTTATCTGAGAAGCTTTCAGTCTCTGATTCCAGTTTTACAGATCCGAGCCCATATTCTTTTTGATTGAGGTTTGCGTTTGGGACCTGGTCATTTTTGAGAATCCCATAACCGTTGCGGGCATTTGTCTTGTGGTTATCTTTAAGAGTTAAAAATCGTAGTCTGTGTTTTGAATCAGGTACATTTGTTGCAATGCCAGTGTCATTTGCAATTCCATATCCTGAGCGGCGTTTTGATTGCGAAGAATTTGCTAATCGAATTGAGTTCGTTTTGCTGCTATTTTGTGGTGGCTTATTCGTTACGAGAGATTGTTGAACGTTTTCTGCTAGTCGCTCGGGGGGAGGGTCTGTGACGATGGATTTCTTTTTCTCTAAAGTAGCTTCATGGTCAGTGCTCGGGGCTGGGGTTAATCGCTGAAATACGAAACTTGGTTTCAGTATTGCAGTCAGCACCATTGCAACAGCGACACAGGTTCCGAGGGTGCTAAATAGGAACAAGGATCCAATACGGTCAGCGACAATTCCAAGCGGTAATGACATTACGCCAACGGCGGAGAATGAGAGCATAAATAAGCTCATGACTCGACCGTAAAACTTTGGATTGGCTGCCGTCAACATCATCGTGCTGCTCGCGGTCATATAGAATGCGGTGGCACCACCAACGATTGTTACGCCAACAACTGCGCCCGCAAATCCAAATATTTGAGAGCCGACGGTCATCGTTATAAAACCAGCGGCCGTTGCAAGTCCGGACAGCCATTGCAAGAGAGGTTTTCTGTCCCATTCGGCTAGCCACGTAATCAGTACAGAACCGATCATCGCTCCAACTCCTGCCATTGCAGTGAGTTGCCCAGCTTTTGTCTCCCAATTTTCTAGCTGTAGACCTGATTCAGCAAAGCCTGCAACTAAATTTTGAAAAGGCTGTGCGAAGATCGTGAGTACCAACATAAGGAGCATGAGGAGCCTGAGTTGGGGAGTCCGGTAGACGTAGCTGATACCCGCGCTGATGTCGCCGAGGATGCTTCTAACCGTTAGTGATTGCTTTTGATTATTTGAATCGAATTGAGGTGCAGCGATAC
>JAQWLS010000001.1 GCA_029247135.1 Dehalococcoidia bacterium | reverse complement strand
CAATAATGACGAGTAAGCAATGAATATGATTTCTTCCGTCGAAGTTAGCCCTAATAACTCAATTACTTCAATCTGAATTTGGGTTTCCTCAAAAACTTCTCTTCGGGCCGCAACCGCTGGGTCTTCTGCTCGATTAACGAAGCCGGCCGGAAGGCTCCACAGATCGGTTTGTGGCTCTGTTTGTCTCTGGACTAGGAGAATTTCTTGTTTACATAATACAACTGTCCCAGCAACGACTTTAGGGTCATGCCATATTTGGAAGAGGCATGTTGAGCAAATTAAGGGTAGATGTAATTGGATTGAGTCCGGTGCTCTTAGTGCTGATCCACAGTTTTGACAGTATTTTGGTTTTGTGAACATTTATTCTCTAAGCCCAAATGTCGAGGCGACGAAACTCTTCGCGATACTTACCATCTGAGTCCTGCCACATTTGTCTAGATTGTTGAGCAAATGATTTTGGATTGGGAAATTGCGATTTGTGTGATAGCAGAGCAGATATTTTTCTGTCAAGTACGTCCGATATATCAATATGAATATTGGGTTTTTCGGTGTCCCATAAATATATGGTTTGTACATTATGCGTTGTGAGACCTTCATCAAGGTGTTCTGGGAAATTTAATATATCTCTGGCTGCTGGATAGACTGCGTCAATGACCATCTGTCCAGTTACCCTATGATCCGAGTGATGAATCCAACCAGTGCCAGAGAACATTGATTCTGGGTCGTGGGTAAAAATAATTTCTGGTTTATACATCCTAATCTCGCGAACTATTTCACCAAGTAAAATCCTATCTGCCGCTAATTCGCCATCAACATGATTTAAACTCGCCACTCCAGAAATGCCGAGATGTTGAGCTGCGTCATGCTGTTCAGCTAGTCGTAAGGCTTTCAAGTCATCTGTATTCACATTTTGATCTGGGCTACCCTTGCTGCCGTCTGTGATTATCAGATACCGAAATGCCCATCCAGTGGCTGTCAATAAGGTAGCAGTCCCAGCTGCTCCAAATTCGCCGTCGTCGGGATGTGCGGCAATGATCATAGCTTTACGGTTTTGAGCGTCTACGGCTCCGCTTAGCTTTGCCCCATCGAAGAGACTCATTAGATTACTTGGCATAAAACTTAATAATTTTCTGTTTGGCGATTAATTGTATTGAGCTAACCTAATTAAATCTTAGTAGCATTGTCGATAGGATCGAGGACTTGACTAAAATGACTTAATAGCACTATTGTTCTTATTAAGAACATACGTTCAATTACTGAGTTTGATTGCTTAAGGTTAACTTTTCAACTCAATAATTTTAAAGAGGTAGATAACTATGACTGTTAGTCGAGACAAGCTGAGCGATAAGCAGATAAGAATCCTGGAATTTATTGAGAATTATCTGGATGAAAATCAAATTCCGCCATCCATACGTGACATACAGGTAGCATGTGATCTTTCTTCTACATCTGTTGTCCAATACAACATGCGAAACTTAGAGAAATTTGGGTTTATTTCTCGTCGTGTGGACGTGGCACGGGGGATTCAGATTAACAGGGATGATACATCTCATAGAGAAAATATCTCGGATAATCTTCTTTACATTCCGCTAATTGGACGAATTGCTGCCGGTATTCCGATACCCGTAACTCCCCAGCAAGCAGAGCCAGAGGAACTCCTGCCATTTTCTAGAAGTCAATTAGGTTCTAAAAGCGATCGTTCCTTATTCGCGCTTAGAGTACAGGGCGAATCGATGATTGATGATGGGATTTTTGATGGTGATATTGTAGTTATTGAACCTCGCCAGACCGCGGATCCAGGCGAGATGGTCGTTGCGTGGATAAAGAGCCGAGAAGAGACGACCTTGAAGCGTTGGTATCCTGAAGGAGACCGGATTCGTTTGCAACCTAGAAATTCCTCTATGCCACCGATTTATGAGGATGCGGCAGATGTGCAAGTACAGGGTCGATTTGTGTTATCGATGAATAGCGGTTCATCATAACGCGTTTACGATTGAAACAATCTTGCAAGTTTTAGTACTAATAACTCTAGGTTGATTTCAGGATCACGAGGACCGATTCTCTTTAGTTCACCGGTTTTGGTTGATTTGTCGTGTTCTGCCAGTAGCCTTAATGCTGACTTACATTTTTTGCTTGAGGTATTTCGGGATTGCTCAGTCAGTTTTTTGAATGGAAAGGCCTTGCTGTTCATTGTGGGAAAAGCTTCACTTAAATTCAATTGTGATTCCTTACTGTTTCGGCCAGATTCTATGGCTTCACAAGCAATGATCATTCGTCGGATCTGATTTGTAATCCGAGTTTGCAATACAAACGGATTTTCTTCGTTTTGTTCAAGCATTTGCCTTACAAGGTACAGCGCTTTTCGAGGCGTTCCTTCAATAATTGTGTCCATGATTGTGAATGGGTTTTCGTCAGCTTCAGGTGGTGTTAGTAGCAATACCGCTTCCTTACTGATTGGGCGTGCTTCGCTGTAAGTAGTAAGTTTTTCAAGCTCATTGATTAGGGCCATTGGCTCATTGCCCACGCGCACTGCTAATTCGATTGCTGCGTCATGCGCGATATCAAAGTTGTTTGATTTGCTGTAGTCACTAATAAATGATCTAGCCCACTCGGTTTGCTTTTCAATGGATCCGAAGAGTTTTGGTTTAGGAATGTCGTATCGGTTAAAGAACACCGTCGGGTCTTCTTGTGAGCCAGATTTAGCCAAATCTTCAATTTTCTTATACAATTTGTTCGTACTGAGAGTTTTCCCAGATTGGATGATTTCGTATAGGACTACATGATTTGTTGCGGGAAGTTCCAGCAGTTCATCTACCAATAAACTCCATTCATCGAACTCACTATTTTTGACGGTACTAAAGAGTCCTTGAACAACAACGAGAAGATTTCCACCCATAAACGGGAGAGTATGTGTATGCCGTCGTACGAACTCCGTCGTGATATTTTCGGATCGTATATTGACGAGGTTATTTTCTAGGGACTCGTTTGTCACGTTTAACTCGGTCTTTATCCGTGAAAGTTCAGAGAGAATCTTGTATTCGTTGTTGCCAACAAACAGATAGAGCATTTGTGAAACCTAATCTATTTCCAGCTGCCAACCTAGCCAGGTCGCAACTGTAACACCTAGAAATATCCCAGACCCTGGCCAAACAATAGTTGCGAGTATTAGTTTAATCTGGTTTGATTCACCACTTAGACCGATGTAAGTAGCAAAGACAAGGGTAATGAGTGCTCCGGGTATCGGGAGCCATAGTGGTAATCTTGTATCCGCCGCATCAACAAATGCTGATTTGAGTATTTCCGAGGCACTGACCCGATTTGGTATTTTGTGTTTATCACTCATCTTTAGCTTTCTTTTGATGGCATTTGCCTATGGAAATAAGTCGAGAGGGGTTTCACGAACTATTTCAGAGGCGGCGCCTTGGCTTATTTCGAATGGATAACCTCGTACTATCGCCGCTGGTACTGCGTCTAGCTTACCCATGACAAGCTCCGCTGAGCCTGCGATTTCATCGGCCACGCAGATGGTCGTGACACGCAGTTCTTTCCCATCGAGATCGTTTGCCCCAACATAATCCCTCATAGGTTGCATCCCTGCGACACCGATGGCTACGTTAGTTTGACCATGTCGCCAGGGTCGTCCGAATGTATCAGTCATAATCACGCCCACGTCGAGTCCAAGTCTTTCCTTAATGACGTCACAAACCACCTGGCAATCTTGATCTGGATCCTTGGGTAATAGCGAGATTAAGTCATCTCCACCAACGTTGGAGCCGTCGACCCCCGCATTTGCACACTTGAAACCATGTTTTGTTTCTGTAATGAGGACACCTCCTACCTGCCGGATAATTCGCGTGGATTCCTGAAGTACCGCCTCTACCAACCGAGGATCTTTTTCAGTTCGTTCTGCATATTCGATGGCGAATAAACTTGGCTGATAGTTATCAAGTGGGACTACTAATCCTTGGGCCTTGGAAAATATTCTTTGTGTGATAACGACTATATCTTTGTTTTTTAACGGGGTACCCTGGTTGTCCGCTGCGTCGATAATTTGATCTATAATATTGTCGCCAGCCTCCACCATAGGTAAATCACGGATTGCTATAATTCTTACTTCGTCGATATTAAGATTTCCAGCACTCTCGCTTGTACTTGATTTGTTCTGGTTTATTTCACTCAATTTAATTACTCCAGACCGCTAATAGTGACACCTGTATGGGTTTTGTATCGCGAATTAATTCCAATAAGCAAAATGGTAATACCCTCGATAAATCTTGAATATCTCAAGGGCCCAGAATCAACTGCTCGTGCACCTTTGATTTCTGAGGCAAGTTGGATAGCAGTTTCCTTGGCAGCACCCGAGCCAGTAACAAGTACGTCAGCATCGAGGTCGGCCTCTGGATCGAGCAGGACTTCAGCTGACAAGTTATGGAATGCACCTGCTACCTTCGAATCGGGCAGGATAAACGCTGCTTCTTCAGTGGCTGATCCTGCCGCTACTTCAATTGGTCGAGGGCCTTTCTCAAAATAGACCGGCACCACGGCGTCTATCACGATTTTATCGACCAGCAGTGATTTCAGGCTCTTTAGGGTAGCCTGGTGTCCTCCGTACGGAACGGTAACAACCGCTACGTCAGCAGCGCTGACCGCGTTTTCATTTGTATCACCGGTGATATCTATATCTGAAATTGTGTTTAGTGTTTTGGTTAGTTCATCTGCTGCTTCAATCCCACGCGCAGGGTCTCGACTCCCAATGATTACTTTATGACCTGCAATCGCAAATCGGGTGGCAAGCCCTTTACCTTCGGGACCAGTCCCCCCGATGAGTGCAATGGTGTGGACGATTCTCTCGGTTTCTAACATATTTGACAACCCCGGTTTCTTTATTTACTTAACCTAATTCTATCTGAGTTTATTTAGTTAGTTTGCCTCCACCGTTCGTCCTATTTGTTTAATTATTTCCCCATTTAAATAAAGTTCGAATTCCCACCAACCTGGCCATAGCGGCTCGGTGGGATAGAATCCAATCCAAAATCGATTATTTTCCTTGAAAACCCATGGAATTTCCTTAGATGAGTAGATTAAATCAGGACCATAGTAGACTTTCCAACCGAATATCATTGACTCCTTAAAGTGTTGATAATTAAATCCGAGAAGTATTTTGTCAATTCCAGCTTTGACATTACCAATCACTTCACCATTTAGATTGGCAGATGTCCCCCAAGTAAAGTCAGTAATTTCAGGTTCGGATTCCGGTTCTGGAATTGGGCTATCTGATACGGACGTACTCTTCTGAAAAGCGTCACTAACCGGCAGACCCACCGTGAATTGATTTTTTGCAACTAAAGTCCCATCAATTAATATTTGTAATTCCCAATCACCTTTTGGTAGAACATTCGAGTTATTATCTGTCAGTCCTATGGCCGTACTTGCCGCCACATTTTTAAGTGATTGACCATGCCATGAAGCATTATCAGACGAGTGGATACGTGACTGAGAGAGCGCTTCTATAACGACGTTATCAAATAACCAAATCTCAGATAATTCAATTTGTTTACTAGTTTTTGCAACGAGATATTCATAGAAAACCTCGGATACGTTGTTGAATTGGTCATCATACTCAGCTAATTCACGTCCAACTTTATTAGTCGACGCGAGCGTAGCAAATTTTGGCGTGGACACGTAAGTTTGATCTCTGTCGGGAGTTTGATTATTCGGTCTGTAGTTAAATTCTCGTCTGTAGGATTCACTGAGTACCGAAACTACATTATTACTTGCGAATGCGTTTGTTATGGAATCAACACTTCTTATTAATACTTTTGGTCCATTCATCTCGGTAGGCATGGCGGAGAGAAATCCTGCGAATGTTCCTTTTGATGTAAACGCGGCACCTTTTTCAAGTAAATTTGGTCCACTCGTTAATTTCAAATATTCGGGAAATTTATCTGTTTTATCTGTATCATCGTTGAGTAGCAATTTAATGGACTCGAGACCAGAGTTCATCAGCCCGATCAATTGTAATTTTTCAATTTTGATCGGTTCCAGAGAAATCCCCGTGTGTCCTAATATTCGAAGTTCTTGTCCAGAATCACGCGGTACAGTTGCAGCTATTCTGGCCTCATTAAAAGGTGCGTAACTTTCAATTTCTGACCCATCAATTTTTTTTGTCAATTTCAGTATTGCTAGATCTCGTCTAAAATTAGCTGCTACGAGTTCGGCTCGGTATTCAATTTGAGGGTTGCGTGGGTCACGATTTGTCACAATGTATAGATTATCAATGCGTCTCTGTCCTGAAGTATCTTGCCAATCGACAGAGCCGAAGTCTGTCAGTATGAGTTTTTGTTGAGCATCGATTATTATTCCCGTCGTCGTCGTAATGACGTCATATTTGCTTCCCGTGGTGTTGGTATCATTCGAATTATCTTGGAACGATACGCCAAGAATTTGAACTATTGTCTGAGCTAAATCAGAGTTACTAGGCGTCAGTTCTAAACTTTCAGGTTTATCCGATATCAATAGGTTCAGGCTGAAAGGTCTTGTGAGAAGGGTAGTTTGAGATGGTTGGGTCACTATCGGAGCTGCAGTAGTTTTGATTCGGGAGGGCGTTGGGAGCGAGCTTGATTTACAATTTAATCCCAAAATAATAGATATTAGTAGAACTAGACAGAATACTTTTGAGATTATTAAAGCTGAATTAGATTGGCTTAGTTTCATTAGTATTGATATTTTAATTGATCAAATTATCGTTAGTTGTAGTTTTATGTTAATTTGTGGATGGATTTACTGAAATCAACTCGTCGACTATCAGTACTAGGGCATGATTTTAAGACTAGGAGCATAAGCATGGCATCGGACTATACCGCAGTTACATATGACGTATCGGAGCAAATTGCCACGATTACTTTGAACAGACCCGAGCGAATGAATTCTTTTAGTACTGAATTACTTTCGGAATGGGCCGATTCGATTCGTCGAGCCACTGACGATGACGGTGTTCGTGTAGTAATAGTTACAGGTGCCGGGCGTGCCTTTTGTGCTGGAGCTGATTTAAAAGCTGAAGCTGAAAGTGGCGACAAGGTATTGATGGCTGAAAAGAATGCTGGTGAACGAAGAAATTCCTTGCGTTATTCAGTTCACCGGGTGGCTCAGGCGCTCCAGTATCTAGATAAACCTTATATTGCGGCTCTTAACGGTGCCGCTGTTGGTGCCGGGATGGATATGGCATCTATGGCAGACATTAGAATTGCGTCTGACACGGCCCGATTTGGGATGTCATACGTTAATGTCGGTCTAATTCCTGGAGATGGAGGAGCTTGGTTACTTCCAAGATTGGTCGGGCTTCAGAAGGCCCTAGAGCTAATTTGGAGTGGAGATCTTTTTGACGCGCAGGCGGCTTTGGACATGGGATACGTCGCAAGAGTAGTACCTCATGATGATCTAATGAAAGAGACACTAGCCTACGCCAAACAGTTGGCTGCCGGTCCACCGGTGGCTATGCAACTGGCTAAGAGATTGGTCTACCGAGGTTTGGATCAGTCTTTTGTGGAAGGACTTGAACAAGCTCAAGCAGCGATGGCAATTGTTCAGTCAACAACTGATTCCAGAGAAGGTCCTGCCGCCTTTAGAGAAAGGCGTAAGCCATCATTTGAGGGCAAATAAATAGCTTAATCACCCTATTCTGCCCATGTTCAGTCTTTTGATGTCGCTGTTGAAATACTATTTTAGTTCGATTACTTTTCCGGCGACTACCAATAGAGTACTTTTGGCAATCCGAGCTAAATTTTGATTCACATGACCTAAATAATCTCTAAAAATTCGACCCACTGGTGTTGGTGGAATCACACCAAATCCCACTTCGTTTGTGACACATAATACTTTCGATTTCGAATTTGTGAGTGATAACAACAATTTGGTCAAGGATTCATTAATTGAATTATCAATTTTAAGCAGCTGCTTTTCATCAAATTCTTGATTGATTTTATTAAAATCACCTAAGATTTCGAACAATATATTCGTCAGCCACATTGAGATGCAATCGATAATGATGACATCACTTGTGCACTTATCAATTACGTCAGCTATATCGATTGGTTCTTCGATAGTCTGCCATGTCGCAGGTCGTACTTGCCTATGGCGATTGACGCGGTGAATCATTTCCGAATCATTAGGTTCCATTGTTGCTATAAAACTTACGGTTCGTATATTTTCTCCATCAGAATCATTTGCGATTTTAAGAGCTAGGGTAGATTTTCCGCTCCTCGCACCTCCAGTAATTAAGGTCAGATCGGGGTTGAGTTTATCTTTCATAATGTTGTTTCTAAGCCGAGAGAAAAGTGATTTCTGACGTGATTAAAAAGATTAGTAAAACAGTCGTCTGTGAGAGTTCTATTCCTGCGCCAAGAATATCACCAGTTATTCCCTGTAACTGTTTGGACGCAAACCAGGCAATGGTAATAGAAGTTATGCCAGCCGCAAAAATCAAGATCATACCTACTAATCCGAGCAGGGAAACTGACGCAATTATTGCGACGGTCGTACCGGTTAATATCGGAATTGTGATCAGCGATTGTTGGATTGAGTTACCGAGACCACTTAAACGTGCGGGTGGAAACAATCCGACCATTGGAATTACCGACCATCTTCCTAGCATGGGGGTGATCAGTAGCACTGATAGACTTAGCTGATCTCTTAGCTCTAATATTTCAGATATTAATGCCCATTGGAGGAGGAGTGTAAGTACCAGTGCCACAGCTCCCGCTGGGCCGGTATTTCCAATACTCATAATTCCAAGTTTGTCGGCCTTGGTTCCTTGACTTGCAAGGCCATCTGCTGTGTCAGCGAGGCCATCAAGATGAAGTCCTCCAGAAAGTAGAGTTAGAAGTATTAGGAGAATTACGGAGTTAATTTCCGGTTCTACTATCCGCTCAAGTAGATTTGCCGCAACCCACAGAAGCACTCCGATGCCTAATCCAACAATCGGGTAACAACTTATAGAACCTGCGAACAAAGAATTTTCGTAGATTCTAGGCCGGGTGATTCTAAGAACAGTCAGAAATTCAAGCGCAATTATCGGATACTTTAGTACATCTCGCAGAGTCGTTTTCATTTGTGTTCCTCTATTTTCGCAACAGGCTTTATCGTGCTTACGTCAGCCTCAGCGAACGTTGCCATATCGTTAAGCAAGCGGCAAGCTATATCGCAAAGATTGATCGCTATCGCTGCGCCAGATCCTTCTCCAAGTCGCATTTGCAGATCAAGCATTGGATCTCCACTTCCGAGCAAGTCGAGCACAATTTTATGACCGGGTTCCGGGGATAAATGACTAGGAATCGTAAATTTTTTAAGTTCCGGTGTGACAAGATTAGCTAATAGAACTGCAGTTGCGGAAATTACCCCATCGATTACGATTGGTACCCGATTAGCGGCAGCTCCCAAGGCGATGCCTGTGAGAACGCCAATTTCAAATCCCCCTAGTGCTGCAAGGAAAGAGATTGCTTTTCCAGGACTATCTATTAAATGAGCAGCATTGATGGCGTCTTTATTTACCTCTAATGCTTGTTCTATTACGGCGACTTTCTGTTTGAATTGGGATGGATTGATGCCAGTTCCCCAACCCACTACAGCGGAGGGTTTTCGTCTTCCAATAGCCGAAATTAACGCGGCCGCAGAGGTGGTGTTTCCGATTCCCATCTCACCAAGACCGATAATGTTGGTCGGACTATCCATGTGTGATTCGAGGAAAATTGTTATGCCCCTCGCGATGGCGTCTGTGGCCTTGGCGTAACTCATTGCCGGGCCCAGAGCAATATTATTTGTTCCTCTACCTAGATTGGCCTGAATTAACGGCCCGTCTATAGGTGTGGAGATATTAATGCCGGCATCAATGACTATCACTTCGATTTTAAAATTATCAGCAAGTACGTTGATAGCAGCTCCACCCTGGAGGAAATTTTTTACCATTTGTTTAGTAACTTCTTGCGGATAAGCAGATACGCCTTCTTCAGTCACCCCATGATCTGCTGCAGCGACTACTATGGTTTTTCGATGGAGGGTTGGATTTGGCACCGCGGCGACGCCTGCTATAAATTCAGCAAGGCCTTCTAACTTTCCAAGCGAGTTCTTCGGCTTTGTAAGCTGTGACTGTCTCTGCACTACGCTATCTAGTGATTGTTGATGTGGGACCTGTAAGCATGTAATTTTTTTAACTGTGTTATCAATTAATTGTTGTGAATTCATTATCTAGGCTCTACCTCAGGCTGGGGTGTTGTGATCGATATATGTGGTTATGACTCTACAGCAATGATGGTTTGGATTCCGAGTGACTTGACAAAACTGTCAGTTTTATCTATCTTGGGGATCGTCACAACTCTAGTGGCCGCCTAATTTCCTGCTAAGGAACCGGGGGAACCAACTATGGGGTGAATCTTGAATAGACCTTGTGTCTGTTCAAGACGGGCTTTTTCTGATCAGCCCGAACCCGACAGCTAACCTCGGCGGCGCCCGGATCAGCGTTTTACCCAGCTTGCTGGGTGGTTTTGGATCCGGAGGTAGATGGGCATGCCAATTGTGAGTACCCCACCTAGAAGATGTCCCCGTTGTCAGGGGATGATGATTATAGAAGACGACTGGTACGGTGTTTTTGGATCGTGTGTAGCCTGTGGTTACGTGCACGAGCAGGAGCGTTGTGATCCAGCCGATATTGAAAAGGAAGAGCAGCTAGCTGCAGGTAAGCAGCGACGTCGCCAGCCTTCACACGGTAAACTACGACTCTAAATAAGCTTCATATATATCTATTGTCTTGTTGTAAGGCCTTGTAGTGAGGCCTATGTTCCTGCGTGGCGTTTGTTTACAGCATAACAAAGGCTTACCTTTGGCAGATATGCGTCATAAAGACGTTTAAATAGATATTTTTATTTTGAATTATGGATAATCCAATATTCGTATGCGTCTTGCAACGCAAGCCAAGACGCTTCAATTACGTCAGTTGAAGCGCCTACAGTGCGCCACCTATTTTTGCCATCGCTGGACTCAACTAGCACTCTGACGGCTGCGTCGGCACCTGCTTTTGAGTCGATGATCCGTACTTTGTAATCTGTGAGATGCACTTCGGCTATTCCTGGATAGGTCTCGGTAAGAGCTTTCCGCACAGCAGCATCCATTGCGGAGACGGGCCCATTACCATCCGCGGCTACTTGGGTTAGTTTATTGGCGACACGTATTTTAATCATCGCTTCTGCTTGCATATCGTTATACGAAAATGCTGATTCGTCGGCATCAGTTGAAGCATCTCCTGTTGATCGTGGCTTGGCTCCCACATAGCGTTCGGAGTCCGGTCTGCGTCTCTCGACAATCACGAAATCTTCGAGTATAAAGGCTGGTAAAAATGTACTCAGTGTTCGCCGTGCAACCATTTCGAAAGACGCTTCTGCTGCTTCAAAAGCTGAACCTTGTGCTTCTCTAGCTTTGATTCGGGATAATACTTTTTCGGCATCTGAGTCTGAAAGCTCCAAGGAGCTGCCTTGTTCTTTTAGTTTTTGAAATATACTTCTCCTTCCAGATATTTCAGAAACCAGGACCCGTTCACTATTTCCGACAGAAGTTGGGTCTATATGTGTGTACGAGCCAGGAGATCTGACTATTGCCGCTGCGTGTAAACCGGCTTTATGGGCAAATGCACCAGTTCCCACATACGGTTGCTGCGGATTTGTTTGAAGATTGGCAAGCTCTTGAGCAAGCGCAGCCGTCTGAGTAAGGAGTTTTAACTGTTCATCACTGATAACGTCGATCTTGAGTTTTAATTTCAGATTTGCAATGACCGAAATTATATTTGCATTACCGGTTCTTTCGCCCCAGCCATTTAGGCATGCTTGCACGTGATCGGCTCCAGCACGGATGGCAACAAGAGTGTTTGCGACGGCATTATCTGTATCGTTATGGGCATGTATACCTATTCGCACACCCTCAAGTCCCTGATCGGTTACAAGCTTTTTTACAGCGCTTACGATTTCTGCAATTTGCCAAGGAAGGTTTCCACCATTCGTATCGCACAGGGTGAGTGTGTCTGCACCACCCGCGACCGCAGCTCGTAGGGTACGAATTGCATAATCGCTGTCTTCTAGATATCCATCAAAGAAATGCTCGGCATCAAAAACAACCTCTTTCCCAGCAGAGACACATTCTGCTATGGACTCCTTTATCATCGATAAATTTTCTTCGTCGGTCGTTTGCAACACATTGGTCACTTGGCTCAGTGAGGATTTTCCTACAAGTGTAATAACCGGTGTTTCGGCCGCGAGTACTGCTTTGATAGCAGGATCGGTTTTTACGTCTCCACCTGGCTTACGTGTTGATCCAAATGCACAAAGTTTTGCGTGTTTCAGTTCAAGTAGTTTTGCCTTAGTAAAAAACTCAGCATCCTTAGGATTTGATCCTGGATATCCACCTTCGATGTAGTGCACTCCCAATGTGTCTAGCTTTCGTGTGATTTCTAATTTATCCTCCAACGATAGAGAGAGCCCTTCCATGCCAAGACCATCACGGAGGGTTGTGTCATATAAAAGCAAATTTGTGGGGTGTAAAATGGGCTGTTCCACTGGTTCTCCAAGTTAGATAGTAGTTCAAATGACTACTGCGAGAATAATTTTATCCAAAGAAGTCATCTGATTTGACCACAATTTGTTTATCGCTTGAAGCTGATGGATTAGACGGATAATCAAACATTTAAGTTTTTAAATTCTTCCAATACTTTATCTGTCATTTGCTCAGTTGAGAGATATTTTTTTTCATTATCTGATAAATCAATGGTTCGATGACCTTTATCAATCGTCAGTTCAATTGCTCGTTCCACAATATCTGCTTCTTCTCCAAGTCCACAAGAGTGCCTAAGTAACAATGCAACCGAGAGAAGCATAGCAAGCGGATTGGCGATTCCCTGACCTGTGATATCAGGGGCAGTGCCATGAATTGGCTCGTAGAGCCCAAGCCCAGTTCCATTTTCTGACATCGTACCCAACGATGCTGAAGGTAACAGTCCCATGGATCCAGTTAACACAGAAGCTTCGTCAGTTAGAATATCGCCAAACATATTTGATGTGATGACTACATCGAAATCCCTTGGACGTTTTATAAGATGCATTGTCATGGCATCTACAATGACATGGTCAAGCTCTACGTCCGGATATAAAGCTGCGACCTCGTCTACTATTTCCCGCCAAAGTTGCGACACAACAAGCACATTTGCTTTATCGACACTTGTTATTCTACCTGTACGTTCGCGTGCTAATTGAAATCCGAGATGAGCTATCCGAGCCACTTCATCTTCGCGGTAATACATCGTATTAACGCCTTCTCTCAAGCCATTCTTATCAATTCGACGCTCTCGTGGTTCTCCAAAGTAAAGCCCGCCGGTAAGCTCTCTTATTATCACCATATCTACCCCGTCGATTATTTCTGGTTTCAAGGGTGATGCTGCGGTCAGAGAGGCAATTGCTTTGACTGGCCGAATATTTGCCCACAGTCCTAATTCGCGCCTCAGCCCTAGCACAGCTTGCTCTGGACGAATAAGGGCACCGGGATCATTGTCGAATTTAGGCAAACCAACGGCACCGAAGAGAACAGCATTGGCTTGACTTGCGCGCTCAAGTGTTTCAGGTCGAATCGCAATGCCCTCTGCGTCGATTAGCCCGCCGCCTGCCGGATGTTCATCTAAAGTGAACTCATGACCAAATTTTTCTGAGACGGCTTCGAGCATTCGCACACCCTCGGTTGTAACCTCTGGGCCTATTCCGTCTCCAGGGATAACAACGATATCAAAGCTTCCCATATTAATTTCCCAATCTCTTAACTAAACAATTATAGAGACGAAGATTAACATGGTTCGCTGCCAGAGAAATCAGGCAGACGAATGTGGAGTGGTCTCGTGTGCGGTAATTTTTGGAGTTTTTAAGCTGGCAAAAAGTATCGCTCCTAGTGCAAAAGAGATGCAATAAATCATAAAACTCAAGTGGTAGTCGCCTCGAATATCGAACAAGAGAGCACCGAGTATTGGCGCAATCATTTGTCCTGAAAAGCCGATTGCCTGTATTGCACCCGAGACTGCGCCATAATGCTTCACACCAAAAAGTTTAGTAGTAATCAAAGGGCCTATCATCGGGGCAAACGCTCCTCCAACACCCCACAGTAGTATCCAAGCAAGTAATGGCGTTCCAGTCGGAGCAAATAGTAATGCAAACACGCCAAGACCTTGTGACAGACAGACAAGAGATGAGAGGAGAAATACTCGATCGATTCGGGCCATTGACAGCCCCAGCGGAATTCGAAGCCCAGTCCTTATCCACGCAGTTATAGCGATTGCGAGAGCACCGAAAGTCAGCCCAGAGGTTGAGAAGAAATCGATAATGAGCGAGGAGAGCGTTTGACCTCCATAGAACAGAAATAATCCGGCCGCTGCAATCCAAAATGCGGGAGTACGAATCGCCGAACCAACTGTCATGCCGACCAAATCATCAGACCTGTTGTTGGCGGACTCTTCTTGATTAGATCTGTTCGGCGTCAGACCAAGTTGGTGAGGGGTATTTCGTGCGAGTAACGGGATAAGCAGTCCATGGACAATCAGAAGTAGCGTTCCACTGGTAATCATCGAGGCACGCCACGAGTAGGATGAAGCGATTTGATTTAGGATAGGGAGCAGCACCGCTCCTCCAAAGCCGAATCCGACAGTTATCACTCCGAGGGCAGCCTGTTGCTTTTTGCCCACGAACCATCTTGTTATTAACCAATTAAAAGGTAGATCCATGAGCAGGCTCCTGGTAGCCGAAAGTAAAGTCCATCCGAGAAACACTTGAAATACCGTTTCGGCTTGGGAAGTGAGAAAGAAAGCTGTAGCTGCGAGGATACTCCCAACAAAAATAGAGCCTCGCACGCCTTTTCGGTCAAAATAAGTTCCGATGAATGGTGCTATTATCGCGAATGTTATCTGCCCAACAGTGAAGGCTGAAACAACCGCGGTCCTGGTACTTTCAAACTCGTCGGCTATCAAAGGAATATAGACTGCCATTGTCCAGAAGGTAGTCCCAGCGCCAACCATATTACCAAGAATACAGAGTGACACGATGATCCATCCGTAGTGGAAGGGCAGCTTGTCAGCAATTATTTTCAAATACAACCTCAATTGTTTCGGGAATTGAACAAGTCGCAGTAATGTTAGGTCAAGATCAGCACACATAATTCTAATCGACTTGAGCGAGAGAGCAGATAGCGGTTTCAGCGTAAGATCTTGGGTTCAATTATCATGGGTGAACTTTGTATTAGATTAATAATTGAGGGAGATTACATATGAAGGCGTCTGTGGGCCTAAACCGTTACGCGATTGAAGATTGGGAAGAAGCGACAGAATTTGCCCTTGGAGCTGAGAAATTAGGAGTTGATTCTCTTTGGAGTGCCGAAGCCTGGGCACATGATGCCGCTACCCCTCTGGCGTATTTGATAGCCAAAACGACGACATTGAAATTTGGATCAGGAATTTTTCAAGTGGGAACTCGAACACCGTCACTCGTTGCGATGACTGCTATGACGTTGGATTCGATGTCTGGTGGGCGGTTCATCTTGGGTCTTGGGACCAGTGGTCCGCAGGTCATCGAGGGATGGCACGGAATTCCCTTCAGAAAACCGGTTACACACACGCGGGAAATAATTGATATTTGCCGACGGATCTTTAATGGAGAGACACTCGCCTATGACGGTGATTTTTGGGAACTCCCTCTCTCAACTGAAAGAGGTGGCACTGGCCTAGGTAAGGCCTTGAGATCAGGAGCTCCTGTGTGTCCCGATTTACCTATATATGTTGCTTCGCTTGGCCCAAAAAATTTATTTATGACTGGTGCATTCGCTGACGGCTGGCTTGGTACATCCTTTCTACCCGAAGCGGCCGAAACATTTTTGGGTCCTATGCGTGATGGTGCTGAAAGTGTTGGCAGAACACTTGAGAGCATTGATATCGCAGTTGGTGGTACTGTCAGATTTACTGAAGATGTCGAGCAGGCAGCTGACGCATTAAAGCCGTCAATGGCTTTTCAGATAGGAGCGATGGGTTCAAAAACTCAAAATTTCTACGCAGACGCTTATCGAAGACAAGGATGGGCTGATGAAGTGAGTAAAATACAGAGACTTTGGATAGAAGGACGACGTGACGAAGCGCGACGTGAAGTGCCGACTGAAATGGTGCTTAATTCTTCTATTCTAGGATCCTCCGCTGATGTTGCGGAAAAACTGAAAGCTTATAAAGACGTTGGTGTGAATACATTCCGGGTGGGTCCGCATGGGGCCAATGTAGGTGAACGACTAGATACTCTTGCCGAAACGATGAAGATACTTCAGG
>JAQWLS010000083.1 GCA_029247135.1 Dehalococcoidia bacterium | reverse complement strand
GCCTGAGCCCAAAATTTTATACGACGAATCAATGCCTCGAATCAAGTTCTTTTCAAATAATGAATTCGAGTCAACCACTGCACCTGCCTCAAAACGAGACTGCAGCATACCAATATTGACAGCCTCAAACTCCACTCTACTGAAATTACGAAACCCACGTTTTCTCGGCAATCGTCTGACTAAAGGCGTCTGCCCACCTTCAAAGCCTGGCCTAACTCCACCACCAGAACGCGCATTTTGACCTTTGAGGCCCTTCCCAGCGTATGTTCCTTGGCCAGAACCTTTACCACGACCAACCCGTTTCTTTGAATGCCTAGCACCATCCGGTGGTGCTAAATTCACGCTCGAACTTATCTGATCTTCTAATTTCACTTCTTCAGTCATCTAGTTGACCTCTTCGACTTCGATCAAGTGTCTAACAGTGTGAATCATTCCGCGAATTTGCGGACTGTCTGTCTGCTCAACTGTTTGCCTAATTTTTCTTAACCCTAGTGCACGAACAGTAGCTTTCTGATTTGCTGGATATCCGATCGAAGATTTCTTATAAGTAATTCTCAAATTAGACATATAAACACACCTTGCACCTGTTACTATTTCTCAGTACTTTGCCGCGCGAACTCTCGTCGTTTAGCACGAACCTCTTCCGGATCTCTAAGCGATTTAAGCCCGTTAATTGTTGCTGTCACGACGTTAATAGGATTCGTTGACCCATATACCTTTGTCAATACATCAGTCACACCGGTACATTCCATGACAGCTCTCACAGCAGCTCCTGCTATAACGCCTGTACCTGGCGCCGCTGGCAACATTACCACCCTACTAGATTTAAAGTTTGAATCAAGCTCATGTGCCAGAGTTCCAGCCTTAATTGCGATGCTATTCATTGACCGCTTCGCTATCACGCCGCCCTTTCGAATTGCATCAGGAACTTCGTTGGCGCGTCCCATGCCAAACCCAACATTACCTTCTCCATCGCCAATAACCACAACCGCCGTAAATGAGAATCTACGGCCGCCTTTAACCACCGTGGCTACACGATTTATAAATACAACCTTCTCTATTAACGCATTAGCATCGTCATCATCAGACCGGCGCCGTTCATCTCTATTATTTTCACGAACCATAATTAATTTTACCTATCAGAATTGAAGCCCGCCTTCGCGAGCTCCCTCCGCTAATGCCTTTACACGCCCTATAAAACGATATCCACCTCTATCAAAGACAACTGAATCAATCCCTTTAGCTTTTGCTAATGCTGCTATCTCACCGCCTACTTGAGCGGCTCGCTCTGTCTTATTCCCTGAAGATACTCCTTGATCAGAAGCAGATACTAGGGTTTTTCCTGCATCATCATCAATCAATTGAGCATAGATAAAACGGTTTGATCTAAAAACAGATAGACGTGGTCGCTCTTCTATACCGCTCACACGTTTACGCACGCGAGTATGCCGACGTATCCGGGCTGCACTTCTAGTTCGAACTGCTGCTTTCATTATGCGGTTCTTGCCTTCCCAGCCTTGTATTTTGGCTGCTCATCCGTATATTTAATTCCTTGAGCTCGATAACCAGATGGTGGGCGTACTCGTCTGATCAAAGCTGCTTGCTGACCAACTTGTTGTTTGCTAATTCCATCCACATGCACTATATTTCCGTCTCGAGTAAAACTCGTTCCCTCAAGCGGTTCCATGGGTACTTTGTGAGAAAAACCTGCCTCGATAATCAAAGTTTTACCCTGTAAATCAGGTGTAATCCCACTACCCATAAATTCAACTGACTTCCGATAACCTTCGGTAACACCCTGAATCATATTTGCGATCAAGGTCCGGGTTAGGCCGTGTAAAGATCGTGCCAGTTTTTGATTATTTGCTCTTGAAACCGTAACGACATCTGCTTCTATTGTTACTGACACTAATGAATGAATATTCTCAGACAGCTCACCTTTGGGACCTTTCACACGACAAACACCACCGTCGAAACTAACCTCGACGCCGGATGGAATAGGTACTGGGAGTATCCCGATTCGTGACATATAAAATAATTCCTTAACATTCCTCTAATACACAAACTGTTAAAACAGCGACCTCAAATACTAGTTTTTCTCGAGTTTATAAACTACCCCTACCAGACATAGCAAAGTACTTCTCCGCCAATTTTGGCTCTCCAAGCATCCTTACCCGACATAACACCTTTTGACGTGCTCAAAATCGAGATGCCGAGCCCCCCATAAACACGAGGGATCTCACCATTACCTACATAAATCCTAAGCCCAGGTCTAGAGATTCTCTTTATGTTTGACAACAGTGCTTTTCTATCATCACCATAAGATAATTTCAAACGTAGATAACTTCTCGACTCTTCGGCTACTTCCTCCACCTCGGTTATAAAACCCTCTCCACGGAGTACATCGGCAATAGCCTGCTTAGTCCTGCTTTTTGGAATCAAAACATCTGCATGCTCTGCCCGAACAGCATTACGGATACGTGTGAACATGTCAGCTATAGGATCAGACATTGACATTAAATTACTCCCTTACCACGATGATTTCTTAACACCAGGCAACATACCTTGAACAGCTAATTCACGGAACGTTATCCGAGAAACCCCAAACTCACGCATATATGCTCGGGGGCGTCCTGTAAGCTGACATCTGTTTCTGTGACGAGTTTTTGAACCATCACGAGGCATCTTATAAAGTTGAGCATATGCTAAATCTTTATCCTTCATACTTGCTTCTGGATCTCGAATAACGGCAGTAAGAGTTGCTCTCTTTTCCTTATAGCGCTCACTCAGCACAAGCCTTCGTTGATTCTTTGCAATTTTGCTTGCTTTTGGCATATAAATATCCTTAACTTTCTCCGAAGTCTATCTTCGCTGGAATGGCATCCCAAGCAGCTCGAGTAGGCGCCTGCCTTCTTCATCTGTTTTCGCCGTCGTAACAAAATTAACCTGAAGACCTCTAACGCGATCAACATCCTCGAAACTTAGTTCAGGGAAAATCAATTGTTCAGTTATACCGAGTGAATAGTTTCCACGTCCGTCAAACGCGCGGGTGGAACACCCACGAAAATCTCTAATCCTTGGCATCGAAGAGTTCACTAACCTGTCGTAGAACTCCCACATACGGGTGTGTCTAAGCGTCACTGACAGGCCAATTGGCATTCCTTCTCTCAATTTAAAATTAGAGATAGATTCTTTAGCTCTTCGGACATATGGTCTTTGACCTGTAATCGCCATAAGGTCGTCCGTGGCGTGTTCAACCACACCTGAGGAATTCACAGCCTCACCTAGACCAATATTTACTGCGATCTTGTTTAAGGTTGGAACCTGCATGGGATTCTGATAACCAAATTCATTTTGCATCACAGGAAACACGTCTTTTTGATATTGTTCAAGCATTCTCGGCATTTTTACTGAGGTTGTCATTAGTCAAGTACCTCCCCACACTTCACACACACTCGAGATTTTTGACCATCCTCGAGTAACTGGAACCGGACTCGAACTCCGCACTCGCAACTGTTACATATCACTGCAAGATTTGACAAATCAATAGGTGACTCACGCTCGATAATGCCTCCAGGATTTTGAGGGCCAGTCGCCCTCTGATGCCGTTTAACGATATTAACTCCTGTGACTATCGCTCTATTTTCAGAGATATTTACTTCTCGAACTTCACCACGGACTCCGCGTTCACTACCTGAAATTACCTCTACCTGATCGTTACGACGAATTCTTGATGCCATTAAATAACCTCCGGTGCGAGAGCGGTCAACCGTGACATACCATGAGCTCGCAACTCAGACGGAACCGGACCAAAGAGGCGCGTGCCTCTAGGCGCACCACCTTCAACAATGAGAGCAGCCGCATTATCATCAAAACGAATTGTCTGACCATCTTCACGCTGAATCGGATGCTTCGTCCGAACTATTACAGCTCGTACTACCTCACCTTTGCTGACACCTGAATTAGGCTGTGCTTCCTTCACGGATGCAATAATCGTGTCACCTATACCTGCATAGCGTCTCTTGGACCCGCCTAATACACGAATACAAAGCAACTCTCGAGCTCCCGTATTGTCAGCAACTAACACCCGGCTCTCCTGTTGAATCATGATAAATCCTCTTCTGTGCTGTCCGACTGATCTTCCAATGGCTCACTAGTCTGATCTTCGGTGGTCAACTGGCTTTCAGCACTAGCTCGGGCAGCAGACCTCTGAACTTCATCAACAAAAGATGAGTCAAGTTCAGTCGCCTCAACTTCAGCTACATCTCTGCCCACTAGAATTTCTGCTAATGCCCAACGCTTCAATCTTGACATGGGCCGTGACTCTACAATACGAACAATATCCCCTAGTGTGGCTTGGTTTTGCTCATCATGCGCATGATAACGATTGGTTTTTGTAATAACTTTCCTGTATAGCCTGTGTGGTGCTCGTCTCTCTACTGAAACAATAATTGTTTTATCGTTAACGTCAGACACAACGACACCAACCAACGTTCGCTTCTTCGATGCCGTACTCGCTTGATCTGTAACCGCTTCAACCATCTATTTTCTCCTGATCAGTAGATAATTTCTGACTTATCCCTCTGACTTCTCGTTCTTGATTTCGTACTCTCGAATCAAAGTTTTGATTCGAGCTATTTGACGTCTTGCTTTTTTTACTTCAGATAGGTCGCCCAATTGATTGGTACTGGCCTGAAATCGAAGATTGAATAACTCTCTATGAGCTGACTCAAGCTCTGCTGCCAAAGCTTCAGCTTCCAAAGCTCTCAGTTCGTCAGTTTTAGTGCTCACTGGTAAACCTCATCTCGCGCTATCACTCGCGTATCTATCGGCAACTTATGATGAGCCTTGCGGAAAGCCTCTCGGGCTGCTTCCTCAGGAACACCGGATATTTCAAATAAAACTCGACCACGCTTAACAACCGCTACCCATCTATCTGTCGCGCCCTTACCTTTACCCATTCGAACCTCTACAGGCTTCTTCGATACAGGCTTGTCTGGAAAAACTCTAATCCAGACTTTACCGCCACGCCTAAGTTCACCTGTTATTGCTCGTCTCGCCGCTTCAATTTGTCTTGCGTCTATCCACGCCGTAGTTTTGGCTTGTAATCCATACTCACCAAATGACACGGCATTGCCGGTCTGAGCCGCTCCGCGCATTTTTCCTCTGAATTGTTTCCTGTACTTAGTTCTTCGAGGCATCAACATAAATTATTCGCCTCCGGTCTGTTCAGCTGCTCGGACTAGAGGGTTGTCAGCATATGTAACTTCACCCTTGTTGACCCAGCACTTGACACCAATTGCACCAAATGAAGTATTCGCCTCAGCGAATCCATAGTCAATATCGGCGCGAATCGTGTGCAAGGGAATTCTCCCCTGCATTTCATGTTCAGATCTAGACATTTCTGCACCACCAAGGCGTCCAGAAATCTTAACCTTACAACCAACCGCCCCCCTGGACATCGTTCGCTGAACAGACTGCTTCATCGCACGTCTGAAAGCTACTCGCCGTTCAAGTGACATTGCTACAGATTTTGCTACGAGGTACGCATCCAGCTCAGGGACTCGAATTTCCTCGACATTTACATTTACTCTCGTACCTACCTGAAGTTGCAAGGCATTTCGAAGTTGTTCAATATTGGCTCCTTGGCGACCGATGACAATACCAGGTTTCGATGTGTAAATAGTTACCGCAGTTGATGCGGCCTGTCGCTCAATATGTAACTTCGACACACCCGCTTCACTCAATTCTTTATTCAGAAACTCACGAAGTTTCTGATCCTGAATAGTAAATTCTGCATAGGTGGTATGAGGGGCATACCAACGAGATTGCCAATCTTTTGTAACCCCTACCCGAAATCCGTATGGATGTATTTTTCTTCCCATACTAATTAACCCTCAACAATCATCTGGATATGTGCAGTTCTTTTATTCTGTGGTGCTGATCGGCCGCGCGATCGAGCCCGCCACCTTTTCATAGTGACTCCCTCATCCGCAGTTGCGCTGTAAACAATTAATGCATCAGGATTTAAATCGAAATTATTCTCCGCATTCGCTTGAGCAGAACGTAATACCTGAGCAGCAAGCAAGGCGCCTTTTTGTGGCATAAAATCTAGAGCCCGCAACGCTTCCGTGACTCGCATTCCCTGCACAGCCCGCAAAACAGGACGCACTTTTCGAGCTGATATTCTCTGGTCCTTTGCTATAGCTTTCACTTGCATATCGATTATCCTACATATCTCTCATTTGTTCTAAACGACAAACTACCCACGTTGAGTAGTTCTTTCACTCTTACCTCTATGACCCCGAAAGGTTCTCGTGTACGCAAATTCACCTAGCTTGTGACCAACCATATTCTCGGAACACAGAACAGGAATATGCCTACGGCCATCATGCACAGCTATAGTCATCCCAACCATTTCAGGCAATATAGTTGACGCTCTTGACCAAGTACGAATAATGACTCGCTCTTGACTGTTCTGAGCAGCCTGTACTTTCTTCCATAGCTTGGGGTGGACAAACGGCCCTTTTTTCCTTGAACGAGACATCTTCCAACCTCCTTAATATTTAACGCCTGCCAGCGCCTCGACGCTGAACAATATATTTGTCTGTACGCTTATTTCTTCTGGTGCGAAATCCAAGTGCAGGCTTTCCCCATGGTGTCTTAGGACCAGGCATGCCCACCGGTGACTTTCCTTCTCCACCTCCATGCGGATGATCATTTGGGTTCATAACTGAACCTCTAACCTTAGGTCTACGCCCGCGATGCCGAGATCTTCCAGCTTTTCCTAATTTAATCTGCTGATGTTCAATATTACCGACTGCACCTATCGTGGCCATACATGACTCAAGAACCTGCCTTCTCTCACCAGACGGCATTCGCAATAATGCGTAACCACTGTCTTTAGCCATCAGCTGAATCGATGCGCCTGCCGAACGACCCAACTGCGCTCCACGTCCGGGAATCAACTCAATATTATGAATTACTGTACCAGTTGGAATCTCTGATAACGGGAGAGCATTACCTGGATTTATTGGTGCTTCTGTTCCCGACACTATGCTGTCATCCACATTTAATCCGTCCGGAGCAATAATGTATCTCTTCTCACCATCAGCATAAAAAATAAGCGCGATACGTGACGATCTATTGGGATCGTACTCAATCGATGCAACTCGTCCAGGAATATTAAATTTTTCTCTCTTAAAATCAATGATACGAAGCAAGCGTTTATGCCCACCTCCACGACGTCGCACAGAAATTTTCCCGTGACTTCGACCAGAAATACGGTTCTTGGAAACCGTTAATGACTTCTCCGGTCGCTTCTTTGTAAGTTCTTCGAACGTAAATCCTGACGCATTACGGCGACCTGGTGATGTAGGTCTAAAATTACGAATTGGCATTATTAGACCTCCTAGACCCCTTCAAACAATTCAATAGTGTCACCGCTTGCCAAGGTAACTATGGCTTTTTTCTTGAAAGGTAAGTTTCCACCTCTACGACCAAATGCACGCCGAGGTCTTCGCCCACGAACTCTGAGAGTATTGACTGATTCAACCGTTACCTCAAACGCAAGCTCAACCGCTCGCTTAATTTCAGGCTTTGTTGCTCGCTCGTGTACCTCAAATACATATTTACCTTGCAAAGCAAGTGCCGTACTTTTTTCAGTAATAATTGGCTCTCGCAAGATCTCGTAAGGATGAATTGATTTAACCATTATTCCTCACCTGCTTCATTGACTTCAACATCAAGTGTGTCGTCACTGCCTATTACAGTCTTTCCCCATAAAGCTTCGCATCTTCTTATGGCATCAACTGTAAGAATTAAATTCTGTCGCTTACGCATCTCTATAACCGACAAAGTATCTGCGTGTGTCAAATCAACGCCTTCGATATTTCGCGCAGAGCGATGAGCGATCGAGTCTGGGTTTCCAGTAACTATTAACACTGACTTATCAACACCTAAGTTTGAGAGCATGCCCGCAATGTGACTAGTTGAGGGGCCATCGGTTAATCCGAGATCTGCAACTACTAACAGCTTATTTTCGTGCACACGTCTCGATAAAACAGACTTGATAGCTAATCTTCGAATCCCTTTTGGAATCTTCTGCGAATAATCTCGAGGCTTAGGCCCAAACACAACACCTCCACCTCGACGGGTCGGAGAACGACTTGCCCCTGCACGTGCCATGCCGCGGCCTTTCTGACCATATATCTTGCGAGTAGAACCTCGCACTTCGCCACGAGTTTTGCTGGAGTGAGTGCCACTTCTTCTGGCTGCTAATTGAGCTGTTAATACTTGATGCTCTGCTGCATCATGAAGTGCAATTCCAAAAACACTCTCGTCCACTTCGATTTCTTCAATATTTTTTCCATTAACATCGAGTACCGATAAATTCATTAGGATTGCTCCTCTTCACCGTCAGAAACAGACTCGTCCTGTGTGTCCGAAGATTCATTTACGATAGGTTGCTCATCGGTAGTCTCGAGAACAGCCTCATCATTCGCGATTGCTTCGGGTGCTTCAGAGACCGCGACCGCCGATTCCTCAGAAACGTCAGTAACATCCTCACTAACAACGGGCTCAACCACAACTTTAACTGGATCAATTGATCTCTTTCGGGCTTGCCTGACCTCAACCAGAGATCCATTAGGGCCCGGTACGTTTCCAGCTACAAAGATAAGGCCGCGTGCTATATCAACCTCAACAACCAACTGATTCAATACTGTCCGAGATCGATTTCCCATGTGACCAGGCATTTTCTTGCCCTTGAAAACTCGACCAGGACTAGTGCCTGCACCTATTGAACCCGGAGCTCTCCACCGATCACTTTGCCCATGTGTCTTAGGTCCGCCAGCAAAATCCCACCGCTTAACAACGCCCTGAAAACCTCGACCCTTTGTACGAGCTGTCACATCGACGTACATACCACTCTGAAATCTATCGACGCTCAGACTCGTACCTACGTCAAATTCGTCTGTCGCATTGGTGCGGAATTCTGCAAGAGCAGTCATGCTTACCTGCTCCTGACCCGATGCCTTCAAATGGCCACGTTGAGCTCTAGTGGTTCGTTTACGGTCACCAACTGTTCCAATTTGGACAGCAGAATAACCATCGCGATCGACTGTTCGAACTTGAGTCACAACATTGTCAGCAAATTCAATAACCGTCGCACCATATGCGCGGCCGGCATCGTCATAACGAGTCAACATTCCTACCTTGCGTCCGAGCATTCCTGCTTGCATATTTACTGACATATTTCTCGTGCTTCCCCTGCACTATTTCTGTTTAAACCATCAAGTACTAATAAAATTACTTACGCTTACTATTTAAAAAAGACAAACCTACATCCTGATATTTACGTGAACTCCCGCACCTAGTTGAAGCTTTGTTAATTGCTCAACCGTCCGAGGTCCCGCTTCAATAATATCTACGAGTCTCTTATGCTTCCTGATCTCCCACTGATCTCTGGAATCCTTATCAATAAAGGGTGATCTATTCACAGTCTTTTTTCGAATTCTTGTTGGAAGTGGCACAGGTCCGGCGACTACTGCACCGGTCCTTGCTGCAGTCTCCACGATCTGACGAGCGGCCGCATCCAAAACACGGTGATCAAAAGCGGTCAACCAAATGCGAATTCTATGCTCAGCCATTCTTTTCCTCGTCGCTATCAACTAATCCTACGTTTTTGCATATCCAGCCCCTAAAAAGCCGAGGCTTACAAGAATAATGGTAGTCGGCTGTATTGCCTACTACCTATTCAATAATTGAAGTTACTGCCCCTGCACCAACTGTTCGACCGCCTTCACGAATTGCAAAACGCAATCCTTCTTCAATCGCAATTGGTTGTCCAAGTTCAATAGTCATCTCTACATTGTCACCAGGCATAACCAT
>JAQWLS010000078.1 GCA_029247135.1 Dehalococcoidia bacterium | reverse complement strand
GGACCTGTACCTGCTGGTAAAGTCACTGACTATGAAGCAGGCGCAGCACCTAAGGCCAATTCTGAGGGTCAATTTTGGATTGCCAACCTAGATGAAAATGAGTCCAGACCTGGCGGTTCAGGTGGAGGGCAAGGTCTAATTGCGTTATGGAGAAAATGTCCACACCTAGGCTGTACTGTCCCCTGGAAAGAAAATCAGGGTGCTGTGCCATTTCCAGGAGATCCAGGATGGTATATATGCCCATGCCACGGCTCAACATACAACAAGGCAGGTGTTCGTGTGTATGGTCCTGCACCAAGATCGATGGATACGATGCAGATCGATATCGATGAAGCTGGAAATATTACAGTCCAAACTGGAGCTGTAGAAAAAGGTGGTCCAGATAATCCGGATCGAGCAGTTAATCACCCCCTACTGCCAAGTTAGTGATACAAAGAAAAATCTTAGCCACCAGCGAATAAGGAAAAGAAGGCTCAGGGATGAATACAAGCAAGCAAGTGAACGCCATGATAGGTCTGCTTTTTATTGCATTCCTATTTTTTGGTGGCTATATCGCCCGAGAACAGCTACGTGCTGAAGAGGCATCGGTTCATCAAAACGAAGAGCTCGTTCATCGGGGAGCAGAACTGTTCCATAATAATTGCGTGTCATGCCATGGTTTGGTGGGTGAAGGTAATATTGGTCCGGCACTTAACTCGGACTTCTTTAGAACAACCGAGTCCACACCTGACGGGGAAGCGAGAGAGGTGTACACATACCTGTTCAATACTCTCTCATGCGGTCGTTCGGGTGCGTATATGCCTCTTTGGAGCGAACGATTCGGCGGATCAATGTCTGAGACTCAAATTGACTATATAGTGAAACTAATAATGCAGGGCCGTTGGGATTTAGTGGGCCATGCAAATGAAGAACACTTTGAACATAAGCTAGAAAGTTGGGAAATACAAAAAGCTGATGCCGAACGTCGCGGAGGTGCCATTCCTGATCGACCGGAACTCACCGATTATCTAAGTACGATTGAAGATACGGCAAATCTTTCGGTCACAGCCGACAATTGCGGGCAATACTCGATGGATACGCGAAGTAAAATATACGCTCGCACACCTTTTGCGGCTGACACCAGTTCGGTAGACGCGGCGCAAGATGCTCCCGCCCCGGTAGCCACAGAAGCACCACCTGGTGTCCTAGTTGTGGATCTGGCAAAAGACGGTCCATATGCAATCACAGCACCTGATACGTTCGCTACAACTGGAGAGATTACACTTCAGGTCAAGAATTATGCTGCATTGATTCATAACCTTCGAGTATTACGTACTGATCTTTCGCCAGACGGCCTTCCTACAAATGACCAAGCCATGGTAGATATTGAAGCTGCGGGTGAAATCTTGTACTCGAGTGATGATCTACAAAATGGTGGCGAAGAAGAAGCAAGCCTATCGCTTGACCCTGGAACATATGTATTATTTTGTAACATTCCAGGTCACTACCAGTTAAGAATGTATAAAACGATAACTATCGAATAATAGTAAATGAACTAGGGGGACAAGATGGCTACGACAGGAAAACGTTATAAATGCCCAGCATGCGAAGCTGAATTTATTGTTACACGAGGTGCGGATGATGCCGAGCTTCGCTGCGGCGATAATGTGCTTGAACAGATATAAAAACCCGTCCCAAACGATAACTGAAGCTGGAGGAATTAAATGGCAGTAGCACTAGGAAAAAGATATAAAGACGAAGACTCTGGTGTAGAGGTGTTATGCATCAAACCAGGTGAATGCGATTTAAATGTCGACGGACGACCAATGGAAGAACTGCAGCCCAAGGTTCTGCCTTCAGCTGATTAGCTTATTAAGCGCAAGAAGCATTACAATTACCAATCTACGCGGCTGGTGGTAAATATATCATTTATCGAAAGCAGTGGAGTCAAGAATGAGAGAGAGATTAGATTGAGCGAGATCCAAGTCGGGCAAAATGAGTCATTAGAACAAGCACTTCGAAGATTTACCAAGCGAGTGCAGACTGATGGCATACTCATGGACTACCGCAAGCATGAATATTACGAAAAGCCATCAGAGCGGCGAAAGAAAAAAGAAGCTGCACGTGTTCGAAAAATGCGAAAAGCCATAATAAAGGCGACTCATCGCAAAGGTCCAAGTTTTTAACTAAATTTGCAATAAAAATCGCACATCCGCATTTCTGTTATATTCACTGAAATAGTCTGGCCAAGCGATTTTGGTTCGGTATACGGGACTCACCTATGACGAATGATACTACCCTCCTAGAGACCATTAGGACTCACATGAAACAAGCATGGAAAAGTGGCGACAATGATCGCCGTGACACCCTGCGACTTGTAATTGCATCAGTCGATTATGCTCGAATTGCCAATAAAGAAGAGCTCAACGACAGCCAAGTAATGCAGGTTATTCAGAAAGAGGCTAAGCAACGAAAGGAATCTATCGATGAATTCATCAAAGGAAACCGGCCGGATCTCGTTGCTAAGGAAGAATTAGAGCTATCGATTATTTCAGAGTATCTACCGGATGAGTTAACAGAAATAGAATTAACCCAAATCATAAAAGAGGTCATACTCGAAACAAATGCGGTGAACATGAACGACGTTGGACTAGTAATGAAAACACTCATGCCCAAACTCGGCGGTCGTGCCGATGGAAAGCAAGCTAACATCCTGGTTAGAGAATTACTAAGCTGACGATCAGTTGATCAGGTTTTATAACAGTGTCAGAACTAAAGCTAGCCTTCAGCCCTCCCTCAATTAATCACAGCAAATTCACGATTTCACTCTTTGGGATTTGCACCACAATCGTACTCATTGGAATACTTGTACTTCCGTCTGGATCTTTGGCACTTGGGACAAACAGCCTATCTGAGATAAACTGGATACTCACTGCAATATGCCTATCAGTTCTCCTAGGGGTACTCTCTGCAGCCCATCTAGCAAGTGATGCCTCACCAAATCTTTCCGGGATCCGGCGACTATTACTCTTCATCGTTCTTCTTATAGCTACAAACTTGTCTATTCGCGTGAGCCTACCCCTACTAACTGAAAGCTCATCTGATCTAGACATTTTTGTTGCGCTTCCAATATCAGCCTTCGCGTTAGTAGCCACGGTTCTATTAGGATTTAATACTGGAATTTTATCAACGCTTATTTCATCTCTTGTTGGTGTATTCGTAATCGCTAGTCTGCCGAATTCAGAAGCTGCAGATGTCGTCTTAATCTTCTCCACTATCACCGGAGGAGGCCTCTCGGCCTCCTTTGTTGCGCTTGGGGCCAAGCGAATCAACGACTACCTACGAGGCGGCTTCACTATTGCCGGCGTAATTCTCTTGAGCGTGGCTTTTAGTCTCCCACTTAGCAGAGAGTTCGAACCATCACAATTTATTAGTGTCGGTGTTGCGGCTATGATTAACGGGCTCCTCTCTGCCACGGTGGGAGTCGGAATTTATAATGTCCTCAGTCGCCCTTTTGGAATTATTACTCGAGTAGAGCTAATGGAGTTAGCGCAACCCGGCACTCGGCTCCTCCGACAAATGCAAGAGCAAGCCCCTGGAACTTATGCGCATGCCACGGCAGTTGCGGACCTTGCCTCGCGTGGGGCAGCTGAAATTGGAGCTGACGAACAACTCGTTCGAGCTGGTGGGATGTTTCATGATGTGGGTAAGCTATTTCGTCCAGATTTTTTCATCGAGAATCGCGATACTGACCAGTCTGAAAATCCACATGACGCACTGGATGAACTGCAGTCAACTCGTGTTCTCCACGGGCACGTAGCCAAAGGGATTGAACGGGCGAGAGAAGAAAATTTACCTGAAGCAGTTATACGATTTATTCCTGAACACCACGGTACCACGTACCCAGCTTTCTTCTACCGCCGGGCATTAGAGAAAGATCCTAATATTGACCAGTCTAAATTCAGATATCCGGGACCGGCGCCTAGATCACGAGAAACTGCCCTTGTAATGATTGCTGACGGATGCGAAGCCGCGGTCCGAGCTTCTTCTGATCGAAGCTCAGACCAAGTACTAGCCATAGTAAAATCAATTATTCGAGATCGACTAGAAGATGGACAATTTGATAATTGTGACCTCACGGTCAGAGACATAAGGACTATTGAAAAGGCATTCACTTCAGCCCTAGTGGCTGCTTACCACCCCCGCATCGAATATCCGGAGGACGTATCTAACTCAGATAATCTGCTTCGTGATCAAGATTAAGAAAGTAAAGATTCCCAAATCCGATTGCCGTCGTCGCTGCCGAGCAACATCTCACATGCCCTCTCAGGATGTGGCATCATTCCAAGTACATTTTTCTCGCTGTTAAAAACCCCAGCAATATTTGCTATAGAACCATTAGGGTTAGTGTCTGCCGAAACTTCCCCTGACCGACTAGCGTA
This sequence comes from Dehalococcoidia bacterium, assembly GCA_029247135.1. GTDB lineage: Bacteria > Chloroflexota > Dehalococcoidia > UBA2979 > UBA2979 > UBA2979. The sequence goes on along the minus strand of JAQWLS010000078.1, from coordinate 1,972 downwards.
ACGAAATGCAATCTGTCCGTTCTTCTCCAATATCTCAAGGTCAGTCGAAGAAACAACATATCGTCCCTCGCCATGTGACATCGGAATTTGATAAGTGCGATTCTTATCCAGTCCCGACGTAAAAGCCGAATCTAGATTCTCAGGGCTTAAATACGTATCTTTACAGCGGAACTGAAGCGAACTATTGCGCATCAAAACACCTGGCAACATGCCAGCCTCACACAAGATTTGAAATCCGTTACAAATTCCGACCAGCAATCCTCCGCCCTCAGCGTGTCTCCGCACCGCCTTCATCACCGGTGAAAAACGCGCAATCGAACCACACCGGAGGTAATCTCCATAAGAAAAGCCACCAGGGAGTACCACAAGATCGTATCCCGACAAGTCATCCGTCCGGTGCCAAACTTTATCTGCTCTAATTCCGCATTTTCCCAATGCCCACACCGTATCAGCGTCACTCCAAGTTCCAGGAAATACTATTACGGCAGCCCTCATTAAAAATCTCCGCTACCTTCATCTATAAAATCTTGCTCGACAACTCGATTCAAACCTAGATTCCATTTCTCGTATGCAATATCTAAGTCCACAGAGATCGGGCCGAATTCAAAATTATTATCCGTCTCAACTTCACCCAATTCAACAACTGGTATTGAATACTTGCCGGCCAATGAAATAACCAAATCTGGCTGATCTGTCGCAACCAAAAATCGCGAAGGCGCCTCACCAAATAAAGCTGCATCCAATCGCTCGCCTAAGTCTAATATCTTGGATCTAAAACCATGCCCACTGGCAAAACTCATCTCAATCAATGCCACTGCAATCCCACCATCACCTACATCATGAGCAGCCGATAAAAGTCCTTCATCGTGCATAAGTAAAACTAAATCTCCTATTTCTCGAGCTAATTTAAGATCGATTGACGGACTTCCTGCCATCCTACCTGTCCGAAGCCACTGAAACTCTGAAGCCGCCAAGGTATTAGCCGATTGCTCCAACAATCCACCGATCAAAAATACACGATTCCCTACCTTTGGTGAGATAGTTAGTCGGTTCGTGACGTCTGATATCACTCCCAGCATACCGATCGTGGGAGTTGGCATTATTTGGCCATCCGGTGTTTCATTATAAAGAGATGCATTTCCTGATATAACAGGTGTCTCGAACACACGCGATGCCTCTGATAAACCAATAATAGACTTCTCGAGTTGATAGGCCACCTCGCTTTTCTCTGGATTACCAAAATTAAGACAGTCGGTGACTGCAACAGGCCGAGCGCCAGTAGCTATCACATTACGTGCAGCCTCTGCAACGGCCAAAGCTGCGCCCACCTGAGGATTCAAATAAACAGCTCTCCCGTTGCAGTCGGTAGAAACTGCGAGACCCTGCTTCAGCTCTTTAATACGCAGAACAGCGGCATCTCCACCCGGCTTTACGACGGTATTATTCAACACCTGATGATCATATTGTTGATACACCCATCTCCGGGAAGAAAGATTCTCTGACTCAAGTAAATCAAAAAGCACATCAGTTGCCATCACTGGATCGATGTCAGGTTCAAGTGACAAATCCTCGCGCGCAAGTAATTCAACCACTGGATCAATCGTGGCATCGTTCGTATACATTGGAGGATTTGTCATTATGTCCACCGGCATCGAGGCAACAATCACATCCTTCTCTCTAATAGTCACCTGGCCGTTTGATGTAACAATGCCTATCTCTGAAGCGTTAATTTCCCATGACTTAAAGTAATCTATCACCTCATCTAGATATTTTCGATGAGGTATAACCAGCATCCGTTCCTGTGATTCAGAAAGCATTACCTCATAAGCAGACATATTTTCAGCACGACGAGGTACAAGTGTTACATCTATATCAATTCCTGAATTGCCGCGATCAGCTGCCTCAACTGCCGAAGATGTTAGTCCAGCTGCTCCTAAATCTTGAAGACCAACTATCCAGTCTGAATGATTTT
>JAQWLS010000077.1 GCA_029247135.1 Dehalococcoidia bacterium | reverse complement strand
ATAGTAATATTCTTTAACACCAACAATATCTTTCAGGTATTCAAGTGTCACGGTCGAACGCAACTCGGGGGAGGCAGCACGTTGAATCGACCAAACCACATCTTCTGCCGTGACTACTCGACCGTCATGGAATTTAGCATCCTCTCTCAGAGTGAATACATAAACCAGTCCATCCGAACTGATTTCAATGCTTTCGGACAAGTCAGGTACAATCTCGAGTTCAGCATTCATAGTCACAAGGCCGCTATAAATCTCAACTATATACTCGCCTGACGCAGCGTCAGTTACGAGGTGCGGGTCGAGCGTAACAGGTTCATTTCCAGGCAGTCGCAATTCACGGTTTGCTGTATCAATTTCTACTGAGGAACTCACACCCTGAATTACAGCAGAGGTGGACATCTGTTCTTCACTCCCCTGTAGTAAAAGAATCGCACTGAGACCACCTATGGCCAGCACCAAGATTCCGACCACGCCTAATAAAATTCCAGACAGCTGACGTGAAGACATCGGGCAATCCCCCATTACTATGTGAAGCCAAACTAGTGACTTATTTATTTCTATATTTCAATACTATTTTAGCTCGCAAAAATGCACAACGACCTAGATGCTCTATTCCGAAGAATTTGTAGTTATGTGCACTTCATCCAATTGTTCACTCGAAACATTCGAAGGCGCACCCATCAACAAATCTGAGGCGGATTTGGTTTTTGGAAAAGCGATCACTTCTCGAATGTCCTTTTCACCTGCAAATAGAGCCACTGTTCGATCTATTCCAGGAGCAAATCCTCCATGGGGTGGCGTACCAAACTCGAACGCATCTAGCATATGACCAAATTTTATTCGTGCTTCCTCAAGCGTTAGTCCCAGAGTCAAAAGTACTTGTTCCTGTAAATCTCTAGAATGAATACGAATAGACCCTGAACTGAGTTCCCAGCCATTAGCAACTAAATCATAGGCGCGAGACCTAACCGCGCCGGGATCAGATTGTAAAAGTGGAATATCTTCTTCGAAGGGTGCGGTAAACAAATGATGCATCGCGCTCCATCTTTCATCAGTATCGTTCCATTCGAACATAGGAAATTCCGTAACAAATACAAAATGTAGCTCTTCATCCGATGCCAACTTTCGCTCCGAAGCAACATGACGCCTCAGAACATCCAGCACCCGAGAAGTGAGTTTGTCTTCACCTATCGCTAGCAGTAGTAAGTCTCCCCTATTTGCACCAGCATCATTGGCTAACGCAATCAATTCCTCAACAGAGAAAAATCTCGCTACCGGAGAGCGAATTTCGTCCATGGTGATATCTGCAATGGCCCCTTCACCATCAAAATTCATCCAAACAAGTCCCCCTGCACCAGCTTCTCTTGCCATGTCCGTCAGTCGATCTAACGCTTTTCGCGACGTGTCAGCTCCACCTGGCACCACAAAACCGCGTAATCTTTGGCCATTGCCGGCAGCTTCGCTAAAAACCTTAAAGTCACTAGTAAGTGCATGCTTAGTCAAATCTTGTAGATACAATTCATAGCGCAAATCTGGTTTATCTGTCCCATAACGCTCCATTGATTCAGCATATGTGATGCGTGGGAATTCACGATTCATCGTTAACTTGTCTGCCACCAAATCACCTAACTGACAGAAAAGAGACTGAGTTAGGTCCATAACATCTTCCTCAGTTACAAACGACATTTCAAAATCCAACTGAGTAAATTCTGGTTGCCTGTCTGCACGGAGGTCCTCATCACGATAACAGCGCGCTATTTGATAATATCGCTCCAACCCTGCCACCATTAATAGCTGCTTCCACTGCTGAGGGCTTTGTGGCAGTGCGTAGAAATGACCTGCGTGCACTCGACTCGGAACCAAGTAATCGCGCGCACCTTCCGGCGTTGCCAATCCCAACACAGGTGTCTCTACTTCGATGAAATCATGGTCATCCATAAAAGAACGAATTGATTTAACTATCTGATGGCGCAACCGAAGATTATTTTGCATTCGCTCTCGCCGAAGATCAAGATATCGATATCGCAATCTTGTGGCCTCGTCAACATTGCTGTCCTGATTTAAAGGAAACGGTGGCGTAAGAGATTCATTAAGAACGGTAATCTTATTCGCTTTAACTTCAACTTTACCAGTAGATATGTCTGCATTGATTGCACCTGGTTTTCGCTCAACTATTGTTCCGCCAACCTGCAAAACATATTCGACTCGCAAATCACTGGCGATTTGATGCAGTGCCGACTCATCATCCGGATTAAAAACTATTTGTACAAGACCTGAGGAATCTCGCAAATCGATGAAAATGAGATTTCCATGATCACGGCGCCGATGTACCCAGCCAGTAAGCAATACATCCGCACCTACATGAGTTTCGTTGAGTTCACCACATTTATGGGTCTGATACGATGTCAATTCCATTACTGGTCCTGTCTTTCAGAAAATTTGCTCTGGGTATCAATAATCTTATCTCGTTTCAAAATCATGGAATCGCTCTTCCCGCCAAATCACCAGTTAATATTCCTTGATTTACTGCGAGAGTGCCGTTCACCAACACATACTCAATTCCTGTGGGCCCATTCACTGGGTCTTCAAAGCTCGCCAAGTCATGGACTCTTTCATCATCTAAAACGACAATATCTGCGAAAGCACCTTCCTGCAAGATACCTCGATCCGTTAAACCAAAACGTTCCGCAGGAAGCGACGTCAACCTATGCGTTAACTCTTCTATTGGAACCTTATGCCTTCGTCTGAGGGGCCCGATTACTCGAGCAAACGAACCATAGGCCCTGGGATGGGGTAATCCTTCGCCATCTAATAGAGGTATGCCGTCACTGCCCAACATATAATCATCGCGACCCAATAGTTCGATCACATCAGATTCAATTTGTCTTGTCACTGAAACAGAAGATGGTGGAATGGCTCGAAAACCGCACGCCAATTGTTCTTCAAGCATAACTTCAATGATCATTTCTTCAATCGATAATTTACGTTCACTAGCCACGTCAGCAAATGAAAAACCAGTTAGTGAACGATTCTTTTCCGAAATCATTCTTGTAAATGCGGCCTGCCCCAGTGCGCCGGGAAAAAGCGTATGCAATGAATCAATCATTTTTGCTCGATTGTCATCTTGTCCAAGTCGTTGTAAAAGAGATTCAATACCTCCCTCGTGAAATTCACCTCGCAAGAAATATCCGGGAATTGTTGCATTGGCAGCGTACGGATAGCATTCAAGGGTTACGTCCGCGCCCATTGACTTTGCTTCGTCGATGGGTGCCATCAACTCTTTGACTTGCCCAGCAGAGGTCGGTCGAGTCATAAAGTGAGAGATGTGTACCTTAACTTCAGCAATGCGAGCTATCGCTAAAGCTTCGTCTATTCCAGATCCGTATTTAGCTCTTTCATTGTTATGATTTCGCACGTGCGTCACATAGACTCTGCTCAAATCCTTTAAGGGCTCACAAAGCCCAAGCAATTCCTCGGTGTCACTATATGACTGCGGGTAATATGAAAGCCCAGTCGATAAACCTACTGCACCTTCGTCCAAGCCCTTACGAATTATCTTCTGGGCTTTCACTAAATTCTCACCCTGCATCGGTGCATCCGTAAACCCCAGAACACTCAGTCGAACAGGACCATGTGGCACAAGTACGGCAACATTCGGTCCCGTTTTACGATCATAGTGACCACGTAACGCTGAGATACTCGACATATCCAAATCCAACGGGGGATCACCGAGTATCCCGGCGAGATATCTTGCATGACCCTGATAACTGATTGGATCCAGAGGTGCCCAACCCATTCCATCCTGCGTAAGAATCTCTGAAGTCACACCCTGTCGGATGCTATGAATTCCTTGTGGTTCCTTTAGTAGTACTCCGTCAGCATGTGAATGGGTATCAATAAATCCTGGCAACACTGCTAATCCTGTTGCGTCAATTTCCTGATGGCCACCTGATTCACTCAAATCACCAATACTTGTTATTCGGTCACCAACGATTCCGATATCACCTAGAAATTTCTCTTTCCCTGAACCATCCACTACGGTGCCACCAAAAATCTTAATATCAAACATTTGAACATCCTAATATCTTCATTGAATTGAATAGTAACTGGCTTACTTTCATGAGAGTGTGAATCCAACATCGCTGTCACGAGTTGCTTTGATTGCCTTTTTACCGCCTAACCACTCAAGCACGGAATTTCCAACTAATTCGCGACGCCAGCTCTGTAAAATCCTCAATTCGGGTTCGTCCGAAGCTGCAGTTGACGAAAGAAACCAATGCACAAGTTCATCAATCTCAGGTCGAGTCGCAATAAATCTTGATGCTATCCCCGCAGCCTTGGCTTCTTTCTGGATAATCGCGTTCAGGACTGAGGACAGCGACGCTGAGTTGGATTTTCTTATGCTTTTTTTATCAGTAAGCTTGACTGGATCCGCTCTGCCAGACACCACCGCCTCAATCAATGTGTCACCAAAATTTCGAATCTGACCCGATGTAAGACCACGTATTACAGTCATTTCCTCAGTAGACTCCGGCATTGCCCTAGAGATTTCAATCAAGGTTCTATCGCTCAGTATACGTACGCGAGGCACATTGCTCTCTCGTGCCTTGATTTCTCGCCACGCAGCCAAATTCCTGAGAACGCCCAGCTCAGTCGGGCGTAGTGATTTTGCTTTATCCACCTTTAGATAAGCCAAAGCAACAGGTGGCCGAGTCGACCACAAGTCAGCGACTGAGTCACATTCAATTAATACGTATTGGAGTCTCCGGGTTTGACGAAGTTTCGCCTCGAGATGATTCCAGCACTCAAGCAAATATTCAACATCATTAGCGGCGTATAAAAGCTGTTTCTCACTAAGTGGTCGCTGCATCCAATCAGAAAATTGTGAGGCTTTATTCAAAAGAACCCCAGTAATCTGATCGACTAGATTGCTATATCCGACTTGATCTTGAAAGCCAGCGAAAGCAGCGGCGATTTGGGTATCAATAAAGTTTTCGGCTCGAGCGCCGAACTGATCGCCTAGTATCTGCAAATCGGCCTGTGAAGCATGAATCACTGTGCAAATATTCACATCAGCCACAAGCTTCACTAAGTCTGTTACATCCACCTGAAGTGGGTCTATTAATGCAATCTGCGGTTCGGTAATCTGTCCCCATGCAATCTGCACTAATGCAAGCTTTGGAGAGTAAAATCCCTCGGTGACGAATTCCAAATCCAGGGCAAATATGCCAGCTTCTTGCACTTCCTGAACAATTCGAATCAAATCAACTTGCTCGACAATTAACGGTCGGGTTTTAGGTGATAGTTTTGGCACAAACAAAGGTTACTACAAGTTTCTTTCGTCGGCGCTAGTGGAGCGATCTAGCAGTCTCCAATATTTATCAAAACATGTATCCTACCTCCTATTTCCCGCAAAGAATCGTTACACTATTCGAGAGGCTACGAAACAAATTCAGTAACTCATATTAATCGGGGGGTATCCAGATGAAAGCTGCTATATACCATGGCGCGCATGAACAGTTGACCATAGAGAATGTTGAACTTGATGAGCCACAAGGCTACGAATTAGTCGTGAGAACGGCGGCCTCAGGGGTATGTCACTCAGACTTGCATTTTGTTGATGGTTTCTACTTTATGCCAGGCCCAGCAATTCTTGGCCATGAAGCTGCAGGAATAGTAGAGGCAGTTGGGCCGCTCGTTACAGAAGTGGTCCCTGGTGACCATGTGATCGCATGTCTGTCTATCTATTGTGGAAAATGCGATCGCTGTCTAGTTGGGGAAACACACCTCTGTGGTAATAAACCAGTCCGTGACCCTGACGTTAATCCTGGTGTTTTATGGGAAGGCAAGGGTGTGCGGCAATTCGCAGGATTAGGCTCTTATGCCGAGAAAATGCTTTTACATGAGAATGCAGTTGTAAAAATTGACAAGGATATGCCGTTTCAACAGGCTGCACTAATTGGTTGTGGCGTCACGACCGGTGTTGGTGCTGCACTTAAGACAGCAAAAGTACAAGCTGGTTCGACAGTAGTCGTCTTTGGAGCAGGTGGAGTCGGTTTATCTGCTATTCAAGGAGCTCGAATCGCTGGAGCGCGCACAATTATCGCGGTTGACCGAATTGAACATAAATTAGCGACGGCTCGTGAACTCGGTGCAACTCATAGCGTAGACGCGTCAACTGAAGATGCTGTGCAAAAGGTACACGAATTAACTGGCGGTGGTGCCGACTACGCGTTCGAGTGCGTAGGCTTAAAAGTCCTTGCAGAACAATGTTGGGCTGCTATCCGACCTGGCGGAACTGCAACGGTAGTGGGAATGATTCCTCAAGGTGAAATGGTCGAAATTCCAGGACCAGAGTTCCTTCGTGAAAAGAAGATTCAAGGCTCCAGCATGGGCTCAAACCACTTTAAAGTTGATATGCCTGTGTATATAGACTTCTACAAGAGAGGCCTCTTACAGTTAGACGAAATGATTACCCAGACTGCACCACTTTCAGACGTGAATGATCGTCTTCGGGCGATGCGCGATGGTGAAGTGGCAAGGAGTGTGCTTCTGTTTGACTAATAACTAGTGTTCACACGAGCTACATTGCGAAAAACCCCTGCTAAATCAGGGGTTTTTCTTTGTGAATTAACTAAACAGCCCAGTTCACGCTATACTGCCGAGGATCTATAAAATTAATTTTGCTAAAAAAGCAATTGAAGAAATAAGGAGTAATATGGCGTACCCAGAATACGAAAATTTGATGATTGATCGTGTAGGAAAAGACGATCAAATTGCTCGAATCACACTAAATAGGCCAGAAAAAATGAATTCTCTTTCTCAAGAATTATTGTTTGAGTTTCGGGATGCACTAGAAAATTTAGAGCCTGATGATACGGCTCGAGTGATCATCATTCGTGGGGCGGGTAGAACTTTTTCTGCTGGTTATGATCTCACCCCAGCAAAGGGTACAGGTGCTGACGCTGTTGCTAGAGAGTTTAAAACCGTAGATGACGAAGGGCGACGACTTTGGCAAGGTGTACGTGCTGGAATGCAGAGAATCACTAACATCCATATGTACTTTTGGAACCTACAAAAGATAACTATCGCTCAGGTACACGGCTATGCTATTGCCGGGGGATGCGAATTATCAATGATGGCAGATTTAGTTGTGTGTGCCGACGATGCACGCTTTGGGCATCCTGGATTACGGTTTGCAGGAACAAGAACTTCAATGATTCTCCCGCTCCTAATACCAATGAGAAAAGCAAAAGAACTCTTTTATACAGGTGATAATATTTCTGGTACTGAAGCTGCTGAGCTTGGTATGGCAAACAAGGCTGTTCCTTTCGATCAGCTTGAGGAGCAAACTCTTGCGCTAGCTGAGCGTGTTGCAAACCTACCTGCCGACCACCTCGCACAGCTAAAAATACACATGAACCGCTTTCACGAGAATATGGGAATATATTCGAGCGTACATTCGAGTACTGATCTTGACGCAGCTGGTACCTTCACTACTCAATCTTACGGATGGAGTGACAAGTTCAAAGAAGGTGGATTAAAAGAAGCTTTAGCGTGGAGAGATGGCCCGTACCAGGATTACTCGGCAACTCCAAGAAATTAATAGCGCTACGGTACACGTGCTGAACACGAACAGGAGAACAATATGACCAAGACAAGTTCCATAGACACCGGGACCGAGGAATTGCTGGCCGAACTTAAAGAAGGTGTTCTCACGCTAACTCTTAACCGGCCCGATCGTCTCAACGCGATCAACGGTCCTATGCTCAAAGCTCTTTCCGAACAATTACAGCGAGCAAACCGGAATCCAGAAATTCGTGCGATTATTTTGACTGGAGCTGGTAGAGGTTTTTGCTCTGGGCTAGATCTGACGCAGCAAGTCGATCAGAAAAATAAAAATGAAAGTGATTTATCCAATCCACCACAATTTGATCTGTTCGATCTAACTCAGTCGCCGCCGCTTGCGCTTTATCGAATGGATAAACCAGTTATATGTGCGGTGAACGGTGCGGCAGCGGGTTATGGAATGGATCTTTCTCTGCTTTGCCATATTCGAATAGCAGGTGAGGGCGGAAAGTTTGCCTTTACAACGGTTCGAAGAAATCTACTTCCAGAGTCCGGTGCTACTTGGTTATTACCGCGACTGGTAGGCCAAGGGAAAGCAGCTGAACTGCTCCTACGTGGTGTCACATTGTCTGCAGAAGAGTGCCTGGAACATGGTCTTGTCAATAAGGTAGTCCCAGACGAAGCACTCCAGCACACTGCCGAACAGTGGGCCAATGAAATTGCCGCTCATGCGCCGGCCTCAGTTCAAGCTACTACAAGGATGCTCCGTTTAGGTCAAGATGAAAGTTTCGAATCAAGCGCAGATCACTTAATGGGATATCTTAGAAGTCTAATGAAAATGGATGACTTCAAGGAAGGTTTATCCGCTTTCTTTGAACGAAGAGATCCAGACTTTAAAGGAAACTAACTCACTTCAACTAAAACTTGGGCTAAGTTAAACCGGATACTATGTTGTCCCTCGAAGTCGTGGGTCAAGAAGATCTCGCATCGCATCGCCCCAGAAATTGAATCCCATTACCGTTAATCCAATCGTCAGACCAGGTGCCCAAAGCATCCAGATTTGGCGTCTAAAGTACTCACGAGCCTCGCCCGCAAACATCTGACCCCACGATGGTTCACCTGCCGGACCAAATCCCAGAAATGATAAACCAGCTTCAGCAAGAATTGCGTTCGGCAGCGCCAAAGTACTACTAACAATGATCAGGGGCAGGATATTCGGCAGCACATGCTTAGACATAACACGAATAGAATTCGCTCCATATGACTCGGCCGCTTCTACAAAGGGCCTACTTCTCACTTCTAGTGCAGCCGAGCGATAAATACGGGTCACACCCCACATTCTGGTAAAAGACAGGGTTACAACAATAGCAAGTATCTCACTCACTCCCGCTTGTCGTGCAATCTGTGCTGCAATAATAAGTAAAACAAGGTCCGGAAGAGCAAGTCCTGCTGTCACCATCATACTCATGAAAGAATCAAATGTCTTACCTAAATAAGCCCACATAATACCCATGACTGTCCCCGCAACTCCACTCAATATCACGGTTCCCATCCCCACGAACAGGGAGAGCCGTGCTCCATAAATAAGTCTCGATGCTATATCTCTACCTACATAATCCGTTCCCACCAAATGGGTCCACGACGGTGAAAGAAAGCGATCTCCTAAGGATTGTTTATACGGATCAAACGGGACGAGCCATGGTGCGAATACCGCAATGACTAAGAAAATTACGACTATTACGCCGCCAAAGAAACCTAGTGGTCTTCGTACAGCGAATCGGCCCATACCTGACATCTTCTGCACAAGCCAAGGTCGATCATCTTCAGGAATGATATCGAAAAATTCTTCTTCAGTGGATGATGCTGTCTGTTGCTCCGACATATTCACGCCTCGCTAACTGTATCGAATTCGCGGGTCAATCCAAGCGTAGGAAAGATCCACAAGAAAGTTTGTTATTGAAATTATTAACGCAAAAACCAAAACCATGCTCTGAATGACAGGTATATCGAAATCACCAACTGCATCAACTATGTATTTCCCCATACCAGGCAAGGTAAAGAATCTTTCAAAAATTACGTTCCCTGCAATTAAAATTGGGACAACCAAACCAAAGAGTGTGACAACCGGAATCATCGCATTACGCATCGCATGCCTAATAATTACCATTCGTTCGACGACACCCTTTGACCGAGCCGTCCGAATATAGTCCTGCCTCAACACCTCGAGCATCGTAGCTCGCATGTACCGAACAAAAACACTACCAGGAGTCAACGCAATTAATACAACCGGTAGCCACATAACGCTAAAATGCTGAATCGGATCAACCCAGAAGTGCTCAAAGCGAATGTCTGGAGCCCATCTCCACCACTTAGAGGCATATTCAACTACTAACGTCGCAATCCAAAAGTTCGGGAACGCACTGAGCGCAATAGCATACCCGCGCACCGAGTAGTCCACCGAAGTATCCTGTTTAACAGCTGTCAGTGCTCCAAGGGGTACTGCAATAATCGCAGACAGTACAAGGGCGACCAAACCAAGTTCTACTGACACGGGAAGTCTCCACTTGAGTTCATCCCACACCGGCCGTTCGCTAATTACTGAGGACCCAAGATCGCCTTGTAGTAAGTTTCCAGACCAAGATAGATAACGCTGTAAAATCGGCTGATCGAGACCGGCCCTTGCGAGAGTTTGACGCACCATCTCTGGATCGGCAAGCTGCTCCTCAGGTACTAGAAAATACGATATCGATTCCGTCCAGTCCGCCGGATCAAATGATCTATCGGATATAAAAAATGGTCCTATTACGTGAAGTAATAGGAAAATAAGTACCGTAACCATCCAAATCGAAATGAGCGTCAAGATAGCTCGCCGGATAATATAAGACGTCATTGCAAAAGCTCCTAGACAAATCTCTCACGAATATTTCACAAGCGTAAAAACTAACCGAAGGACTGATATCAGTTAATATCAGTCCTTCGGTACTAAAATCGATTGCTAGCTTAGCCGAGTAGTTGCTTCCGCAGTGGCTCGTCAATCCAAACTTGCGAGAAACGCTGTTGTTCCTCGTACTCAAGGTGGTCACGACGCCATCCCCAGTTCTTAGTGAACGGCCAGCTTAATGCATACGGTGCTACCGCATACGGCCAACCTGCAGGGATACAAGGCATTCTTTCAACGTTATCGACCTGCCACTGACGAATCATCGCAAGCTGAGTTTCCTGATCCGTTTCACCACGAATGGCTAGGATTGCAGCATCTGAGGCACTCGTGCCTTCAATCGCGTCAACCTCAACTGGATTCTTGTACTCATTCTTGTGCTGGTTACCACCAGGTGTAAACGCAACGTGCTGTCGTGTTCCCTGGGAATACAAGTCAGCAAACATTGTCTGCGATACGAATGGGAGACCACCCGCACCACCCTGCTTAGCTGCCCAAATAATGCCGTCAAAGTCACCACTTCCATAGTAATAGTGTGGCAAATAGTCGGTCTTGTAGTCTGGGTGCTCG
>JAQWLS010000027.1 GCA_029247135.1 Dehalococcoidia bacterium | reverse complement strand
CACCCGAGAATCGATCATAAACACCCAACCATCGCTCTCTGTCTGTCCTCATGGAAGACTGAATTCAGCGGTACCGTTCCCCGTAGTTGAGATTGTACTCCACACCGGCATTATTAAGACAAATTGCCTAAATATTAGCGGTTGGAGGATCTAAAATCTTGCGAGCTTCGGGCAGTGCGCGAACAATATCCGACGCCAATGTAGCCGCATCACCGTACACTTCACTTACTTGACGGGCAGCCTCCGCATGCATGTAAACCGCAGCGCTGGCTGCATCGTATGAATTAATTTGCTGAGCCAAAAAACCACCAGTAATCCCAGCCAGCACATCGCCTGTGCCACCATGAGAGAGAGCTGAGCTGGCACTATCAGAAAGTCTGGCTTCACCATTGATATTCGAAATCACCGTTCCCGGCCCTTTAAGAACAACTGTGGACTGTAATTTCTGAGCATAATCCGCAGCAACTTTCAATTTATTTTGCCTAATGTAATCGACCTGCAATCCACTTAATGTAGCCATTTCGCCAAGGTGTGGAGTGATAATAATTACTTGCTCAGTCAGCGTTCGCCAATCTTTAATAAGTGCGAGTGCATTCAAACCGTCGGCATCAATTACCAAACCTTGAAAATCAATTGGTACAACTTCATCTAGTCCAGCTAAAAATTCCCTCACAAAGTCGACAGTGTCTTCATTGTTACCTATTCCTGAACCGAGTAATATCGACTTAAACGAGCGAGTTCTTAACTCGTTCAATAACTCCTCTGCTGCTGCCTTCCCTCCTAGATAACCGCCCACATCGAACAGTGGCATATGGGAGATGTCTGGAAGTGACACTAGAAGAGGTTGAATACTTTCTGGAGCGGCAAGTGTTACGGACCCCACGCCGGTTCGAGCCGCCGCTTCAATCGCCAAACGAGCAGCTCCGGGATAGTTCTTAGATCCAGCTATAACTAGCAAGCGGCCGAATGTCCCCTTGTGACCATCGTTTGGCCTGGCAGGCAAAATCCGACGCAGGTCGTGAAGTCTCAAGCTTTGGTAGGGAATTTTAACAGATTCTAAGGCTGACCCTGGGATTCCAATATCAACTTCAACGGTTCTTCCACTATATTTTCTGCCATCGCCTACGTAATGACCAACTTTGCTAAACCCAAAAGTTACAGTCATTTCTGCAGGCACAGAGCAAGCATCTGCTTGACCCGTGTCCGAATTTAATCCACTAGAAATATCAACCGCTATAACTCTGACTGGAGGGACTGCAGCAGCAGCTGCCTGTAATCGATTTAAAATCTCCGCATAAATACCATCGATAGGCCGTTTTTCTGCATCAAAACCAATTCCAAAGATTCCATCAAGCACCATCGTTGCTCGTTCCAACAAAACCTCAAGTTCCTCAAATTCACCATCTGCATTGGCAACTGCAAACGGTATTCCAAGTTCCTGAACAGCCGCCCATGATCTATCTGCTTCATCTCGTGGATCTGTCAGATAAACGAACACTGATGCTCCATAACCATGAAGATGGCGCGCAGCAATAAGTGCGTCAGATCCATTAGTTCCAGGACCACAAATTACAAGAACAGGTCGGCCCTCCATAGTTCCCATTGCCATCCAACATTCTTGCGCTACAGCTAATCCTGCGGACTCCATCAGATCCTCGTTGGTAATACCATGCTTCAAAGCCTCACGCTCTAAAGACTGCATTTGCTCTGTAGTGACGATCTGTCCGCTAGCCATAAATTTGCCTTCCTAAATACCCCATCACTTTAATAAAAACGACCCAGACCATCTAATCCGACATCTTCTGGAGGATCACCCTCGGTCGCCGCAAGTAACCCACGCTCTCTAAGTCTCATCAACAACTTCTCGCGAGCGTCTCCGTGGCGCTGTTCCGGATTAGATTGAAAACTCACGACAACTGCAACAGCAAAAGACATTAAATGAGTTAAAGAGATATCTATCGCTGTTAGGCCAATAACGTTAGCTCTCGCCCTCGCGCCTCCGTAAAGATATACCAATGGTTTACCACGCTGATCTGGAAGTACTTCAATTTCGCGCCAACCTACTGACCTTGCGCCGGTACCCAAGGCTTTCATAAGAGCCTCTTTTGCGGCAAATCTGGCCGCCAATTCGGCTACTCTCCCTCTACAAAAAGCTATCTCTGCCTCGGTATAAACACGCTTCAGAAATCTCTCAGGATGTCGACTAAGAACACGACCAACCCGATCAGTCTCGATCATATCTACTCCGACTGCATGGGAGCCAGCTTTTGAAGTTTCTAGCATCATTCGCCGTCCAACATTACAGCAGCAGAGAGCGTATTTGACAACAGCATAGCAACAGTCATTGGGCCGACTCCGCCCGGAACGGGCGTGACTGCACTCGCCACGGTCTGCACTCCATTAAAATCCACATCGCCAACCAAACGACGACCACTCTTTCGGGTACTGTCTGAAATCCAATTAGTACCTACATCAATGACTGTTGCACCCGTGCTGACTAAATCCGCGGTAATCGTATTCACCTGTCCAGTAGCGACGATAAGAATATCAGCAACTCTTGTGAAGTCTCCAAGTGAATGCGCACCTGTATGCACTAAAGTAACAATCGCATTGAGGCCGGATCCGCGTTGTGAAAGCATAATCGATAACGGTCGGCCTACTAACATAGACCGTCCTACTATTACTACGTGAGATCCTACTGTCGAAATCTTTGATCGTTTGAGAATTTCAATTATCCCCGCAGGCGTAGCGGGCGAATGAACCGGATCTCCCCTAGTTAATCTACCTAGGCTTGCGTCGGTCAGACCATCTACATCCTTTTCTAAACATATGGTGGAAATTGCTGCAACTTCGTCTAAATGCGAGGGAATAGGTAGCTGTAAAATAATACCGTGTACATCAGATCGATTGTTCAAGTCCTGCAAAATATCCTTCAAGTTGGAATTATTTGTAGATTCAGGAACCACAATAACATCGGAGTCCATTCCTACATCGCTGGCAGATTGAGATTTATTCCTGACATATGTCCGAGATGCAGGGTCCTCACCGACTACTACCGCCACAAGTTTTGGAACGCTTTTTCCCCTATCCCTACGGTCGGTAACTCTGACCCGAAGTTCATCAAGGATATCGTTGGCAATCGCTCTTCCATCAATAATTTCTGCACTCATCAAACTAGTTTACTGCCTCGCCTACTATGAATGAGGTCTCCGTCATTAATACATACGAGCACTCAACCAAATATCCTATAAAATGCTTATATGAATTATCTAATCCAACGTTGCGAAGAATTATCAGCGCGCGTTCATGACGTACAGGTGCGACTTTGACCTGCCAACGCAACAAGTGACCTTGGACGCTCTTCGCGAAAAAACACAAAAACCTAATTTTTGGGCTAACCAAGACACTGCAAAAACCATAATGCGTGATGTTGCGAGAATTGAGCGTGAGATTAAGACTTGGCAATCCTTGGAAGAATCGCTAGATGAAAATCGAGAATTAATTGAACTTTTCATTGATGACTCTTCTGAAGAACTTGAATCTGAAATAATTGCCGCACTCGATCAAATTGAAACTGAGTTTAAAACTCTCGAACTTCGACTGAAATTAGGAGGAGATTACGACACCCGTCCTGCTGTCATTTCAGTCTATGCCGGCAGCGGCGGAACAGATGCCCAAGACTGGGCAGAACTCCTGCTACGAATGTACATTCGATGGGCAAATTCACAGCAAATGAAGACAGAAATAATTTCTATTACCAATGGTGACGAAGCTGGTATCAAGTCCGCTGATATCAAAATCACCGGTGACTTCGCCTACGGACTGCTGCAATCTGAAAAAGGCGTCCACCGACTGGTTCGCATATCACCCTTTGACTCCGCCAAGGCACGGCATACCTCATTCGCACTAGTTGAAATAGTACCCGAGGCACAACATGGTGAACTAGTAGTAGACATAAAAACCGATGAACTTCGCATAGATACTTTTAAAGCCTCGGGTAACGGAGGACAAAACGTTCAAAAAAATGACACTGCCGTTCGAATAGTGCATGAACCTACCGGAATAGTTGTGACGTGCCAGAACGAGCGCTCGCAGGGCCGAAATAGGGAACAAGCAATGCTCGTATTAGAATCACGACTTCTCGACATAGAAATAAAACGTCGGGAGGAAGAGGAGGCTAAACTGCGCGGTGAACACATTGAAGCTGGCTGGGGAAACCAAATCAGATCATACGTTTTACATCCATATCGAATGGTCAAAGATCTCCGCACAAATTATGAGACCTCTAATGTTGATGATGTCCTCGATGGGGAGCTTATGCCGCTAATAAATTCATACCTCGACGAGAAAGTAGGAAAATCAGTTGACTAATTTGAAAATCAATAAAGTTTTAGTCTCATCCTTGCTCCTATCAATTCTCACGATTTTGCTAATCGCAGAAAAACCGGCAAGCGTAGCTCAAGCTCAGGCCAATGACGATATAAGTCTTATTGAGTCGAAAGCTACAGGGATAGACCCTAAAAAAATCCTGTTCCAGATCACCCTTGATACGCCGTCTTCGATCGAAGAAATTGAGCTAAATTACGTTGTTGAATCACCTGAAACAAATGTGGGTGGAACGCAAATTATCGACGCCCAGGGGAAATCCGGCTACCAAGTTTTCAGCACTGAGCTATCAACTAACGATAGCTCCAGGTACATCCCAATTGGAGTTACCATCACATATTCCTGGATCATAAAAGGTGACACAAGCACTCTCCTAACAACTGAAAAACAGACATATGTGTTTCTAGACGGGCGTTTTGATTGGAAGAAAAAACAATCAGACAACATCGAAGTGTTCTACTACGGCGATGACCAACGTGGAGTAACGGGAATCGGAGCTACAAAAGATGCGTTAGAAAGTGTTAGCAACCTTCTTCAGGTAAAGGTACCTTATAAAGTCAGAGTGGTCATATGGGATACCGAAAGCAACGGCGAAGCCGCCCAAAGATCGCGCGGTTCGACCTTTGACGCAGCCGTGTCTACGTTAGGAACCCGAGTGGCCACCGATCTAGTCCATATTTACGAAACACGTGGCGATTATGCGGATACTACTCGTCATGAAATAGCTCACATAGTCACACATGTAGCCGGAGACGGATCGATCGGCAAAATCCCATCGTGGTTAGACGAAGGCACAGCGGTGTACGCTCAAAAAACTACAACTGGAAGACAATTTGCATTAGAACAAGCTGTGCGCCAAGATAACCTCTTCAGACCAAAAACAGAGGGGGTTGGCGCGCCGAACACAAGCGAAACTGTAGATGCATTCTATGGTCAGTCACACGCAATGGTTGTTTTCATAATCAACACTTGGGGCGAACAAAAGTTTTCAGAATTATTTAGTGTAATCAAGGCTGGGTCTACACCCGACGGTGCGTTCCAAACTATCTATGGAATTGATCTCGATAATTTCTACAACCAATACCGAGTTTATGAGGGCCTCGCGCCAATTGAATTTCAAAAAGTTGAAATCAAAGCTGCGCCAAAAACAGCCGCTACACAAGTGCCTTACACAATAGCTACAGGAACAAAAATCACAAGTGACACTAAAGCTAACAAAGAAAATTCATCAATGGGAGCCCCTAGTACCCCCACAAACAGAGAAGCTTCAGCAAATAGCAATAGCACGCGCGCACTAGTGGTGGGACTCATAACCATCGCTTTAGCTCTAATCCTAGGATTTGTTTCCTATCAATTAGTGAAACGATGAGCTCAGATGATTAATCCTAATTCTATTGTGAGCAATATTCGAGATGCTGGGCGGAAGTTGCTTGGTAAAATTATTACGCCTGTCATTGATGGGATGATTGCACTCCGCATCAGGCCAGCAATGATTACAGTCGCTGGGTTAATCGGATGTATCCCAGCAATGATTCTAGTTGCACAAGGCAATCTTCTTCTAGGTGGAGTAATTTTCTTTCTCAGCTCGCTTTTAGATTTATTCGATGGGGCACTGGCGCGGAAAAGTAACTCAAGCTCTGATCGAGGGGCACTGTTGGACTCGGTTGCTGACAGAATATCAGAAGCGCTGATCATGGCTGGTATCCTCTATTTAGGCTGGTCAATTCAAGATAAAAGCATAGTGTTGTTCTCTTTCGGAGCCGTCGTAGGATCTCTTCTTGTGTCCTATATTCGAGCTCGAGCAGAAGGGCTCGGCCTAGAGTTAAATGACGGCTGGTTCACAAGACCTGAGCGAATCATTCTCATAAGTGGATTACTCGTCTTCAATCTTGTATCGCAGGGATTAATTCTTTTGACAGTACTTACTTTCTTCACTGCACTCCAAAGATGGAAACTGGCAGACGAAAAATTAAAAATGATAAATGAAAAATCCTGAGGGCTACATACATGTCAAAAAAAGTAAAGTCGACTACGACTGATAATACCAAAAATGTGGAAAATCCGTTATCGAAAGAAGCCGAAGCGCAACTTGCCTCAACGTTGCAACAAAATATTCAAAGAAGACTCTCGCTCGACGTCTGGTCACGCCCAACGAGTTCAATTTACAGAAGTGATCGCGACGACGCGCGTCATGGTCTCGAGATGACAAATCTCGTCCGACAAATCACCTCACTGCATCCGGCTATATCTTTCACGCCATACGACATTGACACGTTTGCAAAAAGAGCCAAGCAAGATTTTGTTTCCGTAGCGCCAACGATAGTTGCTCGATCCGCCGGACACTCTGTCCGACTCGTTGGCATCCCAGCCGGGACATTATTTCCTGCATTCATCGACGTAATCGTTTCTCTTACCTATCTGAGCCTCCCTTTGGATAATGAGATTTACCAAGTAATAGAAAAAATTGAGTCGACCGTGGACAACGGATCACCCGTTG
>JAQWLS010000020.1 GCA_029247135.1 Dehalococcoidia bacterium | reverse complement strand
TGGCAGACATCAAGCTAGCGAGCTGCATGAAGCGTTTTTCCATTTTATTCAATCAAGCAAGCCTTTTGTTTCAGTCAAATTTGCGGCAACATTAGACGGCAAGATTTCATCCTCAAGTGGAGAATCACAATGGATATCTGGCAGCATAGCCCGCGATTGGTCACATCAGCTCCGAACAGAAATCCAATCAATTGCAGTCGGGTCTGGGACTATCATCGCTGACGACCCGAAGCTTACAGCCCGACCCCACGGGCACCTAGCTGACAAAAGTCTTCAACCGCTTCGTATCGTATTTGATTCGAGAGGACGAATCTCTGCTCAGTCGGCGGTTCTTGGCGCTAATACTCTTGTATTAACCACAAACTCCAGCTCAGAAAAATGGCAAGATCAAGTTAGAGAAAGTGCGAGCTCAGTGCTAATCATCGACAAAGATGAAAATGGAAAGGTTAATATGCAGTCAGCGCTCGAGGAGTTGGGAGCCCTGCAAATTGAAAATGTCCTTTTTGAAGGCGGTGCAGAGATTTTAGGAACACTTTTCGATCAGAAATTAGTCAATCGAGTTCACGCAATTCTTGCGCCAGCCATCATGGGTGGCACCACATCGCCTAGCGCAGTGCATGGTCATGGTGCCTGGCAAATGAACGAGATTACCCGACTGAACGATCTCCGGATTGAACCACTTGGTGATGATATCTATGTCACAGGCATACCCTATTGGAACGAAAGCAAGTAAATTACAGACACTATGTTTACGGGAATCATTACTGAAGTTGGAACAATTCTCCATAAAATTGGTGGCGAACTAGATATCGGTTGCGGTCAAATCAGAGATGATGCGAAGCTCGGTGACTCCATATCAGTCAACGGAGTGGATTTGACGGTTCGGAAAATTAATCCGAACTCTCTGGTCTTTGATGTGATGCCTGAGACTTTTAAACGCTCCAACCTTAATCAAGCTGTCACAGGAAGCTCCGTAAACCTTGAACCTTCGGTAACTACGGAAACTTCGCTCTCTGGCCACATCGTCAGGGGCGTTGTAGAAACTACATGCACGTTGTTATCACTAACTCCAGATAGTGATGCTTTAATCGCTCGGTATCAGGTTGGTGAAGAATATTTACAATACATTGCAATGAAAGGTCCCGTATGTGTCGACGGGGCATCTCTCACAGTCATGGCAAAAGATGAAGAATCGTTTTCAGTTTCACTAGTCCAATATACTCAGGAGCATACAAATCTGACTAAACGAATGGCGGGTGACCTCATAAATCTAGAAACAGATATGATGGCGCGGTACATAGCGCAGTTTATGCAACCAATGATACAAGCTGCAATAGAAATAGAATTAGATAATCGGGGAGTCTCATAATATGTCTAGCCAAGCTACGCTGGATTCAATCCACATTAGTGTTGAAGAAGCGATTGAAGAACTCCGACTTGGAAAAGCCATCATCGTCACAGACGACGAAGACCGAGAAAACGAAGGCGACATTGTTATAGCCGCAGAATTTTGCTCAACTGAAATTGTAAATCTAATGGTGACACATGCACGAGGCTTGATATGTGTACCACTCACCGAGGCACGAGCGGACCAGCTTGACCTGCCACCAATGGCCGAAAAAAACACGGCACCATTAGGTACTGCATTTACAGTTTCCGTGGAAGCGAGAGAAGGTGTGACAACAGGAATCTCTGCGGCTGATCGATCACGCACCATTCAACTGTTAGCAGACCCTGATGCCACCGCTGACGATTTTTCAAGACCCGGCCATATCTTCCCGCTCCGAGCAAAACCCGGTGGAGTACTTGTCCGAGCTGGACAGACAGAAGCTTCCGTGGATCTCTGCAGACTAGCTGGTTTAGAGGAAGTGGCTGTCGTATGCGAAATAATGAATGATGATGGAACTATGGCACGAATGCCTGAACTGGAAGTTTTTGGAGAGAAGCACGCACTAAAAATCATCACTGTCGCTGATTTGATATCTTATCGTCTTGCGAAAGAAAGACTTATTGAACGAGTCGAGGAGACTTCGCTCCCAACCATACATGGCGATTTCAGAGCAGTCGGATATCGAACGTTAATCGACACGAAGGAGCACGTGGCCCTCGTGATGGGAGATCTCGACTCACCTGACCCAATACTGGTTCGTGTCCATGACAAATGCCTCACCGGCGACTCCTTTAGTTCGCTTCGGTGTGACTGCGGTGAGCAACTAAATTCAGCTATGAACTTAGTTGCAGAAGCTGGCCGTGGTGTAATTCTTTATATGGATCAAGAAGGTCGAGGAATCGGGCTTCACAATAAACTGAAGGCCTACCGTCTGCAAGAAGAGCAAGGAATGGATACTTTCGAGGCAAATGAAGCTCTTGGCCTGCCAGCTGAAGGAAGAGAGTACGGGATCGGGGCTCAAATCCTAGTGGATCTGGGTGTTCGCAAAATGCGACTGATGACCAACAGCCCCATAAAAATACAGGAGCTTGAAGCCGTTGGTGCAATACGTGGCGCTGGTTTAGATGGATATGGATTAGAGGTCGTCGAGAGAGTCCCTATCGAGGTAGCTGCAAACCCCCACAATATCAGTTATCTGGCAGCAAAACGAGACAAGATGGGTCATATTCTTGAACAACAAATGCCTGACAGTGGGGTATAGTACGATGCGCACGCATGGTCTTGATGATTTCTCGGCTGCAGGGCTAAGAGTTGCGATTGTAGTCCCGCTTTTTAATGATCAGATAACAAAACTTCTCAGTGAAGGTGCTTGTAGGACTGCGTTGGAACTAGGTGTTTCTGAGTCCGATATTGAGATTTATTGGACCACTGGTGCCTTCGAATTACCACTAATCAGCCTAGAGCTGGCTAGCTCCAAAAACTTTGAGGCGATTTGTGCGGTGGGTGCCATAGTCCGTGGCGGCACTCCGCATTTTGAGTTCGTAGCTACGGAAGCTGCCAGAGGACTTATGAAAGCTACTACAGAAAGTCGTGTCCCCGTCTCATTCGGGGTTTTGACTACTGACAATCTAGACGACGCCATGGAGCGTGCAGGTGGGTCAGTTGGAAATAAAGGGTCTGAAGCCATGTACGCGGTTCTTCATTCAGCGCATCTACTCAGGCAGATCAGGGGTCGTGAGCATAATGGCAAGTAGCCCAGGTAATTCCAGCGGCGAACGTATCGAAGATGTGGCACAAAACGCGATACGTCTGGCTCATAAAACGCTTGATAGATTTCCAGATGTAAAGCGCAGACATATGGTCGTTGCTGGAGGGGCTGCATTGTCGTCTGCGATAATAGCTGCGGCTGCAGTGGCGATAGTACGAAGGGTAAGGTCTGGATCAACTGAGGCTGAGGCAGTAGCCGAAATTACAGCGGATGAACTCGAAAATCCAAACCATAGCGTAGACGGTGACGACTCTCCAGCTAATGACCCCGCCTAATCGCATCTGATCCAAATTTACCGTGAATTTTCTGTATCGCCGTTTCGATCGATTTATCACGAATAACTCTCTCCGTTGGTCCAGATACTAGTGGAAGCTGAAATTGCTCATCAGTAAAATTACTTAATCCGATGCCGAGTAACCGTACCCCACGGCTTCGATTAATTTTCAACTCGGTCTCCAGAAGATCTTTTGCAACTGGATGTACTTGTTTGTGACTATGCACACTGTGTTCAAGTGTTCGCTGACGTGTGATGACCTCAAAATCAGACCATCGAATTTTCACCGAGATAGTTCGAATTGCTCGTCGGCTATCACGCAAGTCATTAGAAATGGCCTCACTCAGTTTAAATAATTGTGCCAATATATCAGTAGCCATCGATAAATCTTCAGAGAAAGTCGATTCTCTAGAAATCGACTTTCTCTGTCCAGGTAGATGGCGTATTACAGAGGTGTCTTTTGCTTGGGCTCGTTTCTTTGTCAATAATCCTTGTCTACCAAATCGCATCTCAAGCCATTTTGAATCTGTGTCAGCAAGTTCACCAATAGTGTTAATTCCCATTTCCAATAGCGCACGCTGGAATTTTGGACCAACAGATGGCATTGTTCGAACAGGTAAAGTTGATAAAAATGCAGCATCTGTCCCAATCGGAATTTCAAGACACCCATCTGGTTTAACATATGCCGAGCCGATTTTAGCAGTTGGCTTGGATCCCGCGATACAGACGGAGACTGTCAATCCAAGAGAATTCAAGAC
This sequence comes from Dehalococcoidia bacterium, assembly GCA_029247135.1. Taxonomy (GTDB): domain Bacteria; phylum Chloroflexota; class Dehalococcoidia; order UBA2979; family UBA2979; genus UBA2979. The sequence continues at coordinate 3,156 of JAQWLS010000020.1, read as the reverse complement.
TGTCTGTCGCAATTCCTGCGCGACCGATATTGGCTCACCAAGCCCGTTAGCAGCCAGCACGGACAAGTCCACGTAAGCCTCATCAAGTCCAGCAGGTTCTACGAGAGGAGTTCGCTCAAGCAATATTTCGTGGAATGCGTCCGAGTACTCTCGATATTTTGTCATGTTAGGGCTTATAACAATTGCCTCTGGACATTTCTGTAGTGCTTGACGCATTGCCTGAGCCGAATGACATCCATATTGTCTCGCTTCATACGAAGCGGTTGCAACCACACCGCGTGCGCCTGGCCAACCGACTAACACTGGAACGTTTATCAGTTTTGGGTTCTCCACCCGCTCAACGGCGACATAGAATGCGTCTAAGTCAAAGTGCGCAATACGACGATCCATACAGTCATCCACAGCTTCCAATTCATCATAGCCTACAAAGGCAGCGTGCCGGACAACACTATATGCAATAAATTTCAAAATTCGCATCTATTCTGATGATCAAAACTTGCATTTCTGAGTTAGTATTTCTATGAAGTTTCGGATCCAACGAATAGCTAGATTCGTTTTCTTGAGGAAACACCAAATAACATTCTTTGGAGTTTAATATGGTCCGGTTAGACGAATCACTTGAAAGCAGAGTTCGGCTCACAGTTGCGGCGAAGCGGCTCGGCGTCAACGCATCCACGCTAAGGCGCTGGGCAGACAACGGTCAGGTCCCATCCTACCGAACTGCTGGAGGCCATCGACGTTTTTCGGTCAGTGAGCTCGACACGATCATCTCGTCTAACGGAAATGGATCACGAGCAACAATTAGCAGCGCCGTGGTGTCACGCGTGCGCAGATCGCTTGCACATAACCCGAAGGATGCCTCGTGGAATAACCAATTTAAAGCCGACGATCGAGAAGACTTCAGACGAATCGGATCTCGACTTATTGCGCTCGCTGATGATTATATAATTTCACAACGAAAGAGCCCTGACGCCGAACGAGAAATTGCAGCGATTGGTCAGGAATATGGAATGCTGCTTTACAAGCAAAATATGTCTCTCTCAAAAGCCGTTAATGCGTTCATCTACTTTCGACGACAAATCGAAGAAACTACGAAAGAATTAAGTAGGCAAAAAAGCTTAAATTCGGTTGAGACCAGTCGTGCACAAATAAGAACCGGTGTGCTCTGTGACTTGGTTCTACAATCAATAGCAGATGTCTACAATATGCGAGATTAAATTCCATAAATGTTGTCGAGTTAGGCTGCTATTACAACATAATTGTGGCTACTGATTTATTCACCTAGTATTAAATTAATTCAGGTCAGGCGAAATTCGGTGAGAGCCCGATACTGTCCCGCAACTGTAGATCCAGCAAACATTCGTTTCGTTGGTCAGTCAGGTCGACCTACTTGAATTTATATCAAAAGACCACACCGCGTGGAAACGGGAGGCACTGATCTATGATCCGTCACTTAATATATTCAAGTCAAAAAAGAGCAATCTGGTTTTCTTTATTAGTTTTTGCCGGCCTGTTATTCACACTCGGATGCGAGGCTAACGCAAACATTGAAGACTCTTCGACTGTAATCCCAACTGTTCAGTCAAGCGCAGCAGATGTTACCGTGACTAGTACCCTGGCGCCATCACCCACAGTTAATCGCACATCATCCTGTATTCCTGATGGTGAATTTAATTCTGACACTGACTATTTTCCTGATAAAGCTAATGTGAATTATGCCAATGGATTTTCGCTTGAATACCATAACTCTTTCAAAATTCTCACAATCAACGCTACCGACAGCACAGCAGATCAATCATTCGTGCTCGTCCAGTGCGGTGCACCTATCCCGGACACAATCTTTCCCACTATCACAATCCCTATTGAGTCTGTGTTTTTATCGTCAACCACTCAGTATCCTAGTTTTATTGAGTTAGGATCCGTGGCTAAGATCAAAGGTATTGGTCAAGCCGCCTTCATATCATCTAAAGAGATAATAGACCACGTAAAAACCAACGAGGTCGTAGAATTTGCCGCCAATTTTGAAGTTGGGACCGAAGTAGTAATTGAATCAAATCCAGATGTCCTGATGTCAAACGGGTTCTCTGACCCCGCGTACACAAAGTTAGCTGAACTAAATATCCCTGTAATTAATTGGATGGACTGGCAAGAAACTTCGGCACTTGGTCGGGCAGAATGGATGCTCGTAACGAGCAGTTTGCTAAATCAAGAACTTACAAGTAAGTCTTTTATAAATACGATCGTAAAAAACTACGAAGAAATCACTGAGAGAGCGGCGCAAGCGCGTTCTGATGTAGTCGCTTTGGCCGGTTCAGCATTTCAAGGTACTTTCTACGCGCCTGGCGGTGCGTCTTACGTTGCAAACTTACTGAAGGACGCGAACATTGAATATGTTTGGAGCCAAACACCAGACACTGGTTCACTTTATCTTGATCTTGAATCTGTGATAGCTGAAGGAGTGACCGCTGACATATGGATAAATGCACCAACACAGTGGACAACCATTGAAGAGGGGCTCTCGGAAGATCCCCGATATGGAGAGTTGGATTCCGTGAAAGAAAGCAACGTCTGGACTCATACACTACTTGTCAACGAACAGGGTGCAGACGACTACTTTGAGCGTGCTGCATCGCGACCAGATTTACTCCTCGCTGACCTAGTAAAAATCGCTCATCCTGACCTTATGAATGAGCACAGATTCGAGTGGTATCGGCAACTACCGAACAAATGATCCGGTATGGCCATGCATTACTCTTGAAGAAGTCCAAAATACCAAGCTGAAACAGAATTTTCAATGCCACTAACCTATCCGAAGCAATGCTAAGTAGAGATACCCCAGTTGCAGTCGTTTTATGCGCAGTTGCTCTGGCGATCTTGATCTTCTGTGGCATTGCCCTCGGGTCCATAAAAATTCCAGTTTCTGAAATAGACAATATTTTATTCTCAAGAGAAAGCAATCGCGAGGCTTGGAACACCATAGTCTGGCAAATTCGAATACCACGCACTATCACTGCGGTTCTGGTGGGGGGATCATTAGGAGTTGCTGGTTTGCAGATGCAAACATTATTTAGGAATCCAGTAGCCGATTCATCGATTCTTGGCGTGACCGCCGGAGCCACTTGGGGAGTGGCACTATCCGTACTAATTGGAGCCGCC